>JAFVRE010000051.1 GCA_017504465.1 Clostridia bacterium | reverse complement strand
TCAAGAGTTGGTAAAAAAATAAAGCAGAAAAATAAGACAATTTATTGCTTTTTTCGACAAAGCGTGCTATAATGATATCATGAAACACTATACGAAAAAAATTTCATATTGCATATTCGGATTTACGGCAAGTTTGGCTCTTGGAGCAATGGCTGCCCCGTATTCTTTCACGGCAAGCGCCGAAGAAACGGCCGATACGCTGATTTTGCCCACAAGCTATGAACAGTACTTGAACCTGACTGCACCCTCGGACGTAGCGGTAAACGAACGTTACACGGCAATTTCGGACAAAAACTGTATTTATCTTTACGACGCGTTTGAAGGCGTTTACAGAAAATACGCCCACAGCCAAAATATCGATCAGTCCAAAAACGACGTGACAAAGCTTCAGTTCTCCGACGACGGCACGCTGTACTTTTCCGATAAATCCACTTCGCTTTACCGCTTAAATCCCGCTACGGCAACGCTTGCGGGCGAGCGTGAGGACTTGGTTTGCAGTACCTTTGCAATCGCGGGAAACGATTTGTATTTCAGCAACGTTTCGGGCGGGATCTCTTCCATTTCCAAAGCGGAGCTTTCCAACCTTTCGCTCTCAAACAGCACAGCGATTGTGGATAATTTGACTTCGGACACCGTACTTGCAATATCCAACGGCGAAATTTTCTATACGGACAGCGGTAAATACCTGTACAAGTATTCAAATGCGCAGTCGAGTTTTATCAGTAATTTCTCAAATTCCTTGACGAGCGTTGCAGTTACCAACTCGCTGTTTTGCTGTACGGACAATTCGGGAATATTCTCCGTTTACGATTTTATAGACCTGTATGCTAGCGGCGGCAACGCCGAACCGCTCTTTAGCGCGGAAGGTAATTTCTCCAAACTCTCGATTTTCGATGATTTCGTGTATGCGATCGACGGGGACAGCGTCAAGCAATATTCCCTTTCCGCTTCGGCGTTTACCGACTATCAAATCTGCGCGGCGTCCTCTTCTCAAAACCGTTTAAACGGCGCGACGGACGTACTCTTGCACGAGGGGAAAATCATCAGCGCGGACGCGGGCAACTCCCGCATTTCCGTCCGTGAAAAAGACGGAACGTATTCGATAATCCCTACCGATATCCAAAACGCAGCCGAGCAAAAACTTTGCGCAACGCAAGATACCGTGCTCGTATGGACAAATGAACGCGCTTACCTTTACGACCTTAACGACGGAGAATTTTTAACTTCTTTCAGCTTTGGCGGAAACCAACTGACAGGCGCGGTCGGGGTGTATGGAAAATATTATTTCGTCACTTCTAACAACGGCTATTATTATGCGAGCCTTGAAAAGACTTCCGCGGAAAAAACGGAATGGACGTTGTCCGCACCCGTTGTAAAAAGCGGTTCTCACCCCACCATGCTTACATCCGACGTTTACGGAAACTTATACGTTGCAAAATCGGGCAATCTCTATAAATATACGGAAGCGGAATTTTTAGATCCGACGGCAGCGGATACCCAGCTTTTCACAATGCCCATGAACGCCGAAAAGCTGAGCGTGGATTACGACGGAAACGTCTATATCTTAACGGGGGATACGCTGACTAAATACGTAGCGATGAACGGTTGGTCCACGGTGGAATTTTCGCTTGCAAAGCAAGCGGTATATTCGGAAACCCAGCCGAGCGTAACTTCGATCACGTTCGGCGTGGAAGAAAATTCTACCTACGTCTTATACGACGGAAATTACGTTCTCTCTACGACCGACCTTAACTTGCCCACGGTAAACACGATCGTCACCGAAACTTCCCACCAAGATATTTTCTCTGAAATATGTGCGAAAGTGGAGATCGTCCAAACCAAGCAAAACGCCGTGCTCGTTGAATTTGATTTTGAAAGCTTTGAAGAAAACTCCGCTTACTTCCCCTATCTTAGCTTAACAAGGAGTGAACGCTTGCACACCGCGTTAAAACTCGGGGCAACGAGCGAATATAATATCCTTGCCGAATATGACGGCGAGCTTCGCGAATACCGCACCTACCTTGTTAAAAAAGACTGCTGCGAACTTCTTTCCGAAAACGAATTTTCCGTTTCGTACACGGAAGAGCAGTACGGCTACGCAAGCAACGGCGTACACTTGTACAAGTTCCCATATTTGCATAGCTTAATGACGGTGGACGAGCTCACCAAAAACCAAAAAGTGAAGCTCTTAGGGGAAATTACCAAACTCGACCACGATTATTATTTAATCGAATATGAAACGGAAAACGGGAAACTTCTCGGCTACGTCCCCAAGAACTTTATCAATAGCTTCGACGGTTCTTTGCCTGAAACGGAAAAGTACGAACTCGACAGTACCCCTGCCGATACCGATATGATTTGGCGTCTTGCCTACCTTACGTTTGGGTTTTTGGCGATTTGTATCTTGTCCGATTACTTGATTTTGCGTCCCCGCCACGAAGAACCCGAACAAACCGCGCACTATACAGACAATTCAAATGAGTTAGACGACTAAGATTTCTCTCATAAAAATCCAAGACTTCCCGAATAAGAAATCGGGAAGTCTTTTTTTTACTTAAAATTTTCACAAAAAACTTTTCACGGAATACGAACATTTGTTTGACTTTTAAAAAACGAAGTGCTATAATGAAACAAAAGGCGGGAAACTAAAAAGGAAAGGCGGACAACAATGATCGACGAAGGCAGGCTGAAAATTTTAACGGACGGCGCGAAATACGACGTTTCCTGTTCGTCTTCAGGCTCAAGGCGGCGGAATACGCCAAACGGGCTTGGGAACGCTTCTTTCGGGGGAATTTGCCATTCCTTTACGCAGGACGGGCGGTGTATTTCTCTGCTTAAAATTTTAATGAGCAACGATTGCGTTTTCGACTGTAAATATTGCCCGAATAGGCGCAGCGCCGACGTAGAACGCGCCACGCTAACTCCTGAAGAGATTTGCGAACTGACGGTGGATTTTTACCGCAGGAATTATATCGAAGGGCTTTTTTTATCTTCCGCCGTATTCAAAAATCCCGACTATACCATGGAGCTTTTGCTACGTACGGTGACTATGCTGCGTAAGCAATATAAATTTAACGGCTATATACATTTAAAGGGTATCCCCCATTCCGATTTAAGAATGACAGAGCTTGCAGGCTCGCTCGTGGATAGAATGAGCTATAATCTCGAGCTTCCGACAAGCCAAAGTTTAAAACTGCTCGCGCCGCAAAAGAGCAAGGAAAGTATTTTCAATCCCATGCGCGAGCTTGCAATAAAGAAAGAGCAGTTTTCGCTCGAACACAAACGAAAAACGGGCTTGACGCAAAAGAAGGGAACGGGAAGATTTTTACCCGCAGGGCAAACCACGCAAATGATTGTGGGCGCAACCAAAGAAACAGACGGACAAATCGTAAGATTAACCGAGGCGATGTATCGAAAGTTTGATTTAAAACGAGTGTACTATTCCGCTTACTTGCCCGTCGTACAAGATCCGATTTTGCCGACGGAAAAGGTCGAACTGCTTCGTGAACACCGCTTGTATCAGGCAGACTGGCTGATGCGATTTTACGGCTTTTCCGCCGACGAGATTGTGCCGACGGACGAAAATTTACCAACCGAATACGATCCAAAATGCGCTTGGGCGCTTCGGAATATGCAGCTTTTTCCGATAGAAGTCAACCGCGCGAGCGTTGAAGAACTACTCCGCGTACCCGGTATCGGCGCGAAAGGCGCGTATAAAATCGTACAGGCGAGAAAGCACACAACGCTCAATTTCGAGCATCTAAAGAAAATGCGGATCGTACTCAAACGCGCGAAATATTTTATCACGGCAAACGGAAAATTTATCGGGAGCGATAGGCAGGATACGGTCAAATACCGTTTGGCGCTTGCCGAACGCGCGGAAACGAGTGAACAGCTCTCTCTTTTTTCTAAACCCGCTATACTCGAAGAAGAACAAACCAAGCTTTTGCTATCCGCAACGCAATCGGAAAAGCAGTTCTTGCTTTCTTCTTCCCCGCAAATCGCAACCAGCGTTTTGACGGGCGAATTATAACCAAGGGGGATATTATGGCAAAAATTTTTCATACCGACGGGAGCAGGTTAGGCTTTTTCACCGCCGTGTTCGACGCGTACGCCTGCAAAGACGCCTACCTGACTTCGCAAAATAATTTTCAATGCTCGCTCTCAGACGAGTGGATCGAAGTTCCCATTAACGAAGAAAAAGCAAAACGAGTAAGTGAAAAACTACAAGCTCTTGACGCGCGGATTTTTCTTGAAATTGACTGTTTGTTGCGTACCTGCTACCCCGATAGAGAACAAATCGCCTTCAAGTATATGAAATTAATCATCAAGCACGGACACCGCGCGCGCGAAAATTTTTCGCTTGAAATTGTGCGCAAAGCCCGCGATTATATTTCAAACGTTTGGAACGAGGTGCATCGATTGCACGGATTTTTACGGTTTAAAGAATGTGAGAACGGCGTGCTTTACGCCGACTGCGCGCCCGACAACGACGTTATCGAGCTGCTTTCTCGGCATTTTAAATCCCGCTTAAAAACGCAGCCTTTCGTCATTCACGACGTAAAGCGAAACCGCGCCGTATTGTACGACGGAAAAAGGGATATTTGCGTACCCGTCCAAAAAGCCGACGTTCGCATTACCGAGAGAGAACGCTCAGTATCTGCGCTTTGGAAAAAATATTATCATACCGTCGCGATCCCCATGCGCAAAAACACACGGCAAATGAAGCTGTATATGCCCAAACGCTACTGGGCGTTTATGTGTGAAAAAGAAGGCGACGATTGTTAGCTTTTGCTTGAAAAAATCCCCCGAAAGCCACAGCTTTCGGGGGATTACGTTATGCCCTATAAAATCTTTGTCTATTTTTGTTCAGGAAATCGATAACCACCGGGTTGGGAATTACCAAATTCATGGCTTCGCGGTTGTTGATTTTCGCAACTACCGTGCCGATAACGTTTCCCGCCTCGTTGAATACGGGCCCGCCTGAGTTACCGCCGTTGACGGTGCAGTCGGTAAGCATACGGGGCTTGCCGAACGCGTCTCTCAAACGGTCGCTGACAATTCCCGACGTGATACTCATACCCATACCTGCAGGATTGCCGAGTATGTATATTTTTTGTCCGTTTTTCACTTTGTCATAGTTTTCAAAAGTGACGGGCTTCGCGCCTTTGGGAACTTTGTCAAGCTTAATGATCGCAAGGTCTTCGCCGTTGCCGTCTCCGCCTTTATTGTCGCCGATACAGATAACTTTCGCTTTGACCTTTTGGTCGTTTACGATAATTTCAAGCTCGGAAACGGGCTTATAATTATCGCCTACGACAACGTGCGTGTTGGTTACCGCGTAACCGTCTTCGGTGATGAGATATCCCGATCCCGAACAAACGCCGCGCTCCAACCCATTCGTGACGTACCAACGGATTTGCAAAACGCTGCCTACGACGTTTTCGTAAAGGTCTGCACCAACGTCTCCCGTTCTTCCCGCCGTTACGGGCGCAGGCATCGTACCTGCCTCTTCATAATTGCAATATTTGCACTTATAAGTGCCAAGTTCGGTGAGCTTCATATCCCCACCGCATTTCTTACATTGCATACCTGCCCCCCTTATTTAGCCAAGAAAGGCAAATCTTCCAACGTCAACGTCATCATATCTTCTCTCGACGCGGACATATCCTTTTGCAACCTCAACGCTTGGTTGGAAACGCTTGCTTGGAACAAGTTACGCACGTCACGCGCGTTACCAAAGTTCTTATCGCGCTTTGCGTATAAATAGTCCAAGTGGTTACGAAGGGCGCGGTCGGCTTTTGAATCGAGTACGTATTCGTATTTCTTACAATGTCTTTGGAAGATTTTATACATTTCGTCGCCGGTATAGTCGTCAAACTCAATCAAGTTTGCTTGCTTTTTCGCCTTTTCCACTTCGGACGCGCTCGTGTCGTTCAAATCAATTGCGAAACGGGAGCAAAGACCGGGGTTCTTTTTCAAAAATTCCGCCATCAAATCGGTGTACCCTGCTACGATAACGACAAGGTCGTTTCTATGGTCTTCCATTTCTTTCAAAAGGGTGTTGATTGCTTCCATACCGAAGTCGTTTTCGCCGCCTTGACAAAGGGTGTACGCTTCGTCAATGAACAGCACGCCGCCCATTGCCTTTTCCACCACTTCTTTCGTCTTAGGCGCAGTTTGACCGACGTAGCCTGCAACGAGGTCGCTACGCTGTACTTCTATAACTTCGCCGTTGGACAAAATACCAAGCGCGCAGTAAATCTTACCCATAAGTCTTGCAACGGTGGTTTTACCTGTACCGGGGTTGCCCGAAAAGACGAGGTGATAAGAGAAATCCTTGTTTACGGGAAGCCCCATATCCTCTCTTCTCTTGTTGTAGCTAACCGTTGCTACCCACGTGTTGATCTTGTTTTTAACCGAGCCTAAACCGATTAAGCTGTTCAATTCTTCAAGCGCTTCTTCCACGGTAGGCTTTTCCGCCGCCTGCGCGTTTGCTTCCGCTCTTCTTTGGGAATTTGCGTTCGCGTTCACGTTGCTTTGGTTGTTGCCGCGTTGCGGGGGCGTACCGCCGCCGTTTCCGCCGTTTGAGCCACGTTGATTGCCAAAAGTATTTTGTCTATTATTGGAATTTCCCGAAGAATTAGGCGCAAAGCTGCCGTTTGCTACCGCAGCCGCCTTATCTTCACATTCCTGCGAGAAAGTGAGATATACTTCGCGTTTCTCGGGATAACGTTCCGCCGCCTGACGATATTTATTCGCCGCCGCCTTGTAGGACTGAGCCGCGCTCTTCAAGCCTGCCGAAGCTTCCTTATCCGCTTTTTCCTTCATGGTTTCAGCGGCAATAATCAAAAAATCTGCCATAATGTTAATCCTTTTTTTATGTTTGGTCGATTGTGATTAGCGGGTAGCCAAGCCGAGCTCTGCTTCCAAAGCTGCGTACTTGTCTTCGTCCTTTACGTTGGTTGCATCTGCGAACGCCGCACTTGCACCCGAATAGCTGTTCATCGTGATTTCTTCGCTGTCAACGACTGCGTTGCCTACGCCAAGATCTTCAAGCGCTTCGTTTTCTTTCTTGATAGCGTCTTTAAGATACATAGACAAGCCTTCGATATCCGCGTATCTGCCGCCCGTGAGCTGTTGGATTCTGCCCTTCATCGACTCGAGGTCTTGTTGGAATTCTACCTTGCCCATAAGCGTGAGTTGTTCGTCGAGCTGCGCGATTGCGTTTCTCAAACGTTTAATAGTATGCGAAACCTTGCCGCGTTTTGCATTGAGCTGGTCGATTTGACCATCAAGCACCAAACATTCGGACGCGCTTGCGCCTTGTCTCTTTTGAAGAAGGGAACGGAGCGCTGCGTCGAAATCTCTCAATTCGTCGCTTGCGTCTTCGAGTTTTTCATTGTATTGTTCTTGGCTTTGCGTGAGAATGCTGATCATTTTATTGATATCAGCCTTGCTACCTAAGGGGCTGTTCGAGCCTGCAGCGCCGCCGTAAGGATTGCTTTGCGCATAAGGGTTGCCTTGCGCGTAGGGATTGCCTTGTGCGTAAGGGTTGCCTTGCGTGCTTGCTTGTGCGTAAGGGTTGCTTTGAGCGCTTGCGCCTGCTTGCGCGTAAGGATTGCTTTGAGCGCTTGCTTGCGCGTAAGGATTACCTTGCGCGTAGGATTGAGCGCGTTGACCGCGGCTTGCTTCGCGGAGTTGGTCTTGTAATTCGTTGTGGCGATTTGCATTCGCGTTGCGGTTTTGTTGCATTTCGAGGTTGCGTCTTAAATCCTCTTCCTTTGCCGCGTTCATGGCTGCATTATCCTGCTGAAGCATATCCATTTGATCTTGGCTGAAGGTTCTTCTGCTTTGATTTTCCGCAAAGCGTCTGTTCTCTTCGTGCATGCTGCGAGCATTTTCTTCGATACGGATTTCGTTGTTGATATCGTCGAGTCTTCTTTGCGCTTCGTTTTCTAAGCGTTGCGCTTCAAACATATCGTCTTCGATATCTCTATCAACGACGGGTAATTTGCTCAAAATATCAAGCAATCTTTCTCTTTCCGCTTTATGACGGTCACGTTCTTTAATCGCTTCGTCGCGCTCTATTCTAAGCTCTTCCACTCTCGTCTTGGGCTTGGAAGTCTTCTTCTCTTCGCCGAATTTTCTCATCATATTTTCGGCTTTTTTAAGTTTCTTTTCGTCGCGCTTGGTAAGCTCTCCGCCACCCGTGCAAAGCTTTCTTCTTTCCGCCGCAAGCGACATTGCTTCGGAAATTGCGTTCAACGCAAACCCTGTGTTACCATCAACGATATAAGCGTGCGCTTCTTCTACTTTTTCTTTGATTTGTCTTAAAATAGCAAATGCGTGCTTATCATCGGACGAGCCTTGCGATTCAAGCTCTTTTCTCAAATCGTTTAATTTTGTGTTTGCTTGCATATTACGGCTTTCCGAAAGCACGTTTGCAATTTCGTCGATTACATAATCTTTAAGAGTATCGTTGCCCTTTTTGAGCTCTCTCTTTTTATTTCCAAATAAACCCATATTCGTTTTCTCCTTATTTTTTACTTGAGTTTTTTAATTATTGATTGTTAATCTTTCAATTACGATAATTTTCTACCGCATTCAGGACAGAACATAGCGTCTGAAGGCACTTTGTTGCCGCAAGCGGGACAGAATCCGCTTCTGGGCGTGTTGGTCGTATTACTGCTAAAAGCGCCGGGGTTGGAGAGATTTAAGGAATTGAATGCGTCGATTTCCGCGCGTTGTTCGCGTTCGCGTTCTCTTCTTGCTTCCTTTTCTTCCTTTTTCTGCTTGTCGCTTTCTTCCTTTTCCTTTCTTGCCTTGGTGTAGTCTTCAGGGAAGAAAATTTCCTTGAGCGAGAAGTTGTCGCAATCTACGCCGACGTTGAAAAGCTCGGTTTTGAATTTTTGGATAAGCTGAGAAGAAATATGCGATTGTTCGCTCGTAACGGTGAAATAGTCACAGTTTTGAAGCACGAGCGCAAGCTCGGTTTTTAAGAGTTCGGAAATCTTTGAGCGAATGAATTCGTCAACGTCTTCTTGCGTTACGTCCGCTTTACCGATTCTCTTATAGAGTTCGTAAGGATCTTGGATAGAAACGTTGCAATCGCCGTGCGTGCCGACCGTCGTTTCGATGTTCATTTCCCAATCTTTGTAAGGCACGCCGCCTACGCCGATACGAACGACAAAGTTCTTTTCCGCGCAAACGCCGATCAAGCGAAGACTGTTCTTATCGCGTCTGTCTTCCTTTGCGTTAATACGTCTGCGGCCGGGCATTAAAATTGCTTCTTTTTTGCCGTTTACTAAGTAGATCGCTCTGCAGCCTGCTTCAATCGTAACTTCGGTATTGTAAGCAATATCGCTGATATCCACTTCCCACATAACGTATTTGTCGTTTACGTTGATCGCTACGCTATTCTCTTTCTTTGTAAACAAGTCCATAATTCCCATGATTTTCTCCTTCTTGCAAGCCTTTATCTCACAATAAATGTTATTTTTTAAATTTATATTTTTCGGTTTTCTCTTAATTATTTTCTTAACCGATTTAATACCTTAACTACGTACTCCGAAGGTACGCACATACCGATTCCGCCCTCGCTACCGTTCGGGAAGAAAGTGATGACGCCGAGTACTCTATTGTTGACGTCAAGCAACGCGCCGCCCGAGTTGCCGTGGTTGACCGTGATGTCCGTCTGAATGACGTATTTCGCGTTCCTCGGATAGTTCGTCGTTCTGTCCGGACAGGAGACGATACCATCGCTCACGCTCAAGCCCATGCCCAAAGGATTGCCTATGGTATAGACCTTTTCGCCGTACGCTACGTCGTTTAAGCGGAGCTGAAGCTGACGGTTGGACGAGATCCTGCGCGCCATATCCCCTGTGAATTTCAAAACCGCGATGTCTAAATTGTGATCGACAATAAGCGGCAATAAATTATATGATTTATTATCCAACGAAGGCTCGAATTTAGCGATAACGTACTCAGGATCGTCGCCTACGACGTGCGCGTTCGTGATTACGTAACCGCCTTCCACAACGAAGCCTGAGCCTGCGCTCGTCTTGCGCTTACGTTTGGAAACTCTAATCGAGGAGAGAATACTTACGATAGCGGGTAAGCTGTCTCTTACCAAGCCTTCCAAGCCGCTGCCCGTACCTTCCATAATCAACGGGGACATTTGCATAGAACGTACCCTTTGTCCATACTGCGTGTATAAGTAATTTTTACTCTGCTCGTGACCTGCGTCCGCCGCAATCTTCAACCAGCGAATCGCAATTTCCGTGTTCTCTTCGTCCTCGGGATCGCGCTTTAAGCAAAGCATGGCGTATTTGAACATACTTTCCAAGTGTCCGCGGAATGCAAGCAAACGGAGTATTTCTTCCAGCTCCCCTTCCGTTTTCTCGTGCAACACGCCAAATTCCATGCCGCACGCCACTTTATAAAGCGCGTCGTTGTCCATAAATTCTGCGTATTTTAAGAAGATGGAGTTATTCCCGCTCGATTCGTCTTTCGGGAATTGCGTTCCGCAATATGGACAGAACGCCGCCGAGCTTTCGGC
Source organism: Clostridia bacterium (assembly GCA_017504465.1). Lineage (GTDB taxonomy): Bacteria > Bacillota > Clostridia > Christensenellales > Borkfalkiaceae > Scatosoma. The sequence goes on along the minus strand of JAFVRE010000051.1, from coordinate 88,889 downwards.
ATATTTTTCGCAAGATGCGCATTTTTTCATTACTCTTGCCTCCTTAATTGTTTTCTATGCTGTATTTATTCTTCGCTTCCCGAAGTTCTGCGTTCGGCAATCAAAGAAAGGATTTCTTCCGTGAAGTCCCCGCATTCGCGTACCCCTGCTGCATTTGCCGCAAGCGCGTATTTGAAATCGTCGCATACGTTTGTGATGCTTCTGCCGCTGAGCCCCCACGATTCTTTTGCAATTTTGTCCAAATCCATTTTTTCGATATGCTCTTCTTCCACGTCCGCAAGCTTGAAAAGAAAGAGTTTCTTTCTCGTTTCTTCGTCGGGAAGCGGAACTTCGATACGTTTACGGAATCTATCCAAAATCCCTTCGTCAAGCATTTCGGGACAGTTGGTATTTGCAAGGATTAAGAAGCCTTTATTCCCTTTTACGCCGTCCATATTCCGAAGCAACGCGGGCACGGAAGCCGCCGAGGCTTTATCGTCACCGCCGCGCTTTTTCGCAATTTCGTCAAGCTCGTCAAAGAATACCGTAATGCCCTGACCTGTCTTTTCTACGTAATTGCGTAAATACGCGAATACCTTGTCTATGTTTTTGCCCGTTTCACCCACGTAACAGTTGACGAGCGCCGCCACGTTGATAAGCGCAAAAGGCTGTGAAATTTCTTTGGCTACCGCCTTTGCAAAGGTCGTTTTACCCGTACCCGGCGGCCCGTATAATAAAATCGCCTTATTGTCTTCAAAATTATAATGATAAGCCTCGGGGTATAAAATGGGATTGATAACGTACTCGCGAACGGCTGCTTTTGCATTTTCAAGCCCCATAACGCCGTCAAAACCGAGCTTGACTTCGTCGGGCATATAGAAAGAGAAAAACGCCTGCATTTCCTCGTCGATTGCCGCCGCGCCATTCTCTCCAACGGGGGTAGAGCCGACCTGACCGACGTTTTCTAAGCCTTGCGTGTAAGACGCCGACGGGTATTGTTGAGGCTGGGGCGCAGACTTTGCCATAGCTTCCGCAACCGATTTCAAGCGTTCCGCCGTTTGCGTGCGGTTGGTCTTTACCTCGCCTACGGAAAGCAGAGCGAGCTGTTGCATATACGCCGCCGCTTCCGCGAGTTTTTTAGACGCTTCTAAAACCCTGCCGCGTTCTTTGAGCTGGAGCGCTAAGCGGTAATTCTCTTCGTAAGCATTGTACAAATAATCTTCAGAAAATCCCATACTAAACCTCGTTTATTAATCGTTTTCGCCCTTCCATTCCTTAAGCTTCACGATATCGTCCGCCTGCACGGTGGAATGGATTTCTTCAAGCGCCTTTTCTACGTCGCTTGCCATAATCACTTTTTCGCCCGTGGTTACGCTGCGAATAACGGATATCTCTTCAATCTTATCAAGAAGGTTTGTAATATCCGAGCCGTTAAAGCCGTTCGTCGCTTCAACCGCCATGGGAATATCAATGTCTTCCGCCACGGTTACGACACCCTTCTTTTCGATTTTGCTAAAACGCTTTCTAATCATGTATTCGCGAGCCGGCGCGTCGGGCAAACCGACGTAAACTCTCGTTCCAAACCGACCGGGACGCAAGAACGCGCTGTCAATCGCCCAAGGCTTGTTGGTCGCCGCGACAAGGAATAAAATATTGCCTTTGTCTTTGGAATAGCTCTCTACGCCTTGAAGCTGCGCAAGGAACTCCGAACGAAGCTGTTTTGCGTGTTGCGCTTTGGTATCCTTGGGCGCAATCGAATCCATTTCGTCGAAATAAATAACGGCGCAAGGGAAAGAACGCGCTTCTGCAAACAACGCCTTGATTGCCTTTTCGGTATTCCCGATCCCCGTTTGAAGAAGATCGGACGGTTTTACCGAACAGAACTTCGCGCCGATTTCCCGCGCGATTGCCGCCGCAATCATGGTCTTACCCGTTCCCGGAGGGCCGTATAAACACAACCCGCCGCCGTTTTTCTTTTCATAGCCTTCAAAAGCTTCGGGGTTTTGCAAAGGCAAAAGTACCTTCACTCTTACCGCTTCCTTCACTTCTTCCAAGCCCGCGATATCGTCAAAGCCAACTTCGGGTAAGTTGTCCCAGTTGAATTGATATTCCATACGCGTGCCCCCGTTGAGCACCGCTTCTTCGGGCGTCTTGCCCTTTTCTGAAATGGATACGTTCGGCGTAACAGGCGTAACAGGTACTACGGGAGTAACGGGAGTAACGGGTGTAACAGGTGTTACGGGTATAACAGGCGTAACGGGCGCGTTTGCGCTAAGACCGTCCTCGACCATTACGGGAGTTTTTTCTTCCTTTTTGGATTGTTTTTCAGTTTTTACAGAAACCTCTTCGTTCTCTTCCTTGGTTTTTAAAAATTCCTTTTCTAAATCTTCCAAGGAAAGATCGAAAGCGGCGTTGTCTTTTTTGAGTTCAGCTTGAAGCAACTGCTTTACGTCCTCGTCGTTGATATCGGAAACGGAGTTGACGCCGCATTCAAACGTCATATTGTTTGCGCGGAGCATTTCACGCAACTCAAGCGAGGTGGAATTGCTTTTAAAAACTGCTTTGGTAAAAATTTTACCGACGCTGCCGACGCGCAAGGATTTGCAAGTTTTATAGACGCTGCTCATAATCGAATTAAAAGTTTTGACGAACTTTTTATTCATTTGTTGCATTTCCAAAAGGTCGCGGGCGTAGGTGAAATTCGTGCGCATTTCTTCTAATTGCGCCAAATTGAACATTGCGTTTTTCAAAAGCGCTACGCTTGAACGGTATTGAGGTTCGTCGCCCGATTTTAAAGCGTTCTTCGCTCTTTCCGCGTATTCGTCACGGCGCTTTTTCAGCGAGATAATCGAATTGTCAAGTTCACGGAAGGTCTGCTCTTGCTCCCTTCTCATCTTTAATTGTTTTTTAAAATCGTTAAAGGACATATTCTATCCCCCCTTTATTTCTTAGCCAAACCCTTAATATCTTTGGCGGTAGCCGTAGGAGTTATCCATAGACGAAAGCATATCGTCAAGCTCGTTGTCAAGCTCTAAATGCGAATCCGCATTCATGGACGCGATATTGCCGTATTCGCCAACTGCAAGCATTTCGTCCACCTGTTGCGCTTGTTTTTGTTGCGCGTACAGCGATCTCATATACTTGTCTTCAATCTTCTTAGTGTTTACGCTGTTGGTATCCGCAACCACGCAATCGGACAATTCGCCAAGGCAGGTAAGGAAGGTTGCGTTCAGCTCACTCAAATCCCGAGCCTGCACTGCAAGCTCTAAGCTCATGAGCATACCTTCCGCGCGTTTTTTGCTCGCAAGGAATTGACGCGCTTGATTACGAGCTTGCTTTTCTTGGTCGGGAAGCCCTTTCATTTGCGCTTCCTTGACCTTTCTCACAGCCATGTCCGTTTTCTTGCTAATCGCAAGCACTTGCAAGCGGAGATTTTCCGCAACCGACGCGATTTTTTCGTCCCGCTCGCGCTTGATTTCCTCTTGTGATTTTTTAGGTTCTCTACTAAATAAATTCTTAAAAAAATTCATAAAATTTACCTACCCTTATTCGTTTTGCAAAAAATATGCCTATACAGTACCATTATATCACTATATTTTCACAATGTCAAATAAATTTTAGAAATTTATTTTCTTTTTTTATAGTGCGTGTACGCGCGCAAGGAAAGCCTACAAAATCACCCAAGGTATTTTTTACGCTTTTCAGAGCGTTTTTCTTCATTTTTTAACAAAGAAAAAGGCAAAGAACGCGTACCTACCTATGCCCTTTGCCTTTTTTAGTTGTTATTTGCACAGAAAAAATATCTTATTCTGCGGTTTGCTTGATTTTCGTCCACGCCACGTTTACGTGCGTTTGCGTCAATAAGGTTACGTAGTTATTTTCCTGCGGCTTTTCAATTTGGATATCGCCGGACGTTTGCCATAAATTGTCTTGATCCTCAAAGAGCACTTGCGTCAGCGACGTACAGTTTGAAAAGGCGTTCGCCCCGATAGATTCTACGCTTTCCGACACGACAACTTTGGTAAGCTTTGCGCAAGAAATAAATGCGTTTTGCGGAATAACAGCGCCGAGTACCGTCACTGTCTTTAAGTTGGACGGGAACACTGAAGAGAGATTGGTTTCCGAACCAAAGAAATAGCCAAACGTGGGGGCATGGTCGAGAGAAACGCTCACTGACGTCAATTTTTCACAGCCTGCAATAATCGACGAACCAAGCGTTTCCACGCTTGCAGGTAATATAAATTGCGTCATTTTTTTACAGTTTTTAAAGGCGTTGTTCCCAACCGATTGTACGCCGTTTGGAAGAAGAAAATTGCCAAGTTCAATGCAGTCCTCAAAGGCGTTTGCACCCACTTTCTTTAAATTGTTAGGCACACTGCAAGTAAGGAGCTTAGAAGCTTTCGCAAAGGCGTATTCGCCGATTTCCGTCACACTGAAAGGTAAATTCACTGAAACGAGATTCCCGCAGTTATAGAACGCGTAATCCCCTATCGTTTGCAGCTCGGAGGTAATTTTTACCGATTGCAACGCGCCGCAGCCGTAGAACGCGTACGAGCCGATTTGCTCGAGCTCCGCGCTGAATCTGATCGAAACGAGCGAAGTGCAGTTCTTTGCGTAATTTTCGTCTATCTCACTCGCTTGAAAATCCAGCGAGGTCAACCATGCGGGCGTTTGCCCGAAAAGTTCGGCGAGGTTTTGCACCGCGTCCGTTTGAACGGTCAAGCTTTTGAGCGAAGTACAGCCGTCCAGCACCGATTCTCCAAGCGTTTCTACCGCGCTTGACAAGGTCAAACTTTTCAGCGAAGTACAGCCGCCAAAGGCGTTTGTTCCGATTTTAGTCACGCTGTCGGGAATGACTATATCCGTAAGCGCAGTCTTGTTTTTAAAGGCTTCCGCGCCGATTTCCACAACGGGTAAGTTTTCAATCACAGCGGGGATTTCCGCAAGGCTGCCTGCCTTTTTCCATTCCGTTAAAACGTAACCGTCATTTTGCGCATTGAGCTGATAGGAATAGTCTTTCGGCTCGTCATTTCCGCCCAAAGCAAGCGCTATTCCCGTACCTGCCCCCGCCAAAACAAGCGCGCTGAGCGCGCAAGCGGTTATAATCTTCGCGCGTTTACGGCGGTATTTTTTACCGCGCTTACCGCAAAATTCCGAAACGTAACCTTCAATTTCGTCGAACGCATACGCGTTATCGTAGCAAATCGAACGGAATTTTTGGTCGATTGCAGGCAGGCTGTCAATAGGCTCTTTTTGATAGACGAACGCAAGATTGCCTGCTTTTTTGCCCTTTTCCTTGGACATGGACAAGAAACGCGTATATTCGTTCTTCACCCATTTTGTGAGCAAATAATTCTTATCCAAACACACTACGAGCATACAAGCGGAGGTGCAAAGCGCGTATAAGATCATCGCCTCGTAGTCCATACCTCGACGGCTGCCGATTTCTTCTTCCGAATAGAAGGGACGATATCCTTCTTCCTTGAGCGCGCGATAGAGCTTTTGCGCAATAAAACAATCCTCGGTGTGTTCCTTGTCTTCGTTGGTAACTTTTACGCAAATAAAGCAATCGTATTTTACCCCGCTCGAAGAGATTTTAAAGAATTGCGAACGGATATAATCAATTTCTTCCGCGCGCTTTTTATAGACCGCGCGTTGTTTGGGACTTGCGAGCGACAACGCCTTTTTATAGTTCGCGTCATCGGAAAATTTGCGGTTCCCAATTTCATGGCAGATAGGCTGCAAACGGTCGGCAACCGAGTCCTTTATGTACTGTACTCTACACTCGGCAAGCGCCATACCAAAATACGCTTCGGGTTCGTTTGCGTCCTGCTCCGCCGCCTTTGCGTATAAATCATACGCCTTTTGAAAGGCGCAAGCGGAAAGCTCCGTTTCCGCCATTTGTAAGGTAATGGCTACCTGCGGCGCAATCGTATATTTGGGTAAAGTGGTTTCTCTTCCGCAATAGGCGCAGACGATTACCCCGTCGTTGTCCTTTTTTACTTCCAGCGACGAACCGCAATTCGCGCAGACCAATGCTTTCATTTTCATAATCATTTATCCTTATTTTGTTTTTTTAATAGCTATATTACAGAGCCTTTTAATAAACGTTCTTTTCCAATCCGTAATCACCCGAAATTTTAAGATACGTTTGCCACGAGTCAGTAACGTCGAAACTAAGCCAACCTATTCCATAATAGAACCAACCCGTCGTATCTTCGAATACAATACTGTTCCTACCGCCGAGCGAATTGCAGTTTTGGAAGGCATATCTATAAATCTTGGTCAGCGATTTCGGGAAGTAAAGTTTCTTCAAGCCGTAACATTTATAGAACGCGTAAGAATCAATTGTGGTAAGCTTATCGCCAAAATCAATGTCGGTGAGCGCACTACATTCTCTAAACGCATAACGATCAATATAGGTAACGCCTTTCATCGTTACTTTTGTAAGGCTCGTACAGCCGCTAAACACATATTCCTCTATAGTGCTTATATTCTCGGGAATGGTTATTTCCGTAAGCGACGTACAATTAACGAAAAGATCATTGCTGAGATATCTTAACCCTGAAGGTATTTCAATCGTCGTAAAGTCGTTTCCGCCCAAAGCGTACGTACCTATAAAAGTAAGCGATTGAGGCAAGGTAAGGTCGGTAATTGCACAGCCGTAAAACGCGTAGCTTTCAATCGTTTTTAAGCCTTCGGGGATAGTCACTTTCGCCAAGTTATCACAGTTATAAAACGCTTCCGAAGACAAGGTTTGAAGAGTTGCAGGTAAGGTGATTTCCGTTAATCCGTCACAGTTATAGAAAGCGGACGAACCGAGCTTAGTAAGCCCTGCAGGTATGGTTATATCGGCAAGCAAAACACAACCGTAAAAGGCTTGAGAGCCGATAGTCGTTACGCTTTGCGGAATACCGCCGATATCCGTCAATGCGGCACAGTTCGCAAACGCCGCGTTTCCAATTTCGGTCAAGGCCAACGGCAAACTAATCGTTGTAAGCGCGCTACAACCGTAGAAAATCGAATTTGGCAATGCTTCGATATTCTCGTCAAGCGTAACGTCCGTAAGCGCGGTACAGCCGTTAAACGCCGCGTTACTTTGCAGTGTTCCGTAGGAATTATACGTTTCCAAATACGTCGTGTTCGGAAGATTTGTCTTCGTGAGTTTTTTATTATTCGAGAACGCCTGTACAGAGATTTCCTTAACGCTCGCGGGAATAACAAGCTCGACTAAGCCGGTGTTCGACAAGGCTCTTTCGCCGATGATTTCAAGGCTTTGAGGAAGTTCAAGCTCGGAGAGCGAAGTACAGCCTACAAGCGCGCCTTCGCCAAGCTCTATTACCGATTGAGGAAGGGTAAGGCTGGTCAAAGAAGTACAGGACGAGAAGGCGTATTTTTCAATCTTTTGAATTCCCTCGGGAAGAGAAAATTCTGTTATCTTGGTAGAGGTGAATGCGTATTCACCGATTTCTTCAATGGAGTTTTCCCCCGAGAAGATTATCGATTTGAGCAACGTACAGCTTCTAAACGCTTCGTTACCTATCTTTTTCACGCTCGAAGGCAGAGTAACCGTGCTAAGACTTTGACAGCTCTTGAACGCCGAGCCGGCAATCGAAGTCGTCCCTTCGCGCACCACTACGTCCCCTTTCACAATACTTTTATCCGCCCAAGCAAGTACCGTTCCGATATACAAGAATCCGTCCACTGTCGCGCTCGATAAAAATTGCGTGCCGTAGAACACGTTAGAACCAAGCGTCGTTTCGGGGTTCTTCATCTCGAAAGTTGCCAGCGTTCCGCAATAACCAAACGCATAATCCCCTATGCTTTCCAAGCTTTCGGGCAATACCGCGCCCGTGAGTTTGGTACAGTTATAAAAAGCTTTTGCCCCGATGTTCGTCAAGCCTTCCGCAAAATGAACGGTTTCAAGGCTTGCACAGCCTTCGAACGCGTTGGCATTGATGCTCGCAAGGCTTGCAGGCAAGGTAATTTCGGTAAACGCCGAACCCTTGAACGCATTAGCCCCTATCGTTTGCAAAGCGGAATTAAATTCTACGGACGTCAAACCGCAGCCACTAAACGCGTTGTCGCATATTTCAAGGAAACTTTGCGGGAAGATTACGCTTTCAAGCACCGTTTGATTTACAAACGTCGTACCGCTAAAGCCCGTAATTCCTTCGGGAATGGTTAAAGTAGCAGGCAGGAGCGCGCTATCAAAGTCCAAAATTTTATCATAGAAATAGAAGACGCCATTGCCCGCCGTTATACCGTTTGTTCTATACAGCGTATTTTGGAAAGTCGTGCTGTTCACACCGCTGATTTTATCCGCTTCAAAAACCAAACTCTCAAGCGCCGTACAACCGCTGAAGACACTACCGCTGAGCGTCGTTACCTTTTCACTGAACACAAGATTGTTTAAAAGTACGCAGTTGCCAAACGCAAAGTAGTTTATTTTTTCAAGAGCTTCAGGCGCGGTGAATTTTTCAAGCGCGCTACAACCGGAAAATGCGCTGCTGCCTATTTCCGTAATCGCGCCGCCTGCTTCAAATTTCACTTCGTAAAGACCTGTCAAATTTTTCGCGTAATTATTTGAAATTTGCGTAACGTCCGCGCCGATTTCAAGCGTCAAATTAGTATTCGACGCGCCTGCGCCCACGAGCGCGTCCGCGGGCAAGCTGGACGCATTCCAGTACACGCTCGACAAATTCGAGCAGTTTTCAAAGGCTTGTTTGTCAACCGTCGTCGTGTTTTCCACGGAAAGCTTTTCAAGGTATTGATAACCGTAGAAAGCGTATTTTTTAACGGTCACGCCCGACAATTCGTCAAGGCTTACCACCGTTTCGCCGTCGATAACAAGTCTTGCGCTGAAATTCAAGGGGTTGGCGTTCGAGCCATCGAATTCAATTTCATACCAGTCCGCAAGCGAGGGTACGGTGACCGAAGCAACCGTCTCGCCGTAAAACGCTTGATTGTTGACTTTCGTCAATTTTTCGCCCCAAACGAGCGCGATTTCCGCCTTATTCGTACGGTTGTAGAAGAGGTAAGAAGGTATTGTCTCAACATTCTCAGCGAAGGTCACTATCATCGTTGAACTCGTACCTGCCCCTTCGAAAATGTACGAAGCATATCTCAAATTCGGCAAAGCGGTTACACGCCAAAGCACTTCTTTTAATTCGCTCATACCCGCGAATGCGGAATCGCCAATCGAAGAAATATTTTCCCCGATTTCAAGCGAAGTAAGCGCGGTGCAGTTCGCAAGCGCGCTTGCGCCGATCGAAGTCAAGCCTTCAGGCAATTCAAAAGCCGAAAGCTTCGTGCAGCCGTAGAAAGCCCTGTCGGAAAGTTGTTCCAACCCGACCATGCCCGTAACGTTTGTAAGCTCGCTACAGCCTTCAAACGCACTCTCGCCGATTAATACGGCCGTTTGCGGAATTTCAATCCTTGTCAGCGCGGTACAGCCCTTAAAGGCTGAGCTTCGAATTTCGGTTAGCGTTTGAGGAAGGGTAACGTTTTTAAGTTCAATACAGTTCGCTAAAAATCCGCCGGGGATTTTTTGAAGCTCGCTCGGGAAGGTGATTTGAGATAATTTGCTGCAACCTGAAAAGACGGTATCGCCTAAATCCAGCGCCGTTTCTGGCAACGCAACGCTTGCTAAAGCGGAACAAGAATAAAACGCCTTATCTGCTATCGAAGTCAAGCCTTCGCTAAACAACACCGTTTGAAGCTGAGTACACGATTCAAACGCCGACGCGCCGATTTCTTTTACGCATGCAGGCAAGCTCACGCTGACTAATTTTCTATAGCCGCAGAACGCGTACGCGCCGATTGTTTCCGCGCTCGTGGGCGTAAAGGACGTCACCAAAGTTCCGTTTAATAAAAGCTGCGCGTTCGAAAAACGTAAGGGATTTGCGCCTGCGTTAGAGAAGTTCATTTCCGCCCAAGCGTCAATATCTGCAATCGAAACCTTTATGCTCGAGTATTCCAAAGCTTGGAATACGTCCGTTTCCACGTCCGTCAAGGTCGAGGGTACGGTCATTGAAGTTATCGCCGTACCGTAAAACGCCTTTTCGCCGATCTCTTTTACCCCTTCGGATAAAGTAAGGTTGCGAAGCTTCTTTAAATTGACAAAGGCATACGGAGAAATTCTTTCCACCGTTGAAGGAATCACAAGCTCGCTGCTTTCCGTGAATAGATTGCCTTCGATATATAAATTTTCCGCTCTGGTTAAAATATTCGTACCTGTATAGGTTAAGTGCGTAGATTTACTCCAGCTTTCAACGCTCGGCAAATAACAATTTTTTATCGTAAAGCCGTAGAATGCCTCTCCGTACTCTTGCATTTTAAAGACACTGTCGGGCAAGCGGAGTTCTTCAATCTCCGAAACTACCCCAAAGACAACGTATTCTCCTAACTGTTCCAACGAACTGTTTTCATCGAAAATGATTTTTGAAATTTTCGGTAAATTCGTTATATCGGACGAGAAATAGAACATACAGCTCGGCACGCGTTTTACCGTGTTTGTAAAGCGCAGCGTTAAGCCGTTTGCGCTATTTGCGCCAAATCCTAAGAAGGTATTGTGTGTGTACGAATTAAAATCCGCACAGTTTTCCGCCGCCCAGACGAGTTCTTCAACCATCCCTGCGTTATAGTACGCGCTTTGCCCTACCGAAGTTACAGATTTAGGAACGTTGACTTTGGTGAGAGCACTGCAATTTCTGAACGCGTAAGCGCCGATCGTTTGCACGGTGTCGGGCAACACCATTTGCGTTAACGCCTGACAGCCATCAAAGGCGTATGAGCCGACGTTCGTAATGGCGTTCGCCTCGCTCGTGTCCACGTTTTCAAGCGCGGCGCAGGATTGGAATGTGGACATTCCTATATCCGTTACCTTCGCAGGAATCTTTATATCCGTGATGAGTTTACAATTATAGAACGCGTACGAGCCTAAAACTTCCAAACCCTCAGGCAAAGTTACGCTCTCCAAACTCGAACAACCGTAGAATGCGTATCCGCCCACTCTCGTCCAAGCCGCAGGTAAATTGATTTGTTTAAGGCTGGAGCATTGATAGAAGGTGTAGGAATATTCGTCGTCGGTAATCCCAACGTCTTCGTCAAGCGTCACTTTTTGCAGGGCTGTGTTTTGATAAAACGCCTGATACGGCAAAGTACCGCCCGTTATATGTACTTCCTGCGCAGAATAGAAAACACTTTTAAACTTTCCGCTAAAGACGTACGGGAAGGTTACTTTTTTGAGATTCTTCACGTACATAAACGCATTGTTTCCTATTTCAGTAACCGTGTCTAAAATCTCCACCTCTTCAATCATGTTACAGTTATAGAAAGCGCCGTAAGGAATACTCTCACCGCGTACCTGTACCCACTTTAAGCTGTTTGGAATAGAGAAAGTAAACGCCGTAGAGCTTGGCTCATAATATTGCGTTACCTGCGTGGAATCGCCCGAAAGAACGTCGCCGAAGATATAGCCGAAAAGGGTTGCTTCAGACGGCTCGCCGCCCGCTTCGCGCCCCACGAAATTGATGGAGATTTTTTGCAAACTCGTACGCGCGAACGCGCCTTTTTCCACCTTTGTCATACTGTCGGGGAAATGCGCTTCGGTCATGGAATAGCAATCCTCAAAGGCGTATTCGCCAATTTCTTCAAGGGAAGTGAACGCCTTGAAATCATCAAATAACGAGCAAGCCTCGAAGGCTCTCGCGCGGATATATTTTACGCTTTCTACGCCTAAAACTTTTTCAAGCTTACTGCAACCCCAAAACGTCTTTTGGGGAATTTCCGTCGGTTGATTTTCAAGCTTGATTTCCGTTGCCGTGACAACGTTTCTAAACGCATTTTCAAACAACGCTTCTTGTTTAAGCGTAATCTTTTGGAGCGTTTTAGGGATATGATAAACAAGTTCTTGGTCTTCGATTTGGTAAATCGCTTGGCTGTCCTTATACGCCGTTTGTCCGAAAATTACCCCGAAGTAATCGCTCGTCGCTCCGCTGTGACTCGGCGTCGTGCCCAAGAAAGGAATGGATATATTTTCCAACCCATAAACGCCGCTAAACGCGCCTTCTTCGACGCTTTCAAGACTGGTTGGAAGATTGAGCTCTTTGAGCGCGCCCGTAAACCCGAACGCCTTTACGCCGACGCTCTTTAAAGCGGAATTTTCTTCAAACGTGACGGAAGATAAGTACCCTTCTTCGCCTGCGAGCGAAGAAAGCATGCGAGCAGGTATGCGTTGAACGCCTGCGCTCACCGTCAAAGCAAGCGATTTGCTCGTCTTGGAAAGCTCGGTAAAGACTTCGTGATTTTCTTCAAAATCGGAAAGCTCGGTTGAACGCAATGTGAGATTCGTTAAGTTTTCAAGCTTTGAAAAAGCGTTTTTGGAAAGCGTTTTTACGTTTTCGCCCAAGACAAGTTTTTCAAGACAAAGCGCGCCTCGGAATGCGTACGAAGAAACCGTTTGCGTCGTAATTTCAATTTCCGTCAGCGTTTGATTGTTTTGAGAGATATCCCCGCTCATGAAAACGGGGTTGGACGTTTCGTCCGCGAAGGTTGCTTCGCTCCATGCCGAAATGGAAGCCACGTTTACCGTTTGCAAACCGCTGCAACCGTAAAAAGCTTCCGCCCCGAACGTCGTTACGTTTTCAGAGAAGTTTGCTTTTACAAGCTCCGAGCAGTTGTAGAAGGCGTACGCGGAAATCGCCGTGACGGTATCAGAGAGCGTAAGCTCGGTCAAAAGTCCGTCTGCCGTATGCGCTTTTCCGCCGTAGTAGCAGGGGTTGGATTTTGCGGTGCCGTACGTTGCCGTAGCCCAGTCGTCCGACGAATTTATCGTCGCTTGAGCAAGCGCGCTACAACCATCAAACGCGTCCACACCAAGCGTATCTACGTCCGCAAAGCAAACGCTCGTTAAAACGCCACAATTATAAAACGCGTAATCGCCGAGAGAGGCTAAATCGTTAAAGTTCGCTTCGGTGAGCGCCGTGCAGTTTGCAAAGGCGTACGCGCCGACTTGAGATAAAGTCGGATCAAAGATAATTTGCGAAAGCTTGGAAGAATTTGCAAACGCTTTTTCAACGACGCTTTCCCCCACCGTCGTAAGTTTGGTAAGGTCGGAAGGCAGGTAATAGGTAGCCGCTCGCGCAAACTCTTGTACGGCAACGGAGTTTTCAAATTCGTCCGTACCAAAATAGAGAACGAGCGGTTGCGCGGTAAAAGGCAACGTCGCTTCAGTGAGCGCGCTACAGCCCGTAAACAACGTTTGACCGAGCGTCGGCTCGCCTAAAATTTCCGCTTTTACGAGCGAACTGCAATCGGCAAACGCCCTATCCCCTACCCCTTCGATTGTTTGCGGAAGGGTAATCGCACGCAAGGACGAACAGCCTGAAAAGGCGTTCGCGCCCACGTCGGTAAGGCTTTGGGATACCGTCACGGCAGTGAGCGAAGAACAGTCTTGGAAGGTGGATTCGCCAACGCTGAGAATTTGCTCGGAAAGATTGACGGTCGTCAAATTCGAGCAACGGTAAAAGGCGTATTCGGGCAACTGCGAGCCTGTAACGGTAACCGTTTTCAAGGTGTTGGGCAGGTAATAACTGTCCGTTTTTTGAACGGTCAGCGTGCTGCCCGAGAAATATTCCGTACCGAACAACGCGCCAAACGTCGTTTGCTCGTCGTTAAAGCTTACGGTAAGGGAAGTCAATGCCGAACAGCCTGCAAGCAGGTCTTCCGCTTGATAATTTGCTTGGCTTGGAAGAACGAGCTCGGTGAGTGACGAACAATTTACGAACGCGTCTTCGCCAAGCGTTAACAGCGTTTCGGGAAGCTCTACTTTTTTAAGCGCGCTACACCCTTTGAACGCTTGTGCAGGAATACTCGTCACGCTATCGGGTAAAGTAAGCTCTTCTATTTCTTTATTCCCCGCAAACGTATCTGCGGAAATTGAAAGCACCTGTACCCCTTCTATCTCGCTCGGAACGGTTACGTTCTTGTTTCCGTTTAACGTAACGCCCGTGAGTTCGCCGTTTGCGGAAAGGGCGTACTCGACCTCTAAGACGGGGGGAGGAAGGTTTCCGCCGCCTGAAGAGGTTCCATCGTCTTTCCCAAGGGCAAGGGCGATACCACCCCCGACCAAGCCTATGGTCGCAACCGCGCTCGCCGCGATTGCAATCACTTTGCGGTTTCCGCGTTTTTTAACCTCTTCCGTCTTGCCGGCAAAGGAAGATACGAAATCACAAATTTGCGAATATGCGTACGCACCGTCGTAATTGACGGGGAGCACCTTGGAAAGCGCGCCTGAGAGTCTTCTCGGCTCTTCGTTTTTGTAAACAAGCGCGATTTTCGGCTCGTCCTTTTTCTCTTTATCGTCCGAACGCAAAGCAACGAAACGGGTGTATTCGTTCTTTACCCATTTGGTCTTTAAATACTCCTCATCAAAGCAAACGAGCAGCATACAGGGCGAAGTGTAAAGAGCGTATAAAATCATAGCTTCGTAGTCCGCGCCCCGTCGATTGCCTATCTCTTCTTCCGAATAGAACGGATGATATCCGTCTTCCTTGAGCTTTTGATAGAGCTGACCTGCGGCAAAGCTGTCTTCAGTGTGTTTACCGTCGTCCTTGGTAACCTTGACGCAAATGAAACAGTCGTACTTCGCGCCGCTTTGCGCAAGCGCGGCAAACTCTGCCTGTATGTAATCGATCTCCTGCGCCCTGCTTTCGTAAATAATTTTTTGCTCGGGCGTAGCTAGCGAAAGCGCCTTTTTGTAGTTGGGATTTTCCGAGAACTTTCTTCCCCCTACTTCGTGGCAAATGGGCTGCAAACGGTCTTTTACGGTATCCTTTAAATACTGTACCCTGTTTTCAGCAAGCGCCATACCAAAGTACGCTTCAGGCTCCGATTTATCGGCGTCCGCGGCGCGTTTGTAGGCGGCGTAAGCCTTATTGAAATCGCAAGCGGCAAGTTCGTCTTCGCCCACTTGTAAATCGATCATTACGCTTTGCTCAACTTCCTTTTTCAGCCAAGTGAACGTATATCCGCAGTATTTACAGCGCACCACCCCGAACGCTATTTCGTCGGGATCGATCTTTGCTCTACAGTTTTTACACTTCAACTGTTCCATAATTTTCTCCTATTCGTTAGGTTTTATTTTGTTTAAGTTGTTTAGTTTTATATCTTCGTCCAAACACAGTTACCGTATCCTCTCGGCGAAGAGCTCGCGTAATTTGTGAAATACTTGAAGTTTTGCTTGGAATCGGTAAGCATATCCGCCGTAAGCGTTGCATAGTGAGGAACTTCCACCACTTTACCGCTAATAATCTCCGTTGTCGTCCAAGACGTTTGCCAATTTCCGTCGCCTTCAAAGAAAATATCCGTGAACGAGCAACGGTCGAAATACCCGATCCCGTAACGCTCAATAAGCTTTAAGCTTGCGGGAAGAGAGAGAGTCGTTGCTTTGGAGGTACCCGAAAAGGCGTAGGAGTGTATCTCTTCGCAAATGCTGTTTTCTTCAAAAATAATTTCCTTTGCGTTGGTTTGGAAACACAAATACGCAGGTACGATTTTTACTTTATTGCCGATTACAAAGGTTGCTTCGGTTGAAATCCCTGCGAACGGATTGCAATATCCCGTACTGTACTCGTATTGTATATGCTCGATATCCGCGCAAGCTTCTGCGTTCCAATAAACGTACGTTATCTTCTCGCAATTTGAGAATGCGCGAGCACCGTAATAAGTAAGCGTTGTGGGAATGCTTACGCTCGTTAATTGTTTACACCAGTCGAAAGCGAATTGCCCTATATGCTCCAAGCCTTCGGAGAACACACATTGTTGTAAGGGTGTGTAGTAGAAGGCGGAATCGCCGATATATTTCAGGCTTGCAGGGAAATTGCAGGTCTTAACGCCCGACTCATAGAAGGCGTAATGCCCTATTCTTTCGCAAACGCTATCCTCTTCAAAAATAACGTTTGTAATGGAAGCGGACGCCGAGCGGTCGTTTTCCTCGTCGTTTCCGCCCGTGAAAAAGTCGGGAAGAGCGGTTACGTTTTTACCGATTTGAAGGTTTGTAATCGTCGCGCCTGCCAAAATGGTATCGGACAGGGTGCGTTCGCCCGTGACGTTCACGTTCCAAGCCAACTTACCCACCGTCGCGCCGCTCAAAATATAACGTCCAACCGTCGTAACGCTTGAGGGAATCGTAAGCGTTCCCGAAACTTTGCAGTTATAGAACATGTATTCTCCCAACGTCTGTACGCCGTCTTCAACGGTGATATTTTCCACCGCGAAGGAAGAGAACATACTACTTGCCGTATAATCCAAATTCGGATTATTTGGTACGACGAGTTCAGTAATTTTACCACAACCGCTGAACGCCGACGATCCAAGCTCGGTCAAATTTCTAAGGAAATTAAGCGTCGTTCCGCCGTTAAAGGTTGCATTCGAACAATTAAGAAAAGCTGACCCACCGATTTTTTTGATAGTGTCGGGAATGGAAATATCGGTAAATAAGTTACAGTATTCAAACGCGCAAGCGCCAATTTCTTCAAGCGCCGTCGGCGTATGAATTTTCGTAACGCCGAATCTATCGAAATCGGTAAAAGTAGCGGAGCCTATTCTTGTAAAGCTGTCGTCCAAAACTATTTCCGCGCCGACTTTTTCTCCGTTTATGCGCAATTCATTCGTAAACTCAGTCGGATTCGCGGAATTTAATCCAAACTCGATTTGCGACCACGCGTTTATATCCGCAATATCCACGTACCCTATTTGCTGAGTTCGATAAGAAAAGTTCCAGTCAAACATATCATTTCCGACCTTTTTGCAATTTTTTGCAAGGAAGGTAAAGGCCGTGATTTTAAGTTCGTTGCATCTCCAAATATTATAGAATAAGTACGCAGGTAAAATTTCCACGTCTTCGCCGATGGTGATGGAAAGTTTCCCCCATTCCTGCGCGCTTGTGGAATCGAAAACCTCAACCGCCGTGAGCATCGTGCTGCCTTCTTTCACTTTGGAGAAATCCGCACAAGCCCTTGCATTCCAAACGATATCTGTAAGGTTACATTTATAGAAGGCTGACACACCGCAGCTTGCAATCGTCGTGGGGACTTTGAGCGTCTTTATCGTATGACCGTTATAGAACGCGTATGCGTTGATCGCATTCGTACCTTCGGGAATTTCAAGATTAACAAGAGTCTCGCCGTCCACTAAATAGTTGCCTTGCAGCGAAGCAGGGTTTGCCTGATTATTGACAAAGGTACTTTCACACCAACCGCGAAGATTGAGAATATTCACTTGCGCCGTCGCTAAGATATTGCTAAACGAATTTTCGAGATATTCCGCTTTACAATGCGTTTCTATTTCCGCAAGGTTTGTGCAATTTAAGAACGCGCCTTTGCCCACTTGGGTTACCGATTCGCCGAGCACCACTTTCGTAAGTTTTACATAGGAAGAGAATGCGTATTGATTGATGATTTCTACGTCCGTCAACTCCGCCGTTTCAACGAGTTTTCCGTCGATATAGAGGCTCGCGTTTTCTTTGCTTAAAGGGTTGGAGCTATCGAGCATATGACCGACCGCGCACCAGTCCGCAAAGGAGTCGGCACGGATATTTAAACCGCCCGTACAGTTTGTAAACGAGCTGTTGCCGACGTAGGAACTTGCGACGAATTTAGGCAACTCCGTCAAGGCTTTACAACCGTAGAAAGACTCTTGTCCGATAGAGCCGATTTGCGTTGCCGAAACACTCTTTAAAGCCACGGCTAAGCGGAATGCGTCCATGCCTACGTCCGTCAGTTCGCCCGCCGCCTCAAAAGATTGCAAGCCTGAACAATCGTTAAACGCGCTTTGATCGATTAAAAGAACGTCGCCGCTACAGATAACTTTCTTTATGCTATCCACGTGTTCAAACGCGCTCCTGCCGATCGTGAGATCGTCTTTTAAGAGCACTACTTCTTCCACGCGAAGCGCGCCGTAGAACGCCGAAGCGGGTACGTCGTCGCTTGTCACCGTGAGTTTTTTGAAGGACTTCGGTTCTGCGCCGTAGAACAAATTTGTAAGTTTCGTCGTAGAACTGCTCGTATCGCCCGACCATGATCCAAAGAACGGAAGCGTCAGCTCGGTGAGCGAGCTGCAGTTTTGGAATACGCCATTGCCTATGTCCGTAACCGTTTCAGGCACGGTAAAGCTCGTGAATGCCGCGCCTGCCAACGCATAGTTTCCGATGCTTTCAAGTGCCGTACTTTCGGGAATGACGAGCTTGGTCACTTTCGCGCCGTACGTGAAAAAGGCTGGAATTTTCGTTACGTTTTCGCCGAGCGTAACCGTCAAGCCGTTTTGCGAGCCCGAGCCGTTGAAGATTTTTACGTTTTGCGCGGAGTTCGTCGCTTTCCAAAGGATAGATTCAAGCGCGGTACAATTTCCGAACGCGTTGGTCGAAATGCTGGTTACCGTTTCGGGAATTTCAATCGAAGTCAAGTTTACGCAATTCTCAAACGCCGAATCGTTGATAACAGTTACCGCCGCGGGAATGGTAAACTCGGTAATTTTCGCGTTTTGGAAAGCGCCAGAGTCAATTTTCCATAACACGTCGTTAGGCTCGAAAACAATTTTCGTCACGCTTGATACCATACTGAACAGTTTGGATTGCACGATAGCAACGTCAGGTCCGATCGTTACTTCCACGCCCGACGACACACTTTTCCCTACGAGCGAGAATGCGTTTGCCGCTACTGACGCAAGCGGCGCGTTCCAGTAGATTTTTTCCACGTATTCGTTGGAATAGAAAGCGAATTCTTGTAAGTTTTTCACTCCGCTTCCTATGGTAATGGAAGTTAAACTCATATTTCGGAATGCTTGCGAAGAAACGGTTTCCGTGTTCAAAACAAGCTCCTTAATCAAAACGCCTTTTTCATATAACTCGCCTTTGGATTCTTCGTAAGGATGTCTATATCTATACGTGTAGGCAAAATCCAATCCTGCCCAGTTCTCAATGCTGCCAACGTCAATTTTTTCAATGCCCGTACAGCCCGAAAAGGCGTTGTCTTCAATCGTTTGTAAGTTTTCGTGGAAGATAAAGGATTTCAGCCCCGTAAAGCCTTTGAATTGATATTGTCCTATTTTAGTAACGTCGCTCGGCATGGTAATTTCCGTGACCGCGTTGCCGTTGACCGTCAGGCTTACGCCGTCCGACAAGGGGTTGGACGTTTCACTTGCAAACGCTATTTTAAACCACGCGTCAACCGACGCAATACTCACTTCCGTCAAATGCGTAAAGCTACGGAATACGCCCGAACCCACTGACGAAAGATTTTCGCCTGCCAAAATTATCTTCTTGATATTCGCTTCAGTGGGGAAAAGATAGTTAGGGATTTTCGTCACGTTCTCCGAGAAAGTGACGACTGCGCCGTCCGTTGCGCTTGCAATACCGTTAAAGGCGCAATAGGACTCCGTGTAGGAATTGTTCAATTCTTCCACCGACCAAACGAGAGATTGCAGCCCCGTTAAACCTTCCAAAGCGGTACTGCTCAACAAAACGACCGTGCTTGGAATTTCCAAGTTTTTAATTGCCGAACAGTCCTTAAAGGCATTCTCGCTCAGCGATTGCGCCGACGAAATTTTTACGTCGGTGAGAGAGGTACAGCCTTCAAACGCTGAAGCGCTGAAATCAAGGACGTGCTCCACGCTCGCTTTTTCAAGCGCGGTGCAGTTTTGGAAGGTAGAATTTGAAACGTAAGTAATGGCGGTAGGGATAAAGATTTCCTTCAATGCTTTACAGCCGTAGAAGGCGCTATATCCGAGCAAGGTCGCGCTTTCGGAAAGCGGATAGTCCACCAAGCTTTCACATTCGTAAAAGGCTTCGTAACCAATGCTCGTAATTTTCGTTTCCGCCGTGAAGTTGGTAAGCTCGGTGCAGCCGTAGAAAGTTCTCGCGAGAATGGAAGAAATTTCAGAACCCAAATTCACTTTGTCTATAAACGAACAATTTTCAAACGCGCCTACAGGAAGAACGTTACCGATGACGGAAACGTTAGAAAGAGAAACAGGTAAAGCATACGCACCGTTTTCACGCTGTATGGATACGTAGGTGATTTCCGACTCGCTGATCGGCGCAGGTTCAGGTGAGCCCGTCGCTTGTGTTTTTTCGAATAAGTTTCCAAACGTATCGTTGCCGTTAAAGAACGAGAACGTGAGATTTTCAATTTCCGAACAGCCTTTAAAAATTTCTGCGCCGTAGTTTTGAATGGTCGTGGGGAGTTCGATTTGGGTAATCGAAGTACAGTCCTCGAACGCCTTATCCCCTATCGACGTGACGTGTGTGAAATCCACGCCTTGAAGGGATACGCAGTTCAAAAAGGCTTGCTCGCCGATTTCAGTCAAGTCCGAAGACAAGTTCGCTTCTTTTAAATTTACGAACCCATATACCCCTTTTTCAACGATTTTCTCACCGATTAAGGTTACCTTTTCAAGCGCGGGAACATAATAAGTAACCGTCTCGAACTCGATGGGGGTTGTTTGGGGTATGGATTCCCTGCCAAAGTATTCGGCAAGCTTTTTCATGTTGCAGGGCGCGGTTAAGGTCTTTAACTCCGTACAACCGTAAAATACGTCTTCGCCGATAGTAACCGAATCGTTTAAAATGGACGCGGACGCGAGGGAAGAACAGTTCATAAACGCTTCGTTTCCAACCGTTGCAACCAGCTCGGAAAGCTGGATTTGTTCCAGCGAAGAACAGTCCTTAAAAGCGCCGATTCCCACTTCCGTCAGCGTTTGGGGTAAGGTCAAACCCGTAAGAGCCGAGCAACCTTGGAAGGCGTTGTTGGGGATAGCGCTTACTTCGCCCGTAAAATGAACGGCGGTCAACTTCGCGCAGTTTTGGAATGCGCCAAAGGGTAAATCTTCCCCCGTAACCGTTACAGTTTTGAGAGAGTCGGGTAAATAGTAAGCGGTATTTCTTTGATAAACTGCGGTTGAACCGCTGAAATATTCCGTACCGAAAAATCCGCCGAACGTGTAATCGACTAAGCCAAAATCCACGTTCAAACTTTCAAGCGAAGAACAGCCTGAAAATACTCCGCCACCAAGCGCGCTGAGCGTTTGCGGTAAGACGAAGGAAGTCAACGAAGTACAACCGTTGAACGCGCCGTCTCCGAGGTTGGTTAAGCTTGACGGCAATACGATTTCGGAAAGAGAAGAACAGCCCGAAAAGGCGTTATCGCCGATTTGAACGAGATTTTGAGGTAAAACGATTTCGCTGAGCTTACTACAATTTGAAAAGGCGTTATCGCCGATAGAAAGTAAGCAATCGGGCAAGGTCAGTTTTGTCAAATCCGAACAACCGCTGAGCGCGGCCTCTCCGATTGCAGTGACGGGCAAGCCGTTATATTCGCCGGGCAAAACGAGCGTCGTATTGCCATTGAGTACAACCGAACTGAGTTTGTAGCCGTCCGTGCCGTTTTCGGTATATACGAATTCCGCAGGTTTTGTTCCGCCGCCTTGCGTTCCGTTGTCATTTTGCGTGCCGAGCACGATACCTGTGACCGTACCGCCGATTACAAGTACGGCTGCCGCCGCCGCAATCGCGCCGATTTTACGCTTGTTCATACCCTCGGTCGCAGGTTTGACTCTGCCGAGCATTACGTCCACGTATCTGGTTAAATCGCGGTAAGCGAATGCGTCGCCGTAACGGATACCTTGCAATTTACCGTAAATGCCGGGGATTTGTTCAACGGGCTTATCCTTGAACAAAACAGTCAAGTTGTTTTTGGGTTTACGTACCGATTTATTGACGTCGATAAATCTCGAATAGCTATTTCTAAATTCTTTGTTTTTTAATTTCCCTTCGTCAAAACAAACGGTCACGAAACACTTTGCGCTGACGAGCGCGAACAGTTCAAGGACGGAAGAGGAAAACTTGGGAAAGCGCTTTTTCTCTTCGCGAGACGAGAAAGGTTTATAGCCGTCCGTTTTCAGCCTTTCATAAAGCTCGGAAACTACCTTTTGCTCTTCGCATTTGTCGTCAGCGGGCGCACCTAAATAGCAATCGTATTCCGCGCCTGCCGAATATAATTTTTCAAACTCGGCAAACACTTCGTCGATTTCCTTGGCGTATTCCTTATACACACTCGCCTGTTCCTTCGTAGCCAGCGAAACCGCCTTTTTATAATGTGCGTTTTCGGAAAACTTTCCGCCGCTTCTTTCGTAACGAACGGGGGTAAGCTTATCGAGCACCACGTCCTTTAAATACTGAATTTTATTCTCAGCAAGCGCCATACCAAAATATCCCTCGGGCTCGCTGGGATCAAGCTCGACGGCTTTTGCATACGCACCGTATGCTTTGGTGAACGCGCAGGCGTTGAGATTTGTTTTACCAAGCTCTAATTCGACGAGCACTTCGGAAACTTGGTCTTCTTTGGGTAAGACGTAGCTTCTACGACAATACTCACAACGGAGCACACCGCGAACGGCATTGTCGCGATCCATTATCGCGCCGCAATTTTGACATTCCATTTGAAAAAGGTCTAACGACATACGTTTTCCTCACAATGATAAGATTTTCTTTTAAAAGCTCTTCTTTGTTGTACAACAACAAAGAAGGCGCGCCATGCGTATCTTATATTATATCATAGCTTTTTATAAAAATCAATCCCTTTCTGCCGGAAAATAAGAAAAACTCGTCTTTGAAAAGACGAGCGTGTTAAAATATATCTAAAATATTTGCTTTTTGCCGTTAAATTATTTGGGGTTAGAACCGAGAAAGACAAAGCGGCGCAAAGGAGCATACCGATAGCTCTTCAAGGCGAAATGCTAATTGGAGAGGCGACGCCTATACGATTAGCATACTGTCGCCAAAACTGAAAAAGCGGTACTCGTTTTCCACTGCATATTCGTACACTGACAGGATTTCTTCTCTGCCGGTCAAGCAGGATACTAACATAATCAAGGTAGATTCGGGTAAATGGAAGTTGGTGATGAGCGCGTCAACGCATTTCATCTTATAGGGCGGATAGAGGAAAATTTCGGTGTTTCCGCTCTTCGCCTCGACCATGCCCCCTTCGTTTGCCACGCTTTCGAGAGTGCGCACGGACGTCGTGCCAACTGCGATTACCCTTCTTCCTTCGCGTTTTGCTTTGTTGATAATCTCCGCCGATTCTTCGCCGATTGAATAGTATTCGGAGTGCATTTTATGGTCGGTGATAATATCTTCACTAACTGGACGGAAGGTGCCTAATCCTACGTGGAGTAACACTTCGGCGACCTGCACGCCCTTGGCTTTGATTTTTTGCAAAAGTTCGGGCGTAAAATGCAAGCCCGCTGTCGGCGCTGCAGCAGAGCCGTCTATTTTGCTATACACCGTGTTATATCTTGATTGATCGGCAAGCTTTTCCTTGATATAGGGAGGCAAGGGCATTGTACCGACTTTGGAAAGTACGTCTTCAAAAACGCCTTCCCATTCAAATTCAATAATTCTTTCGCCCGTTTCCGTAACGTCTTTGACCGTAAAAGAAAGCTCGTCGGAAATCTTCATTTTAACGCCGATTTTGCCTTTTTTCCCGGGACGCATAAGCACTTCCCACGTGTTTAAATCGTAGCGTTTTAAGAGCAAAACCTCGACCATGCCCCCATGCTCCGTTGTTGCATACATTCTTGCGGGGATAACTTTCGTGTTGTTGACGACGAGCACGTCGCCTTCGTTTAAGTAGTCAATAACGTCGCGGAAAATTTTATTTTCGATACGTTTTTCTGCTGTATGGTAGACCAAAAGCCGAGAAGAATCTCTCGGCATGGCAGGCGTTTGCGCGATTAATCGCTCGGGCAAATCGTAATAAAAATCACTTTTTTTGTACTGTATTTTTTCTTTTGCGTCCATTAGTCAGCGTCCTCAAAAATGGAAATTTGGCGTTTTGCTTTCATGCTCGGCTCGTAGCCCATGTGCGCGTAGCCGTCTTTTAAGCAAATTCTTCCGCGCGGCGTACGAGCGATAAATCCAAGCTGTAAAAGGTAAGGTTCGTAAACGTCTTCGATGGTGTTTGCGTCTTCGTTTATAGTCGCCGACAGCGTTTCAAGCCCCGCAGGACCGCCGCCGAATTTTTCAATTAGCGCGCGGAGTAAGTTACGGTCGGTTTCGTCTAAGCCAAGCTCGTCTATTTCTAATCTGCCAAGCGCAAAGCGTGCGTCTTCGCGGGTAACTACCGCGCTGCCGTTTACAATGGAAAAGTCGCGAACGCGCTTTAATAAACGGTTGGCAATTCTCGGGGTTCCGCGGCTGCGGCAAGCGATTTCTCTCGCACCTGCCCCGTCGATTTCAATTCCCAACGCGTTTGCAGAACGGGTTACGATTTGCGTTAATTCGTCGGGCGTGTACATTTCAAGACGGTTGATGATTCCAAAACGGTCACGTAAGGGCGATGCAAGCATACCTGCCCTTGTCGTCGCGCCGATCAGCGTGAATTTTTTGAGCGAGAAACGGATATTTCTCGCAGACGGGCCTTTACCGACGATAATATCGAGCGCGTAATCTTCCATCGCGGAATATAAAATTTCTTCTACCGAACGGTTCAAGCGGTGGATTTCGTCGATAAACAAAACGTCGCCTTCGTTGAGGTTTGTCAAAATTGCCGCCAAATCCCCTGAACGCTCAATGGCAGGTCCGCTCGTGAGTTTAATGGAAACGCCAAGCTCGTTCGCAATAATATGCGCGAGCGTGGTTTTTCCTAATCCGGGAGGACCGTATAAAAGCACGTGGTCAAGCGCCTCGCCGCGATGTTTCGCCGCCGAGATATATACGTCTAAATTTTCTTTGACCTTTTGCTGACCGACGTAGTCCGCCATGGTCTTTGGTCTAAGCACGTTTTCTTCGGCGTCGTACTCCGTTTTCGTGCTTACGATAAGGTCTTCTTTTTCATATTCTTCATCAAACATAATATCGTCCTTTTGGTTTCATCAGTGTGAATTTCAGCTTGGTTATACAAGCAAGTCAAAGCGGAGCGAAGGAGCGTACGCGTGGTGCGCAGCCGAACGACAACGCAGAAACGCATAGATAACCAACAGTTTAAAAGCCGCCTTGCAGAGCTCGCATAATGATATCTTCCACGCTTTTCGCGCCTTGGTCTTTGGCGCGTTTGACTGCCTGAACGCTTTCCGATTTGCTAAACCCTAATCCCATCAACGCCTCAACCGCGTCTTCGTCAATAGGCGAAAGTTTTTCGGTATTTGAAACACTAACAGGATTTTCTCCGCTTGCGCTCATTACTTCCGCTGCGGAAATCTTGCCGTGTAATTCAAGTACGAGCTTTTCCGCCGTCTTTTTGCCCAAGCCCTTGACTGCGCTCAGGCGTTTTACGTCCGCCGTCTGAATGGCTATCGCGACTTCGTCCGCGCTCATACCCGTCAGGATAGAAATGCCGAGTTTAGGGCCCACGCCCGAAACGCTCGTGACTTTTAAAAACAATTCCTTTTCCTTTGGCGACGCGAATCCGAACAGCGTAACGCCGTCTTCTTTGACCTGTAAATAGGTATAAAGTTCCGCTATTTCGCCGATGGAAGTTTTACGGAAGGCTTCGCCAGAGCAATACGCTTCATACCCTACTCCGTTCACATCTAAAATCACCGTTTCGTCGGTGATTGCCATTACTTTTCCTCTTAAATACGCTATCATTGTTTATTTACTCCGTATTTATTTTTTATCGCTTGGCTTTATTGAACCAGCCCTGCCCACGCCCGTAATTCCGCTTAAACCCGTACTTTTAAACAGAGCGTTTGCGCTTGTCGCGCTGGAAAATGCGGCTTTGGGTTTAGATTTTTTCGAGCGTTTTTCTTCTTCCGCCATCAGCTCTGCAAAGCTACTGCCTGAAACGGCATTGTTGCCCTGCGTTCTCGTCGTGTTCCCAACCGCGAATAGATTATTAAACCGAGAAGTGAAGGCTTGACACAGCGCAATCGCAAGCGCGTCCGCCGCGTCGTCGGGTTTGGGAATGGATTTGAGTTTCAAAAGCGACGCTACGACTTGTTGAATTTGTTGCTTATCCGCTCTACCGTAGCCTGTGAGCGCTTGTTTGATTTGCATAGGGGTGTATTCGAAAAGTTTTCCACAATGCTTGACCGCGCAAAGCATGGCAACCCCTCTTGCGTGCGCTACCGCGATACCTGTAGTGATGTTTTTGGTAAAAAACAGTTCTTCCATTGCGATTTCATCGGGCTTATATTTCTCAATAACCTTGGTTACGCCCTCTTCGAGTATGGCAAGACGGACGGGCAAGCTTTCTTCTTTGGGCGTTTTTACGACGCCGTAATCGACTGCCTTGCATACGCCGTTATTGTCTTTTTCAATTACCCCAAAGCCAAGCGTCGCTATACCGGGGTCTATGCCTAAAATAATCATCTTGCCTTTCCCTACTTGATTTTTTCTCAATCCCACACAAATTATTTCGCGAAAAAAAATTATGCCTAAATGCTTGAAATACTTGCGTTTTCAAGGCGCAAAATACTTGATAAAAGAATGAAAAAAATGTACAATATAAATAATCGCTATTTCTATTTTAACGCAAAAGCGGAAAAATGTCAAGTCGAAATAGACGAATGCGACCAAAAGTTTGAAAACTCTTATAAAAAGGAAGAAAAAATATGAAATTATGGCAAGGCAGATTCGCTACGCCGATTGCGGCGGACGCCGATGCGTTTAACGAATCTCTTTCTTTCGACAAAAAACTCTATAAAGCGGATATTACCGCCTCTCTCGCGCACTCGGAAATGCTGTGCCGTTGTAACGTAATCTCTGAAAGTGACAAAATCGCTATCCACGACGGGTTGAAGGGGATTCTTTCCGACATTGAAAACGGAACGCTTATTATCGAGGGACAAGAGGACATTCATTCCTTCGTGGAAAACGAGCTCGTTTGCAGAATCGGGGAGGCAGGTAAGCGTTTACACACCGCAAGAAGCCGCAACGACCAAGTTGCTACCGATTTCAGATTGTACGTGAGAGAGTCTTCCAAAGAGATTATTTCGTTGCTTAAAAACCTTGTTGCTACCCTCGTTGACATGGCGCAAAAGCACGTTCACCATATCATGCCCGGCTACACGCATTTGCGTAAAGCGCAGCCGATTAACTGCGCTCAATATTTCAATGCGTATTCGGAAATGTTCCTTCGCGACGCGCAAAGATTTTGCGACGGTTTGAAGCGTATCAACGTTATGCCTTTGGGCAGCGGCGCCTTGGCAGGTACGAGTTATCCCATTGACCGAGAAATTACGCGCGAACTTTTAGCCTTTGATTGCGTATCCCAAAACTCTCTTGACGGTGTTTCCGACAGAGATTTTGTCGCGGAGTATTTATTCGACTGCTCGCTCGTTATGGCGCATCTTTCCCGTCTTTGCGAAGACACGATTCTCTATACCTCGACGGAATTTGGATTTTGGGAAATGCCTGACGCATATTCCACGGGCTCGTCGATTATGCCGCAAAAGAAAAATCCAGATATCTCCGAGCTTGTGCGCGGTAAAACAGGTCGCGTTTACGGGCATTTGATGGCGATTTTAACGACGATTAAGGGGGTTCCCCTTGCGTATAATAAGGATTTCCAAGAGGACAAGGAAGGCTTGTTCGACGCCGAAAAGACGGTGAAGGACTGCATAGCAATCTATACGTCTATGCTTCAACAAATTACGCTCAACGTAAAGCGTATGGAAATTGCCGCTGCGGAAGATTTTACCTGCGCAACCGACGTTGCTGATTATCTTGCAAAACGCGGCGTACCCTTCCGTACCGCGCACGGCGTCGTTGGGAAAATCGTGCGTTATTGCTTAGATGAAAATAAGACGCTTGAAAATATGTCTTTGGCTGAATATAAAATGCACTGCGAAATCTTTGAAGAAGATATTTTGAGCGTTGTCAAAGCGAAAAATTCCGCAAACGCAAGAACGAGCGTAGGCGGCAGTAGCCGCGCTTCGGCTAGGGCAGGTATTAAAAGTATTAAATCCCGACTTAAAAAACTCCGCTATTAAGCGAACTGTATTTTTATAAAAAAGCGCGTGTAACCACGGCGTCGTTTTGCTTATCTTTTTAAAAAAACTTGGCAGTAGGTTATTGACAAAGGAAAAATAAGGTATATACTATAATCAAACGACAAGCTCCATAAGCGAAAACCAACGACCGAAAACCGATATCTCCTTGTAGTACCCGTCAAAGGAGGTAAACTTATGAAAGTTCTCGAAGTTGTTAAGGTTTTACGGTTGTGCAAAGTTGACGTACTCCTTTTGGAGTTACTCAAACGGATTTTGGGCGCGCTTATCAAGAAATTGATAACCGTTCGACGAACCGTCAAGCGAACGATTGAGCGTCTAAAAACCGTACCCGCGAACGAATAACTGATTTCTTATAATCAGCTTGTTCGCATAATTGAATATGGAAAGCCTCGGCGAATCGCCAAGGCTTTCTTTTTTATCTATTCTTTATGCAACTTTTATGGATTTTGTCTTTTGAGTTTATAAAGTTCTTCGGTTGCAAGCCTTGCTTTAAAGACGCTCACTTTGTCAGATTTCGGGAAGCAGAAATATTGCACGTTCAAATCCCCGATATTAATGGTGTCTGCAATTTGATACCAGTAAAAATCCGCGTTGATTGTGTAAATCGCCGTCGCGCTTTGCTTATACTCCAGCTTTCCGCCACAGCCCGTCAATACAAATCCGTTCTCGTCGTGTTTAAGCGCACCTTCGCCCACCGAATAAATCGTCTTTGTATCCACCATGACTCGAATATCAACAGGCTCATTGAACGCGTACCTGCCCCCTTCGATTTCCCTTTTTACGCAATCGCGTTCCCAGTCAACCCACTCAGAAACACTCGAAAACTCTGTATCCGCCCCTACTGCTTGAATTTCGCCAAGCTCGGTAAGTTCATATTCCTTTTGACAGTGTTTACACGTTACTCTCGTACCTGCCCCCACCGTTTCCCCTTCGGTAAGACAGTTCGGGCATTTATAGAGAACTCTATGTAAACCTTCCGCACGGTTCTCGTCGGCGATGATCAGTCCGTTCTCTTTTTGATTCTTAAAGTTGTCAAAAGAGAATTTTTCGCGAATGATTGCATTTAATTGCTCTACGCTTTTTTCTTTAATATCTTCAGGGGAGAAGAGATATTCCATCTTTGCGGTAACGGGCACTTTTCTTTTTCGTAAATTGTTATACAGAGGTTGTCTTGCAAACGCACCGTCCGTGATTACCGTCACAACTGGTACTTTAAAGAACTTTAAGCATTTCCCCAAGCTATCAGGCAAAACCGTTGCTCTTCCGTCCAAGGAATACCCGGCTTCCGGGAAGATTAAAATGGACGTTTTCAATTTGTTTAATGCATAAGACATATCTCGCAAAAGCCCTGCGCCCGTGGTAAATTTTTTCGTTTCAAGACAGCCGATTTGACGCATTAGCCAATCCTTCCCGATAAACGCGTCGAACGTCGTTACTATATTGATCGGACGGGGATAGAAAATCGACGAAAGAATTTCAAGGTCAATAAAGCTTGAATGATTCATTAAAATCAAACATTGTTCCTTTTTTCCAAGCCGTTCCATTCCTACCCTTTCACACTTGAATTTAACGGACATCAGACTGGGCAGTGAGATTATTTTTAATAGCGTTCGAAAAATAATATTCGGCTTTTTCACCCTTTTCTTCTTTGGCTTTATCGCTAAAACCTGCTCTATATTCGCTTCTTTTACCTTAACTTTCATATTCTTCCTCTTTTATTGTTTTGTTAAGCATACTTAATATTATTTTAGCATACTTTTTTATAAAATGCAATACTTTGCGCTATCTTTTTACGATTTCAAAATAAAAACAGCCCTGAACGCGCGTTTTTTGTCGTTCAAGACTGTTTCCGTTAAGGTTTTACGGCTACGTAAGAGCCTTTTTATTAGCGAATAAAATTCGTGCGGATTTTTTCTTCTTTTTTGGGGGTGAGCCCAGACTGCTTCCCAAGCTCCATACATTTCAAAAGCCAAGCCATATTATAACCTAAATAGCGCATGGTTTGTAAGCCTTCTAAATCCTGCAAAACTTCTTCAGGGGTGTTGCCGTGGACCTGATTCCAGTAATTCCCCGAAACGATAGGCATATTTGAAATTGTGAAGTATTTATTCATTTGATCAAAGGTTGCGCTTGCGCCGCCGCGACGACAACTCGCCACTGCTGCCCCGGGTTTGTATTGAAACGCCTTACTGCCGCTGTAAAACGCTCTGTCCATAAAGGAAGTGAGCGCGCCGGACATAGACGCGTAATGCACAGGTGAACCGAAGACGAATCCGTCGCTCGTCTTTGCTTTTTCTACGAACTCGTTTACGCAATCTTTTTGCACGCATTTCCCCGCACCTTTTCTGCATGCTCCGCAACCCCAACAGCCGCCGATCGCTTGCTTACCTATCCAAAAGATTTCCGTTTCCACGCCCTCGCCGTTCAATGCCTTTGCAATTTCGCAAAGCGCGGTATATGTGCAGCCCTTTTCGTGAGGGCTACCGTTCACTAACATAACTTTCATAATAAATTTCCTCCTATTATCTCCTATACGACAGTCTAATATCCAAGCCAAATCTTGTTTTTAGCCAAGATACGTCCGTCGTCCAGCCTTCAATTTTATTGCGACGCGCATACTCTTCATTGACTTTTGCAAGCGCCTCGTGATAATCCATTTGCGAACAGCGATTTACTTTCATAAAATGCTCCATCGCCGCGCCTTCTTGTCCAACGAGTTGGGCTCTGCCGATATGTTTAACCAAGTGACAGTTATGACAAAGCGCCAACACGTCGTCAAGCTTTTGCAAAGCAAGCTCATCGTCATAACTCCACTTTTCGTGCGCTTCCATTCTACCGCCCGCGCCGCAAATCCTGCACTTATGCCCCGCACGTTTGTATGCGTCGCGGCGTACCACGTCCCAGTCTTGAGGCGAAAGCATACTGCGGAGATTTGCATACCAAAGCTCTTCGGGTACAAGTTCAAAATCAAGCTTAAGTTTCTTCATCATACACCTTCCAGTCCGTCGAAAACCTTTAAGCATTGACGAAATGCCGTCGGCAATGAGATTTTTTCTTTAATTTCCGTAAGTGAATACGTCGGTAAATTCACTTTTTCCGTTTCGATAAGCGAAATTTGCAGATCCCATACAATATGCGTGAAAATATGCGTGGCTTTGGATTTTTTTATCAGTTTATAACTTGAAATACCGAGTTCCTTTAATCCTTCTTCCGCGCTTAATCCCACAAAAGACGGAAATTCGTACATACCCTTCAAAACCCCTTGTTCACGTTTGCGAATGGCGATCCCAAACGGAGTTTTTATTAAAAGAACGCATACCTGCTCCCTGCGTTTTGATTTTTTCTCGGGCAAAACAGGGAATTTTTCCTGCGTTCCGTTCGCCCTGCTCAAACAAATCTCGGCAAGCGGGCAACGCTCGCACTCGGGCGATTGCGGTTTACAAACAGTCGCGCCAAGCTCCATTAGTGCCTGCGTAAAGTCGCTGCAAAGAACGCCTTCAGGCGGATAAACTTCTCGTAATTTCTCGGTAATATATCCGCGGTATTTCGGCTCGGAAATATCCGTTGGATTCTCGCTCAAACGCGAAATCACGCGAAAAACGTTCCCGTCCACCGCCGGCTCGCGCTTATATAAAGCAATCGAGGCAATCGCGCCTGCCGTGTATTCCCCCACGCCCGGTAATTTCAATAACTCCGCTTTGCTTTCAGGGAATTTCCCCGCGTATTCCGATACGATTATTTTTGCGGTTTTTTGTAAATTCCGCGCCCGACTGTAATACCCCAAACCTTCCCAAAGCTTCAATAAAAGCTCTTCTTGACAACTCGCCAAAGCAAAAACGTCGGGCAAGGCGTTTAAAAATCTCGCGTAATATTCTTTTACCGCTTCCACGCGCGTTTGCTGTAACATAATCTCGGACACCCATACCTTGTAAGGATCGGCGCTCTTTCGCCAAAGAAGATCCCGCTTATTCTCGTGATACCACGAAATCAAGGGGGCAGGTATGCGACTAAACTCAAAATTGTCGGTCGTGAATAACATTTCAACTCCTAAAATCTACGCTTTACATATAAAATTATACAACATTTTCATCTAAAAAGTCAACACGGTCGGCAATGAAAAAAATGGAAATTACAATTTTTTTGTATTTTCACTTGACAACGTGGATTTCATCATGCTATAATAAATAAAATTCATGTTATACTGCGTATAACGTGAAAAGGAAATTTTTTCCAAAAAAACGACTCGGCAACAAACGGAGAACGACATGATAAGTAAATGGAAAATCAGCTTAATAGCCTTTTTGATTTCCCTGACGCTGTTTAGCGTCGGCTTTTCGTCGTGGTCAATTACAAATAAGATCGTTGAAACTGTCAATGGTACGATTAATTCGGACGCTATCATGTCTCCGCCTGACGACGTCACTAAGCTTGTCACGCTTGATGCGGTTGAATGCTTTGACTATAACGCAAACGGGATTGTACATAAAAACGCTGACGGAACGCATGGAAGTATCGATACAACGGCTACGGTTACGGCATATTTTTCAGTATATCCGCAAGCCTTGAAAACGCATTTTGAAGGCTATGATTTAACGTCTGTTTCCGTTGAATCAACTTTAACGTATTCAGGCACAACCGAATCTCTATTCGGCGAAAACTGCACGTACGCCCAAAGCGCAAGCCTTGGCACTACCACGTTAACCTGTCAATCCGCTGCCTATTCCAACGTAAGCTATCGTTTTACGGCAGTTTTGAATGATATTTTAAATTCTACGGAAGAAAAAGTTACTCTTGCGATGAACTTTACTTTCACGATTAAAAACTACTCCGCCTTTTACGAAGCAATCGGCGATCTTGATAATTTCGAATTTTACGTTTCGTCACGGCTTATGCACACCGAAACGGCTGTTTAACGAGGGAATATTATGAAGAAAAAGTACTTTCTTATAATTTGTTTTTCCATTTTAGCTCTGCTGTGTTCTATCGGCGGGGCTGTTTGGTTTTCCCCGATAACAATTCCACCCCTTTCGGGAAATCCTAACCAACTCTCCGTTTATACGCTTAAAATCCAAGGTACCCCTGTTGTAAGTAGCTGTTATGCAGGCGAAAAAATTTCTTCGGAAGGAACAACGGTTTCGGGGGTTGTTGTTCAATATAGTAATGACAGCGATACGTCCACCATTAGCAAGGGTACTTGGACAGTAGAAAAAGTTAGCGCTTCTTCAACGAGTGAATCCATTGAAAATCAAACGGTAAAACTTACTTTTTCCACGGAAACACCTGCCCCTGACGGTTATCTCGCTCTTCCTATTTCTACGAGTATTACCACTACTCTACTTCCCGTTGCAAAATTTGGCGACACGTACTATTCCACAATAGACGGAGCGTTGGCAGCGGCAAATGCAAGCCCGGGTACTGTATATTCTTTGCCTTTGGGATATGAAGTCGATACACTTCGGGCAAAAAGCGCAAAAACTATTGAAACGACAACGGAAATTAAGTCCGGTGTTACTTTGGCTTTGCCCTATGCAACCGACGCGATGGATACGACACTTGCGTTCGTTACCACGTCTTCTACCGCTTATCGAAAAAGCTCTTTTGGTAATTCCATTTATTTGAATAACCAGCTTTACGTAGCGGACGGACTTCAAATTTCAAACGCCGGTACGATTAATATAGCAGGCGAAGTTTCGGGCGGTAGCGCTGAAATGCATAGAAGTGAACCTGAAAGCGCAAACTCCGTTACGGCAGGTAGGCACGGACAAATCAATTTAGGGGCAAGCTCCATTTTAACAAATACGGGAACAATCACTTGCTACGGCTTTATTAACGAGACGTCCAAAGATAATGGTTCGGAATTTATCGCAGAAAGCGGCGCGGTAACAGTTGTCTTCTCCGTAGTGGAACACCGTGGCGGCTCGGCTTATTTTGGTTTGATTGATCCTGGAAATGCAACCGTTCGTAAAAAAATTGGTGAAGCTGCAGTGAAGGGTATTGATCCAAACGTGGGAACGTATGATTACGACAGTTTACAAACCCCACCCTTTAACCGTTTCTTCATTGCCACTATTACGGCTAAAACAACCGTGAACTATAATGCAAACGTTAAAGCCCTTGCAAACTTGTATGCAAACGGCGAAGACAATGATATCATTGTTGACGTTATCTCCAGCTCAACAGCGTTAATCACCCTACAAAAAGAAAGCAGCTACCTTGTCAGCAAATACGATTATTCTACCCGTAAAATGGATTTGGATATTTATGGGGATATGCAGTTAAACCCTATGGGCTTAACTTTAAAGGTTACGAAAACAGCTTCAAGTATTACGGTAAATATGAACGTTACACTTGCAACGACAAGCGTCTTCTTCCCTATCTCCGACTATTTCGACGTTAGTTTAAACCCTACCGTAGATGAAAACAATAACGTAGTAGCCACCACGGTAGATGCTACGAAACAAAAATTTAAATTGCTCCCTGGATCCAAATTAACGGTCAACGAAGGGGTAACGCTCAATGCAAGCTCGATTGCCGTTTACGCAAACAACGATTTGTTTAAGAATGGTTATGATAATCACTATACAACCCAAACACCCGCGCTGTTTATGATGAACGGGATTTTAAACGTTGCGAATATTGGCGGTTCGATAGACACAAGCAATGAAAATGCTGTTTTAAACATCACGGAATCCAACTCTGTTATTTCTAAAGAAATCCGCGGTGTAATCACTGGACAATCCATAAAAATACCTGTTACCGTCCTTTTTATAACTTATAATGTTTCTATGGGTTATACTGGTATTGAATATTTTACCAATAAAGAAAGTACTTTGACTGCCCAAGGAGATACCGTTGCCCTTGACGACACAATTCTCCCCAAGGGAGAATATAACGTATTGAATGGAAAATGGTATTCAAAAACAAAAGTTATTTCTTACAACGCAAACGGCGGTACTTTCGCTACCGCACCTAACACCATCGAACATACTGTTGACGGCGGTTATACCATTCAGGAAAGTGACCTTCCCACCGTTACGCCTACACGCGAACATTACACTTTCGACGGGTGGACCTTAAACGGCGAAGATCCCGTCGGACAGGTAACGTATGTAAACGCTGACCTTTGGGCAAACTGGAAACCTAAGGAACCCTACTATAATATCAATTACGTAATTACTTCAGAATTTGTTGATACGACGGGTATTACGTCCACGCCTACAAACCCCAACCCCACCGAATATCACGCAGACTTCTTTGAAAGACTCGTAGCTCCAACGTGGGAAGAATTTAAGTTTGACGGTTGGTATTTAGACGAAGCATTAACGCAGAAGATTACCGCAATTGACGGAGAGGCTCTTCTTGAAGGCGTAAGCGAAGAAGATGCAACGGCAAATCCTCTTACCCTTTACGGTGCTTGGCTTGACAAAAACGCAGTAATTTATAACATCACTTACGTGCTTAATAACGATGACGACGAAGTGGCAAACACGCCTTTAGAAGAGAGCGTTGCCAGCACGAAAGCTGACACGTACGCCCCGCCTTCGTTTTATAACCCTGTAGATAAAACAAAAACCTTAAATGAAACAACCACCTATCCAAAGCAATTCCTTGGGTGGTATATTATAGACGAAGCCACGGGAGAAGAAGTTCTTTTTGATAAGGCTCAGCATTTAACGAGTGATATCACGTTATACGCAAGTTGGGCTCTTAAATATCATTTCATCTTATACCCTTCAGAGGGAGATCCTACATCCTCTTCGCAAAAAGTTACAGGCAAAGACGTATATCTTATGGAAAGCCAATTTCCCACTGAAATAAATGGTTATTTAACTGAGCTCAAATCCACGCTAACAGCCGATAATACGAATACTGGTATTGCCAACTACTTTGATGGTTGGACGACAGTAAGCGGAGATGCGACGAAGAAAGTTGAAACAATAGCAACTACCAATTTCGTAACATTTGATAATGCCGAATTAAATCCCTACAATTGTCTTACCCTTAATCTTTATGCTCTTTGGCCCAAGAAAGGCACTGTGGAAATCATCGCCAACCAAGGTAGTAGCGGCGACTATCCTACCTTTACCATTACTTACGTTCAAAACGGTAGCTCAACGGACATATCTCACAATCTAAAAGTGGAATCAAAAACATATGAACTTTATTTGTTACCAGATTCAACTCTTTCGATTACAAACTTGAAAAATACTTCTACCTCTTCCCCTCCCCCTACCGTTAATAATGTAAAAATTGAGTCTGGCAAAACCTATAGCTACACCATAATTGGAACTGATAAATCTAACACCTGTCTTGCAGCTGGGACATTGATTACGCTTGCGGACGGCAGTAAAAAAGCGGTCGAAGATTTGCGCAAGGGTAATATGGTTATGTCTTTCGACCACTTAACAGGTCAAATCGTTTATCGGCAAGTTATTATTGTTGTTAGAACGCAAAGCGCATATTATAAGAACACCTTTGTATTTGACGACGGTACGAAATTGGCGACCATTAACGAACATGGTATCTTTGACTTAAATCTCAACAAATACGTTAATATTTCCCATGAAAATTATCATGAATTTATAGGACACGATTTTGTTGCGATTGACACGCAAGGCAATATTACCACTAAGAAATTAGTTAACGTTGTTTCAGAATACCATGATGACGGCTATAAGTACGATATTGTAAGCGAAGGAACATTGAACTACGTTGCCGAAGATACCTTAAGCGTTACTCACGTTTTGGTTGATATTATCAATACTTTTGATTTTGGCGATAACTTGGTTTATGATAGCGCTAAAATGCAAGCAGATATTGCGTTCTATGGATTGTACACTTATGACGAATGGGAAGAATATTGCGGCATTTCCGTCTTTGACGAATATAATATTCCTATTATGAAGATCGGTGTTGAAAAAGGCTTATACACGAAAGACTATATCATTAGTCTAATCAATCAATTTGTACTCAATGAAAACAATCAAATCGTGTAAGCCCTTAATGCTAAAACTCAATAACGGAAAAGTCGGGCGAGGAATCGTCCGACTTTTTTAATGATTAAATATGGAATTCCCTGCACCCTATCACTGCCTTTTACGCATAGAAAAACCCCCGAATTTCGAAAGGAAATTCGGGGGTTGAGTATTTACTCGATGATTAGTTGTTCTTTGCTGCTGCAACTTGTTTTGCTACTTCTTCGCTCAAGTCTTCGCTCTTCTTTTCCAAGCCTTCGCCCATTACGTAGAACGTGAAACGGTTGATTTCAGCGTTGTTTGCTGCTTTCAAAAGGCCTGCAATCGTTTGCTTGTCGTCCTTGATGAACGCTTGCTTAAGCAAGCAGTTTTCTTCGTAGAACTTCTTGATTCTGCCCATTACCATCTTTTCTGCGATAGCTTCGGGTTTGCCTTCGTTCATTGCTTGTTGCTTCAATACTTCCTTTTCCTTTTCAAGAACTTCTGTGGGAACTTCTGCTTCAGTCAAGTAGCTAGGTTTTGTGAATGCGATTTGAAGGGTTACTTCGTGTGCAACCGACTTCGTCGTTTCGTCTGCTGCGCCTGCCATATCGAGCATTACGCCGAGCTTGCCGCCAAGGTGGATATAGCTTTCTACAAAGCCTGCCGTTTCATATCTCGTGAATCTTCTAATTGCGATCTTTTCGCCGATTACTGCGATTTGGCTCTTCAAGTATTCTTCTACGTTTGCTGCGCCTTCGATTTCCGAGCTAAGCAACGTTTCTACGTCTGCAGGGTTCTTTGCTACGACTACCTTTGCAATTTCGTTTGCGATTTCAGTGAAACGAGGGTTCTTTGCTACGAAGTCAGATTCGCAGTTGATTTCGATAAGAACGCCTACGTTGCCTTCTACGTAGCATGCTACGATACCTTCTGCTGCGATTCTCGATGCTTTCTTATCTGCTTTCGCGATGCCTCTTTCTCTCAAGAGTTCTGCAGCTTTCGTCATATCGCCGTCTGCGTCCGTCAATGCCTTTTTACAATCCATTACGCCTGCGCCGGTCTTTTCACGGAGCGCCATTACGTCTTTTGCAGTGAATGCCATAATTTTTTCTCCTATTCGATTTGATTTTTTAGTTTGGTTTTATACGCTTATGCGTTTTCGCTTGCAACTACTTCTTCGATATCCGTTGCAACTTCTTTTGCTTCTACTTCTTGCGCTACCGCTTCTTCGCCTTGGTTTGCTTCGATTACTGCATTTGCCATTACGCTTGCGATTAATTTGATTGCACGGATTGCGTCGTCGTTGCCGGGGATTACGTAATCTACAACGTCGGGATCACAGTTCGTGTCCGTGATTGCTACGATCTTGATGCCAAGCTTCTTTGCTTCCTTGATTGCGATGTCTTCGTTGTGGGGATCTACAACGAACATAACGCCGGGCATTGCCTTCATCTTCTTGATACCGCCAAGATTCGTTTGAAGTTTTCCCATTTCTTTTTTGAGAAGCATTACTTCTTTCTTGGGCAAAAGGTCGAAATCGCCGTTTGCTTCCATTGCTTCGAGCTTTTCAAGTCTTTCAACTCTCGATCTCATCGTCTTGAAGTTGGTCAAGCAGCCGCCAAGCCAACGGGAATTTACGTAATATTGTCCGCATCTTTCCGCTTCTTCTTTGATTGCTTCTTGAGCTTGCTTCTTCGTACCTACGAAAAGTACGCTCTTGCCTGCTTTTACGCTTTCGCAAACGAATTTGTACGCTTCTTCGATCAAGTTAGCCGTGATTTGCAAGTCGATAATGTGAATGTCGTTTCTTGCTGCGAAGATGTACTTCTTCATTTTGGGATTCCACTTTCTGGTTTGGTGACCAAAGTGTACGCCTGCTTCTAAAAGCTGTTTCATAGTGATAACTGCCATAATTCAAACCTCCGTTTTTCCGCCTCGGCTTGCGTTGGCTCGTAACTTATCCGCATTGAAAGATTTTACGGACACGGATTACGCACAATAACCGAGTGTGAATTTTCAGCCTTTCTATTTTACCATAACCTACAAACTATTGCAACCGTTTTTTATCGCTTTTTGCGTTTTTTTTGGAGTTTTTTGGGGAATTTTGCTAAAAATTTCGGTGGCGGAAAACTCTCCGCCGCCGTTTGTATTTTTTAAATTGATTTCTATATTTTTTCTTTTCAAAGAATCCGTCTTTTTACCAAACTACAATATTGCCTTTGGGGCTATAATGCCAATAATTCCCGTCTTCCGTCGGCGCGGTTTCACTGTAACAATACGTCATAGAGTTTAATTTTGAGTTCGAAGACCCCGATATATTAGCCCAGTCGCTTTTCGTTCCTTCATAATATATGTTGGTCAACTTATCGCAAAATTCAAACGCGCTATAAGAGATAGACGTTATACTATCAGGAATTATAATACTCGTCAAGTTCTCACATCCCTGGAATTGATCCCCAAGTGCCGTTATGCGAGCGTATATTACAACTCTCGTCAAACCACTGCAATATCCAAAAGCGCTCCGTCCAATAGAAGTCACACTGCTGGGTATTATTACACTACTTAAACCTTTACAACTTTCAAATGCATTCTGACCGATAGAAGTTACACTGTTGGGAATCTCAATACTCGTCAAACCACTCATTGTGAATGCATTATCGCCGATAGAGGTCAGGGTGTTAGGCAATTGTATATTCTCTAATCCGATACAGCCCATAAAAGCCATACTACCGATAGAAGTTAAGCCGTTAGGGAGTAGAACATTCGCCAAGTTTTTAGCCCCTATGAACGCCCACCTTTCGATAGAATTTACCCCATCTGGAATACGTATCTCTTTTAGAGCATGACAATCTTTGAACGCGCTATATCCAATAGAAGTTAAGCCGTCAGGTAACCGTATGCCCCTTAATTCACCACAACCATCAAAGGCTCCCCCGCCGATTGCAGTTACCCCGTCAGGAATCATAACGCTCTTCAAACTATAGCAATTTTCGAACGTACTCAACTCAATTACGGTTACCCCGTCAGGAATCGTAACAGTCTTCAATGTTTTACAGCTATTAAATGCATGCTGGCCAATAGCCGTTACACTGTTAGGGATTTCAATTTCTTTCAAGCTTTCGCAATGAGCAAACGCCCACCCTTCAATACAAGTTACTCCATCTGGAATTTCTATACTATTCAAGCTCACACAACCTTCAAACACCCCGTTACTGATAGAAGTTACTCCATCTGGAATTTTTATACTCTCTAAACTTTTACAATCCTCAAACGCTCCATTAGCAATAGAAGTTACAGTGTCAGGAATTTCAATTTCTTGCAGGTTTTCGCACTCCTTAAACGCATAATCACCAATCGAAGTTATCCCGTTGGGAACGACAATGCGAGTTAAGTTTCTACACCCCTTAAACGCTCGAGAGCCTATCTCTCCGCCAGTAACGGTTACTTTTTTCAACGCACTCGGAATTTGGTAGTCCCTATACCCTACTGAATAGTACGTACCATATAAGTCACGTCCCACTCCAAACACACCTGCCATCCCACTGATTTCAGATCCTTCGCCCAACCCAACAAACGGCAACGTTAAATCAATCAACTTACTACACCCGCTAAGCGCGCCTTCCGTAATTTCTTTTACTGGTTTTCCCCTATAAGTATCAGGAATCGTAATTTCCGTAACGTCTTTATCTTTTACACCCGTTACTATGTAATATTCTTTGTCCATAGACAATTTGAAAATACAATTGTTCGAGTCTGTATTCAAAAAATCAAATAGACCAGTACATGACGTAAAAGCTAAAACGAATATCGCGCAAAGACTTGCACAGACGATTCCGCCAAGCGGTATCTTCCTGCGTCTTCTTAAATGTGAACGAGAATGTTGTTTTTTATCGTTACAATACTTTTCTTCATTAATTTGACAGGATCCTTGCGTTCTCTTCATAAATACACCTCTTATTCTTACACCCTTTTTTATTCGCGTATTTTTCACCAAATTACAATATTACCGTTTTTGCCGTAATGCCAATAATTTGCCGTTTGCACAAGCTCGTTTTCTTTGTTTTCACTGTAGTAATAACGCGTTGCGTTAATCAAATCATCATTCCCATATTCAAAGCGAATTTGCGTCCAATCAAGAAACCCGCCTTTATAATATACACTTGCCAAACTGTTACATCCTTCAAAAGCATTGGCTTCAATAGTAGCTATCTTTTTAGGAAGGACTATATTTGTCAAATTTCTACATCTATCGAATGCATATCTACCGATAGAAGTAAGAGTATCCGGGAAAGTTATGCTCGTCAAGTTTTCACACCTACGGAACGCATTTTGATCGATAGAAACAACACTATTGGGGACTACTATGTTGGTTAAATTTCTGCATCCTTCAAAAAGCCCAGTGCTAATGGTAGTAATAGCTCTTGGAAGTTTCAAAGACGTTAAACTTCCACAACCGCTGAACGCATAATCACCAATAGAAGTAACCCTATTGGGAATTTCCACATTTTCTAATTTAACACAATTAGAAAACACCGACCCGCCAATCGCGGTTACACTATTAGGGATTTTTATATTTTTTAATTCAGAGCAACCCGCGAACGCATATCCCCCAATAGTTGTTACGCAGTTCCCTATTACTACACGCGACAGGCTTTTACAACCATAGAATGCATACGAATCTATCATTTCTACACTATCAGGAATTTCCACATTTTCTAATTTAACACAATTAGAAAACACCGACCCGCCAATCGCGGTTACACTATTAGGGATTTTTATATTTTTTAATTCAGAGCAACCCGCGAACGCATATCTCCCAATAGTTGTTACGCAGTTCCCTATTACTACACGCGACAGGCTTTTACAACCATAGAATGCATACGAATCTATCATTTCTACACTATCAGGAATTTCCACCTTTTCTAATTTTTCACAACCGTTGAACATATTATTGGGAAGAGCCGGTACATTCTTCCCGATTCTAACATTCGATAAATTATTGCTCTTAAAGAACAAACTATCCCCTATTGTCGTTACACTGTCAGGAATTGTCACACTCTCTAAGCTATCGCAATAACTAAGCGCTTGTTGACCTATCGTAGTTACACTATTAGGGATTTTCACATCAACTAGGCTATTGCAACCAAAGAACGCCAACTCTCGAATAACAGTTATGCTATCGGGAATTTTTACGCTCGTTAAGCTATCAAAGTTCATGAAAGCTTCTTCCTTAATTTCTTTTACTGGTTTCAACTTGTAGGTAGCAGGGATAACTATTTCCTTAATATCTTGATCTTTCGCGCCTGCCACTACGTAATATCTCCTATTTTCAGACAATTCAAAGATACAACCGATTGAATCGCCCTGCGAATCGCACCCCGTAAATGTAAGGAGTGATGCGCTACCAACAAGAGCACAGAAAATTCCTCCAAGCGCAAGGATTTTTTTACGCCTACTCTTTAATGACGCAAACAATTGTTGTTTTTGGTGCTCGCAGTTGCAAGTGTTTTTCTCATTAAGTTGTAAGATTTCTTTTTTCATTCAGCTAACGTTCTCCTTTTTATAATGTTTTCTCGGCTTTTCAATTGAATTTGTTTTCCAGCTCCGTCAAAAGTTTTGACAATGTTCCTTATTAAACAATTTTAATCGCCGAGTATGCGCTTGTACATTTATTGTAGCACTCCTATATCGTAATGTCAAATGATTTAGATTAATTTATAATAAAAACGCCTATTTTTCCTTCTATAAATATGGCATTTTCGCTTCTATTTTTTTATACTTTGGCTGTTTCTACCCCCCATTGTTAAATAAATAGTACACCATTTTGTGATGTATGTCAAGTATTTTTACATCATTTTGTGGTATATTTTTAGTATGGAAATATCTAAGATAATCGGGAACAATTTAAAAGAGGCAAGAAAATTTAAAGGGCTTACACAAAGAGAAGTTGCTTCGCAGATGAAAATGACCCAACAGCAGTATAGTCGCTTTGAAAACGGTGTGTTTCAGCTTAATTATGAACAAATTTTGTTCCTTTGCGATTTATTTGACGTAACTCCGAACGAGCTTTTTTCAATAAATGATTGACGGTGCGTAATTTTCGTCCGTCTTTTTTTATGATTTTTAAATCAGAAAACGCCGCAAGGCGCGCTTTTGGCGAGCGCGGAGCTTACGGCGAGAAAGTGAGTTGGCAAAAGAGATTATAACTTTTTCAAATCTGAAATAATTTCTTGGAGTTTTTTGCGTTGAATACTGTTTAACATGGGGGAAAATTGCTCATAAAATTCGTCGATTTGTTCGTTCGTGAGCGTACCTGCGCGCTTGGATTCTTCCGCTTGCCGTAAAAGCGCGCGGAACATTTCCATACCGCTTTTGCCTTCGTATTGACCAAGCATTTGCTTTGCAAAGTTCTCAATATCAGGCGAAACGGGCGAAGAAGGTTGCTCTCTATCCACAGTATTTATGGGAGGCGATTGTTCGGGCGAGTAGTTTTTAAAAGTTTTCATGTTTTTGTTGCGCTCCTTTAATTTCTTCTCTACTATTCTATTCCGCTTGGAAATTTTTGTGCTACTCCTTTCATATACTGTGGTATGGAAATCATCTTTCTTTTTTGTTTATATTATCTTTCTCAGCACCCTGATTTTTCGCAAAGCATGAAGCCTATTTTCGGGAGTTTGAAAAATTCCGAAGAAATTTTGAAATTTATGAACGAGCTTTCGCATTTTTCGGAAATGTTTTCTTTGTTTAATCAAAAAAACGATAAGGAAAATGGTTCTTGCGAGCAAAATCAAACGAAAACGAAAAATTCCAACGCCTGCAACGAAAAGCCAGTGAATTCCGCTTCCCATAACGAAACTAAGCAAGAAAAAAATCCGTCCACCGCCACCGAAGGCATTGCGGACGAATTTATCGAGCGTTGTTTGCAAAATT
This sequence comes from Clostridia bacterium, assembly GCA_017504465.1. Classification (GTDB taxonomy): domain Bacteria; phylum Bacillota; class Clostridia; order Christensenellales; family Borkfalkiaceae; genus Scatosoma. Next base: position 45,012 of record JAFVRE010000051.1, on the reverse strand, counting down.
ATTTTAAAAACAGATAAGCGTGTATGCGTTATACATAGGGCAGGTATGAGATGAACGTTAATTTTCAAAGACAAAATCCGCCGTTGACGGCTAAATCGATGCCTGTAACGTACTCGTTTTCTTCAAGGAACAACGCCGCTGAAGCGACTTCTTCGGGAAACCCCATTCTCCCGATGTGGATTTCTTCTTCAAGGGCTTGAATCTCGTCTTTGGAAAAACAGGCGTTCATTTGCGTTTGGATTGCGCCGGGGGAAATGCAGTTCACGCGGATTTTTGAGGGGGCAAGTTCTTTTGCAAGCGCTTTTGTAAACGCGATCAGCGCGCCTTTGCTTGCCGAATACGCCACTTCGCAGCTCCCCCCCACTTCGCCCCAAATAGACGAAATATTAATAATCAAACCGCTTTGGTTGGAGATCATCGTTTTCGCCGCTTCTCTTGCGCACAGGAATGCGCCCGTGACGTTGACAGCGAATAAATCGTCCCATTCTTCTTTCGTGGTGTCTTGGATTTGCTTGACAAGCGACACGCCTGCATTGTTTATAAGAATATCTACCGCGCCAAGCTTTTTAAAAAGTTCCGTTATCGCATTCTCGTCGCGTACGTCTGCGCGATAGACTTCCAAGCCTGCTTGCTTAGCTTCCGTTGCGGATTTATCGTCTTTGGAATAAGTCACCGCTACTCGATACCCTTTTTTTTGGAAAGCGGTTACAATTGCTTTGCCTATGCCGCGCGTACCGCCCGTTATCAATACCGTTTTCATTTTATTTTTCACCTTCAAACAACGCCAACGCAAGTTTGGCGTTTTCTTCTTTGCTTCTTCTATCTACTTCAAGGATATAATCGGCGATTTCCTCGTACACGGGTGCGCGCTCGTGTAAAATTCTTGCTACCGTTTCTTCGAGCGGATCGTCGCCCTTTAAAATTGGACGTTCGACGTCGTCGAAAAGCCGCTCGGTGAGCGTTTCTACGCTCGCTTTCAAATAGAGAATTTTTCCGTTTTCTTTGAGCAGTTCGACGTTCTTTTTACGTAAAACCGCGCCGCCACCCGTCGATAAAACGATTCCGTCGCGCTTGCAAAGTTCCGCGATCTCTACCGTTTCCAAGGAACGAAAATATACTTCGCCGCGCTCAGAAAACAGCAATGGGATTTCACCGTATTTAGAGGTAATGACGTCGTCAACGTCCACCCATTCCATACCTGCTAAAGCCGCTATTCTTTTCCCGAGCGCCGATTTTCCCGATCCCGGCATTCCGCATAAAACGTAATTCATCTTTTTCTCCCCTTTTAGAGTTTATTCCGTTTTCGTAAGCACTTCATTAAGTCCCACAAGCCCTGCAATATAGCTTCCTGCGCCAAATCCGCTTACCGTGCCTTTGCAAACGGCTGAAAGCACGCTCGTGTGGCGGAATTCTTCGCGGGCGTGGACGTTGGACATATGAACCTCAACAACAGGAATATCAATCGCCGCGATCGCGTCGCGTATGGCATAGCTATAGTGCGTGTATGCGCCTGCGTTTAATAAAATTCCGTCGTATCCGCCGTTTAAGTACGCCTCGTGGAGCTTATTGCAAATCTCGCCTTCGATATTGCTTTGATAAAAATCTACTTGGTCGCAACCCACTTCGCAGTACGCCTTAATATACGCGTTGATTTCTTCAAGCGTATTCGTGCCGTAAACGTTTTGTTCACGCTTGCCTGTTAAGTTTAAGTTGACGCCGTTTATGATTAAAAATTTCATAAGGTTTTCTCCTTAATTTTTCCTTTTAACTTTGTGCGTTTAAATAATCTGCGTAAAATTCCTTTGCTTCGAGTTCGCTTGGCTCTTTGCCTAAATAGATACAATCCGCAAAATACGCTTGATAGAAAAGCATGGGCGCGCCGTTCAAAACTCTCAACCCTGCCCCCCTTGCAAGCCGTAAAAACTCACTTTCAAACGGGTAATAAATCAAGTCTATCGCAAGCTTTGCGCCGCGGAAAGTTCCCGCACCAACAGGCGAAACGCCAACGCTTTCGTGCATTCCAACGCCCGTTGCATTGAGTACGATATCATACCCGCCCTTTTCAAACTCTGTCGCTTTATTTACGCCTAAAAACGCACAGGTTTTTTCAAGTTCTTGTTGATTTCGACGATATAAATATACGTCCGCGCCCTGCTTTTTAAAGACGAGCGCCGCGCTGCTCCCTGCGCCGCCTGCGCCGAGGATAAGCGCTTTTTTGCCTTTTAGACAAACGCCTGCAGTCTTTAACATCAACAGCAACCCTACGCCGTCGGTGTTATACCCTTTTTTACTTGCGCACACAACGGTGTTTACCGCATTAAAATCTACGGCATCGCCGCAAATTTCGTCTAACCTATTTATAATCTCTTGTTTGTAGGGAATGGTGACGCTGAATCCGTCGAATGAATCCAACAACCTCGTCGTTTCGTCAAAAAAATTCTCGTTAGATACCGAAAGGTATTCAAAGTCGCAATCGCAACCGAATTTTTGCAGAATAAATTTGTGAATAATCCCGCTTTGAGATTTGGATACGTCCTTGCCGATTAAGGCAAGTTTTAAGTTATTCATCTCGTACCTGCCCCCCTTAAACTTCCAAATTTTCAAAAAAGTTCGGGAAGGAAACAGCACAACTTTCTGCGCCGTGAATAACCCCGCCATTTTTTGAAGCGAGCAACGCAACCGCGCCCGTCATTGCAATTCTATGATCAAAACGACTATTCACTTCTCCGCCCAAAAGTGTTTTTTTGCCCTGAATAATAAATCCGTCTTCTGTTGGAATACACGCTCCGCCAAGCCCGTTTATAAGCTCCGCCGTTGCCGAAATTCTATCGCTTTCCTTTATCTTTAATTCTTGTGCGCCACGAATATGACTCTCGCCGTCGGCAAAAGCGCATAAGAGCGCAATAAGGGGTAATTCATCTATCATTGACGGAACGTCTGCACCGTCAAGCTCTATCCCCTTTAAATTTGATTTCTCTACGAGAATATCCGCAATATCTTCTCCCGAGCAAATACGTCGATTGAGCAGGGAATATTTAACGCCAAGTTTATCAAAAGCGCGCAAAATTCCTGTGCGCGTTGCGTTCACGCCGACGTTTTTGCAAAGCGTTTTGCCTTTCAATGCGCCAAGCGCCATAAAATAGGTGGCGGAAGAAATATCCGCTGGTACTTCTACGTCAACAGCATTCAAACTGCTTTTTTTAACGGTAACCGTATTTCCTTCTACGCGTAAATCCGCGCCCATATTTTTGAGCATGCGCTCGGTATGATCGCGAGATTTTATAGGCTCGCTTACTCGAGTTTCGCCTTCAGCGGATACTCCCGCAAGCAAAACTGCGCTCTTGACTTGCGCGGAAGAAATTTCTAAACGCACGTCCACACCTATTAGATTTACCGGGAAAAGTTCAACGGGCGGTTTTCCCGATGACGTTTTTATCTTCGCGCCAAGCAAGGATAAAGGCTCGGCAACACGCGCCATAGGTCTTGATGAAAGCGATTTGTCACCGTACAGTTTGGCTTTTACGCCCTTGCCCGAAAGCAAGCCCGTCAATAACCGCATGGTCGTAGCTGAATTTCCGCAATCGAGCGTTTTTTCGCTTAACAACTCTTGCCTGCCTACTACGCGGAAGGTTGTTCCGTCTTGCTCAATCTTCGCGCCGAGTTCGCGCATACATCGCGCGGTGGAAAGACTATCTTCGCCCGTGAGCGCGTTCGTCACAATTGCTTCGCCGCGTGAAACGGCGTTCAGCATCAAAGCCCTGTGCGTGACGGACTTATCTCCCGGGAGAGTAAACTCTCCCTCAAATTGAGTTCTCGGTTTGATTACTCGCATACCTGCTATGCTCCTTTTAGCATTTAAAGAGAAAATTGCTCCATCGCAAAACGAAGCTGGTGGACGTATTCTTCATAGTCTAAAGCGAGCAACTCCCACTCGCCTTCCGCTTTTGCAACCGCCATAACGATTTTTTCGTCAGATGCATTTTTTTTGTCAAATTTCGCCTTATCCGCAAATTTTTCAATATCTTGAACTTTCAACTGCGTTTTGGGAGAAATATCTAACGCCGACCATATAATAGAGAGCAGTTTTTCGCCATAAGCGCGGTCGCACACACCTTTATTCATGGCTATCAGCGTTTCAAACGCCATTCCGTAAAGTACGCTTTCGCCGTGTGAAAAACCAAATGAAAGCTCGATTGCGTGCCCCGTCGTATGCCCAACGTTGAGAGATTTTCTCTCCCCTCGCTCCTTTTCGTCCCGCTCCACTACGCGCGCTTTAAGCTCTATGCAACGCGTGATAAGGGTTTCTAATTGCCCCGTTGGTTGAGTCAAAATTTGTTCATTTCCTAATAATCCGTGGAAAATTTTATGATCGAGCGCGGCGTATTTGACAAGCTCGCCCATTCCGCATTTTATTTCTCGGGCTGGCAGAGTTTTCAAAAACTGCGGAGCGATTAACACTTCCATCGGTTGATGGAATGCGCCGATAGAATTTTTTACTCCGCCGTGATTAAGCGCCGTTTTTCCGCCGACGCCGCTATCAATTTGCGCAAGCAACGTGGTAGGGATTTGCACGTAAGAAATTCCGCGCATAAACAGCGCGGACGCTAACCCTGCTACGTCCCCAACCATACCGCCGCCGACAGCGAACACTCGCGACTCTCTATTCAAACCGCTTTCAAGCATTCTTTCAAGGATTTTTGAAAGGGTTTGGAAATTTTTATTTTCTTCCCCTGCTTGCAGCACAAAAATTGCAGTATCTAAAAAATATTCCTTAAAGCACTCCGAATGCAAAGAATATACGTTTTTATCGGTAATTACAAAGTTTTTTTGCGTTTTCGTAAGGGCAGGTATGCGTTCAAGAGAATTATCCCCCACAAAAATCCTGCTTTCTAACGTCGTTGTTTTTAGTAAAATTTCCTTCATAGCGACCATGACCGCCTTATGCTAATTGATTGTAGCGCGCTATAACCTGCGACATAGTATCTCCACCCAAACGCTCAGAAACGGCGTTTGCAAGCACTTCGGAAACTACCGCTTCCGCAATAATTTCAAGCGCAAAAATTGCACATACGTCACTGCGCTGAGCGTCCGCCACAGCCTTTTCTTTCGTTAAATAGTCCACCGTTTGCAAACCTTGCATTAAAGTGGGAATGGGTTTCATTGCGAGCCTCACAACGATTTCTTCTCCGTTCGACGTTCCGCCTTCAATCCCGCCGGCGCGGTTGGTTTTGCGTGAAAAGCCGTTTTCGCCGTATAAGATTTCGTCGTGGACTTGTTTACCGCTTGTCCGCGCGCAGTCAAAGCCCATACCGATTTCCACACCCTTGACCGCTTGTATGCCCATAAGCGCGCCCGCTAAACGCGCATCCAGCTTTTCTGCATAAGTCATCATACTGCCAAATCCGCTTTTTAAGCCGCGTACACGGATTTCTACCACTCCGCCTGCCGTGTCGCCGTTTTCTTTAAGGGCGTCGATTTGCAGTTTTGCAAGCTCGCTTTTTCCATGATCTAACATACCAAGCTCGGTAGTTTTTGCGAGTTTTATCTCGTCGAAAGTATATTCCTTTTGATCTTTTACCGAATAGATTTCACGCACGTAACCGCTGATTTCTACGCCGAGCGCGGACAAGTATTCCTTGAAAACTGAGCCTGCGGCAACGCGAATTGCCGTTTCACGAGCAGAAGCGCGTTCCAAGACGTTGCGCGCGTCCGTTTGCTCGAACTTGAGAACGCCTGCCAAATCCGCGTGCCCCGGACGAAGCTTTGTGACTGATTTCTCAAGCGTTTTCGCTTTGTCGCATTTCCCGTCGGACATATACTCTAAGCAATTTACATAGTCCTTATTCCAAATGCAAAGGGCAATCGGGCTACCCAGCGTTTCGCCGTTTCTTACGCCTGATAAAAGCTCTGCTTTGTCCTGTTCTATTTTTTGGCGAGCCCCCCTACCGTAGCCTTTTTGACGCAAGGCAAGCTCCGTGTTTATCTTGTCTAAATTGATTTTCAGGTGGGCAGGTACGCCTTCAATGATCGCCACGAGCGCTTTACCGTGAGATTCACCTGCCGTCGTCAGTTTCATATTTCGCGACCTCCTACCGTTAATAGCTTGTAAATACGAACTCTCCGTTTATATAGTCGAGCGTGACTTTTTGTCCGTTTTTAATACGGCCAAGCAAGATTTCTTCGGAAAGCTTGTCTTGAATGCGTCTTTGGATAACCCGCTTTAACGGTCTTGCGCCGTATTGAACGTCATAGCCCTCGCTAACGAGTTTTTCAAGCGCGCTACTCGTTACGACAAGCGCGATTCCGCGTTGTTCTACCAAACGCTTGGAAAGGCCGTCTATCATCTTTTCCGCGATCTTGGCTAAATTTTCCTGCGTTAAACGTCGGAACACCACCACTTCGTCAAGTCTATTTAAAAATTCAGGACGGAATTTTTCTTTTAAGGCGTTCGTGATTTCCGATTTCATACGCTCGTATTGCGCTTCGTCGGTTGCCACGTCTTCGACGTCGCTGCCAAAGCCATAGACGCCCGTCTTTTCCGTTTTCGTGGATGCGCCGACGTTGGAGGTAAGGATAATCACGGTGTTTTTGAAATCGACCGTTCTTCCCCTGCTGTCCGTCAAACGTCCGTCGTCTAAAATTTGAAGCAATAAGTTAAACACGTCGGGATGCGCTTTTTCAATTTCGTCGAAAAGTACGAGCGAATAGGGGTTGGTGCGTACCTTATCCGTGAGTTGTCCTTTCGAGTCCTCATACCCTACGTAGCCCGGGGGCGCGCCGATGAGCTTGGAAACTGATTGCTTTTCCATAAATTCGCTCATATCCAAGCGTATCATTTGTTCTTCCGAGCCAAACAACGCTTCCGCAAGTGCTTTGCAAAGATCGGTTTTACCAACCCCCGTCGGCCCTACGAAAATAAAGGAACCGATAGGTCTTGACGGATCTTTTAATCCGGCGCGGGCACGCCTAATCGCCTTAGCGACCGCGCTTACGCCCTCTTCTTGACCGATAATGCGCTTGCGTAAATCCGCTTCCAAACGCATGAGTTTTTCCCCTTCCTCTTGCGTGATTTTTGTAAGTGGAATTTTCACTCTCGAACTGACGATTGCCGCGACCTGTTCCCTGCCGAGCGCTAATCTACCATCCGATAAACGAAGCGGGGCTTGCGCTTTTTTAAGCGTGTATATCTTGTTTTCGAGTTCGGCGTACACCGAAAGAAGCTCTTGCGCCGCCGCGTATTCGCGACGGGATTTGTGCATTTCGATTTTGTCTTGTATTGAGGAAAGTTCAGCCTTTAAATCGGAAATTTCCGCGCTGTCCGACTCGGTCAGCCGAACTCTTGCCGCTGCCTCGTCGATAAGGTCGATTGCCTTATCGGGTAAAAAACGATCGGTGATATAGCGCGTGGAGAGCTGTACCGCCGCTTCTATCGCTTGGTCGGTGATGACTAAGCCGTGATGTTCTTCGTATTTTGCGCGAAGTCCTTTTAAAATCTCTATAGCGTCTTGCGCTTTGGGTTCATCAACCTGAACGGGCGTAAATCTACGCTCTAACGCGGCGTCCTTTTCAATGTATTTGCGGTATTCTTCTATTGTCGTTGCGCCGATTACCTGTAAATCCCCGCGCGCAAGCAACGGCTTTAAAATATTCGCCGCGTCCATATTATTTTCCGTTGACGCGCCTGCGCCGACGATACCGTGAATTTCGTCGATAAACAATAATACGTCGCCGTCCGAAGTGACCGTTTCTATCAAATCCTTTAAGCGTTCTTCAAAGTCGCCTCTATATCTCGCGCCTGCAATCATGCCCGGTAAATCCACTGAGAATAAGGTCTTATTTAAAAGTTGTTCGGGAACGTTGCCCTCGACTATGAGTTGAGCTAAGCCTTCCACGATCGCGCTTTTACCAACGCCCGGCTCGCCTATGAGTACGGGATTGTTTTTTGAGCGTCTGGAAAGTACTTGCGTGAGTTTTTCTATCTCTTTTTTTCTACCGATGACGGGATCTATCTTACCTTGACGCGCACGCTCGGTAAGGTCGGTTCCGTACATGAGCATTTTGTCCGAGCTTTTTCTTTCGTAGTTATGGTTAAAGCTGATCTGTTTAAGCTTTGCGGCAACACGGGCTTGGCGTTTCTCTTCTTCTTCGCGTTCGGCTTTTTTACGCGCTTCTTCCTTTAAGCGTTCCTGTTCTTTCTTTTCAAGTTCGATAGCCGTATAATCGTTTAAGCTTTGATTTTCATTTGAAAGGGTGGGGGCAGGTATGGGAGTTTCCGTGCCATGACTCTTTTGACGGCAAAGCTCTGCGTGGGTTTTTTCACGAATCAGCTCGATGTCCGCGCCTAAGCTTTTTAAAATTTTAACCGCCATACAGCTTTCGCTGTCAAGCACTGCGAGCAAGAAATGCGCCGTACCCGTCGGCGTTTTCGTTTGGTCGGAAAAGCGCATTGCCGTTTTAAACATTTGCATTGTGCGCGTGGTCATACCTTGGGGCGCGTAGTTAGGATCGATACTGTTTATAAATACCTTTTCGTACTCTCTCGGCTTTACTCCGCATTCCGTTAAAAGACGGTATGCGGTACAATTCTCCGTCTTTAAAAAGCCGAAGACTAAATGCTCGCTCCCGATATACGTTGCGGATAAATTCGCCGTGATTTGATTGGCGACTTCCATTGCCGTCTTTAAATTTTCCGTCATATTTTCGTAATAAGACATCTCTTTAACCCTTGCCCGCTTAAGATTTAATCTATTCAGCGTTCCCTTTTTGCTTTTCTCTCTATAATTTTTTGCCTATTTCTACTATTATCGCGCAACTTGCGTTATTGCATTATATGCGCGTTGGGCTTTTACAGTCAACAGTTAAACGACTGTTTTTTCAATGAGTTCCGCAAGTACCTTTTGCGTAATATCCGCTCTAAGTACCGCTTGGTCCTGTTCGGTCATACCCTTTTCGCAGTTCTCCACTTTAAAGGACGCGGGACGCATATTTGCAATAAAATCGTTTAAGGACGCCGCGTCGTGCGTTTTGAAAAAACCAAGCGCTATGCCAAGTTTGATGCGCACCATTGCCGATTCCAGCTCTTTTTCGCTAAGAAGTACGCTGTTGGTAAGAAGCCCGTAAGCGCGCATACACGAATCGCGCAAGGCAAGCCCTTCTTCGCGTAACATACGGTCGCGTAAGGCAACTTCTCGTTCGCAAACACATTTCACGATTTCCTGCGTTTCCACTAAAATTTCCTGCTCGGATACCCCTAACGTTTTTTGATTGCTGACCTGATACTCGTAACCTTCCGCCGCCGAGCCTTCCCCGTACACGCCGCGTACCGTCATACCGTTGGCTTTTAGGGTGGGCATCAATACTTCGAAATAGTTGTATTTCGCTATACCCGGTAAGAACATTTGCACGGAAGCGCGCATACCCGTACCAAGATTGCTTGGACAAGCGGTAAGATATCCAAACTTTTTATCGTAGGCGAACGTCAAGGCTTTATCGAGCGCGTCGTCAATTTTCCCCAACCCCTCGTACGCCTCGTTTAAGCGTAAACCGCGCGTAATAAACTGTTCGCGAAGGTGGTCTTCTTCGTTGACCATAACGGAAATTTCTTTGTTCTCGGTAATAAACGCTACCGATATGGCGCGGTTGTGAATGAGCGCGGGGCTGATTAAATGCCGTTCCTGTAAAAGAGTGGCTTCATCGTCGCCGAGTTCGTCTATATCGTAGGTGGTGAAATGCTGTAAATGGTTGAGTTCATAACGAACCGACCGCACGATTTCTTCCGCCTGTTTCTTATTGAGCTTTGCTGGGAAGGGATAGGTGGCGATATTCCTTGCAAGTCTGATTCTTGTCGAGGTGACGATGCTGTCAACGTCTTTTGCCAAAAGTCCGCTATCACCGCTCAAAGCGTTTACCCTTTCCCGCCATTGCGTACCGTTTGTATTGCTTGCAACGCTCGCGCCTGCACGGAAATAGGGACTCTTTTGTTTTTCACTATACATTACGACTCCCCTCCGTATAAAAGCTTATTCAGTTCTTTGAGATTTTTTAAGTGTCCTTGCGCCTGTTCGTAACGATGCTCGGCAAGGCAGCGCTCTACCTGTTCGCGTTCGTTGTTGCGTTTTAAAATGAGCACTTCGCGCTCTTCCGTGAGCGCGGTACGTTTCCCGCAGTGCGCTCGCCCGACTTGGAGTTTGACAATGGTCGGCAAAACGTCCTTTTCAAGATACTTATAACAGCTTGCGCAACCCACAAGCCCGATCGCGAAAAATTCTTGCGACGTCGTGCCGCATTCGGGACATACCCCCACGGAAGAAGAGTTGTTTTCCTCGACTGTCTCTTCTTCATTCGACAAGAAAACTTCTTCGTAGCAGTTTGCGCAGTAATAAAAAGCGCGCGTAACCCCGTCGGTCGTCCACTTGCGTGTCTTCACGGCAGGGCGCTTTTTACACCGAAAGCAAATCTGATTTTCCATATCCAAACTCCTTTTTTATTTCACCGTTCAAATCGCTAAGTAAGCGAACGGTTATTTTTTGTTGGTTAAGTTTAATTGCGTAGGCTCGGTCGGTTCTTTTCTTTCCTTGCCGCGTTTGTTTTTTCTACCCTTGACCTTTAAAAATGCCATTGAACTATTCTTCAAGCGAATAAGTTGGTAACGGAAAAAGTGCCAAAGGGTTGCAAGAATTTGCAAGGGTACGCCGAGTAAGTACAACAGCCATAATTCAAGGTCGGGATAGACGATTGCCATAGTTAAGTCAACGGATACTATCAGCGTCCAAACCAAGACGGATATGGAGAAGAAATTGAGAAGTTTATATTTCCAAACCCCTGAAAATACGATTAACAAAATCGCGTTGACGGGAACTGCGAACATAAAGAACAACCACCACTGTCTTTGCGGCGCAACGATTTCGCAAATGACAAAGCCCAAAGTGGCTACGAGCCACACGATCCCGCTTGACAAAAGCATAATAAGTAAACGCAGTCTATCACGGTTTTTTCTATTCTTTTCCGCTGTTTGACTCGTCGAAATACCGATAATGTCGTTGACCGTAACATCGAAGAGCGAAGAAAGCTGAATGAGCACGTAAATATCGGGAACACCGTTGCCGGATTCCCATTTCGAGATGGATTTATCCGAGTAATTTATCTTCTCGGCTACCTCCGCCTGCGTCATCCCTGCGTTCTTTCTGTAATACGCTAAATTTTTTGCAATAGTCTTATTAACAAGTTGTAAATTTTCCATAATACTACTATAACATTTTTTAGTCCGTTCGTCAAGCCATATTGCCATTTTTTTGGTATTTGTCGTTATCTTTCTTTTTCCAAGAAAAAGAATTTGCCGATTTTTCGCCCTTTTCGGCAAAAAAAGCCATTCCCTTACACCAAGGAATGACTTTTGAACGTTATTTAATTTTAACGTTTGGCTCTTCAAAGCAAAACGACTATTGTTAAAACGCGGAGCTACAAGCGGTTTAAGGAACAGCGAGTACGATGCAGGGAGCGTACTAAAGCGTACGCGACCAAAACGCACGAAGCCGTGACGAAGAAATGCGAAGCAGATACGCGTTTAGTTAGGTAAAACTTAATAAGCCCTAGCGAAAATGATAACGCTTTCCGCTTTTTCGCCGCAAACAGCGCATTTATCCGTGCTTTCGCCTTCCGCGCGGACACGGGCAGTCGCGCCTGTTTCTTCCTTCACTTTGTCTTCGCAAGCTCTGCAACCGCACCAGCCCGCTTTAACAAACTTACCGTCGTCAACAGCGTCTAAAATTCCTTTCATGTCGTCCGCATAAACGATTCTTTCATCTCTATGCTTTCTCGCCGTTTCGAGCATATTCTTTTGGATTTCGTCAAGCAATTCCTTTACGCTATCCGCAGCATTTGCAAGAGGACGCTCAAGCTTTTCATAGGTGTCGCGACGGGCGCAAAGCATTTTTCCTGCTTCGATATCGCGAGGGCCAAGCTCGATACGAAGGGGTACGCCTTTCATTTCCCATTCGTTGAATTTCCAGCCGGGGCTGTTATCGGAATTGTCGAGCTTTACGCGAACGCCTGCCTTTTCAAGTTCAGTTTTGAGCGCTTCGCAAGCCTCGACTACGCCGGGCTTACGCGCTGCGATAGGTACGATTACGCATTGTACGGGTGCAACGACGGGCGGAAGCTTCAAGCCTCTCTCGTCGCCGTGCGTCATTACGACTGCGCCGATCAATCTCGTGGATACACCCCAAGAGGTCGTGTATGCGTTTTCAAGTACGCCGTCTTGTCCTAAATATTGAATATCAAACGCCTTAGAGAAGTTTTGTCCTAAGTAATGCGAAGTACCTGCCTGCAAGCTTTTTCCGTCATGCATCATCGCTTCCATGGTATAGGTCGCAACCGCGCCTGCAAAGCGTTCCTTTTCCGTCTTTTTGCCGGTCAGTACGGGAATCGCAAGGCAATTTTCCGCAAATTCTTTATAAACGCCGAGCATTGCTTGCGTTTCTTCTTCCGCCTCAGCTGCCGTTGCGTGCGCCGTGTGGCCTTCTTGCCATAAAAATTCGCTGGTACGAAGGAAGGGACGAGTCGTCTTTTCCCAACGCATAACGTTGCACCATTGATTAATTTTCATGGGTAGTTCTCGATAAGATTGCAACCATTTCGACATCATTGTGCCGATAATCGTTTCTGACGTAGGACGGATTGCAAGCGGTTCGGAAAGTTCTTCGCCGCCGCCTACGGTAACGACCGCAAGCTCGGGCGCAAACCCCTCGACGTGTTCTGCTTCTTTCGTGAAAAAGCTCATCGGAATAAGCAAGGGGAAATATGCATTTTCCACACCGCGCGCTTTGAAACGGCGATCCATTTCTCTTTGGATATTTTCCCAAATCGCATAGCCGTAAGGACGAATAACCATCGTGCCTTTTACAGGGCCGTAGTCAACGAGTTTAGTCTTTAAAACGACGTCTGTGTACCACTGCGGAAAGTCCTTTTCAATGTCCGCGATTTGTTCAACAAATTGATTTTCTTTTGCCATAACGCACCTCTTTATTTTCGTAAACTGTTGTGTCAGTGTTTTCGTTGTTTTTCGTTTGAATTTTATCCGTGCTGATTAAAGCAAGCGTTTATTCAAAGTCGAAATATTCGATTGAGTGGATAAATCTTTTTTTGGATTTAGGCGGAATTTCCTGCGCGCCCTCTTTAACAGAGAATTCCACGTCCTTTTCATCAATGAAATCGGGCAAATTATGCCACGGCTCCATGCAAATCATCTTACTGCCGAGCGGATGCCAGAACAGGAAATTTTTAAAGCCTTCGAATTTAAGCTTTGCTATTTTCTTACCGCCTATCTTTTTCAGCTCGACTTCCGTGGAGTTCAAGTCCTTAAAAATAAGACATTCGGTGTTGAGAAATTTTTGAGGGAGCTGAATACGCTTCCCTTCGCCAAAATTGACGATTTTATGTTTTATGCCGCACTTTTCCTCTTGGTAAATATAGGAATCAAAGCACTCCTTTTGATTGAATACGGCTTCGTATTTCCCGACTTCTTCCTTGAGCGCATAGGACTCATGACAACCGCACATCGCGTACATGGGTAGGTCGGACGGGTTGAAAACATCGTAAAAAATCTCAAGCGTTGCGCCTTTTACACGGTAAGTTACGTGAAACTCAAAATCGTATGGATAGACGCATTTCGTTTCGTCGTTTGACTTGAAGCCCAAGGTGATCTCTTCTTTGGACGTGCCGACCAAATAAAATTCGCTCTTTTTCGCAAAACCGTGTTTTTTGATGGGATATTGCTTGCCGTCCACGATCATTGTGCAATCCCCGCAAACAGGGAATAAAATCGGGGCGTGGCCACTCCAACTACCGTTATCGTTTTGCCAAAGCCGTTCTTGACCGTCCTTTCTTACGCTGATAAGTTCACCGCCAAGCGAGGATATCATTGCCGTTAAAATCCCGTTTGAAATGCCGTAAATCATAACCTACCCCCGTGATTTTATTTTTCGAAATAGTTAATTTTCATCGCGCGCTTAACTTCCGAAAGCGTTTGAGCGGCTACGGATTTTGCGTATTCGCTGCCCTGCTTTAACATTTCCCATACAGCCGGAATATCCTTTGCAAACTCTTCACGGCGTATACGGATAGGCTCTAACGTTTCTTGCATTACGTTATTGAGCAATTTTTTAACCTTCATATCGCCGAGCCCGCCGCGTTCGTAATGCGCTTTCATTTCCGAAAGATTTGCGTATTCGGGTAAATATTTGGCAAAATGCTCGTCCGTAGAAAAAGCGTCGAGATAAATGAAGGTCGGGTTCTCGCTGGTGTTACCGGGATCCGTCACTTTTACGTGATTAGGATCGGTGTACATACCCATAACTTTGCGCTTGATTTCGTCCGCTGAGTCGGAAAGGTAGATGCAGTTGCCGAGAGATTTGCTCATCTTTGCCATACCGTCCGTACCGGGCAATCTCAAACAAGACTTGTTTTCAGGCAAAACCGCCTTGGGTTCAACCAACGTTTCGCCGTATAAACCGTTGAAGCTTCTCACGATTTCGCGGGCTTGTTCAAGCATGGGAAGTTGGTCTTCTCCAACGGGCACAACGTTTGCTTTAAACGCCGTGATATCCGCGGTCTGCGATACAGGGTACGTCAAAAAGCCCATAGGCAGAGATGCGCCGAAGCCCTTTTGCCTGATTTCCGTTTTAACGGTCGGGTTTCTTTCAAGCCTTGCGAGCGTAACAAGATTCATATAATAAAAAGTAAGTTCCGTCAGCTCCGCCACGTGCGACTGCACGAAAATCGTGGATTTTTTAGGATCAATACCGCACGCAAGATAATCGAGCGCTACTTCGGTAATGTTCGCGCGGACTTTATCGGGATTATCGAAGTTGTCAGTAAGCGCTTGCGCGTCTGCGATCATTACGTAAATTTCGTCGAATTTATCGCTGTTTTGAAGTTCTACACGGCGCTTGAGCGAGCCTACGTAGTGTCCGATATGCAATTTCCCGGTAGGTCTGTCTCCGGTTAAAATGATATTTTTCATAATACACCTATTCGTTTGATAAACTGGCGGGCGACTAAACCACACCACCATAATATTATATCATCTTTTTTTCCTTTTGTAAATGAAGAACGCGGTTTTTACACAAAATAATTTCATGAAACGTAATTTTTTGGCTATTTTTCTTTTCTCAGTACTCTTTTCTTGCGCAACCGCTATTATTTTCTTTGCTGCCGACCACAATAAAAAACAAAAAGCAGAACGCATACAAACCGCGCCTGCTTTCGTGAAACGTATTAAAGATTTGTTTCCTAATTTTGATTAATTGATTTTTATCTGGAGTTAAAGATATTAATACTACAATGCTCTAAAAATTCTGGTTTCATTTTGTCCTTTTTCTCATCTTTACGCGCCGTAGGTTTCGCGGTATGCGTACATTGCAGGCAAATGCTCTTTGCCGTCGATTACGCCGTTTTCAATTGCGGAAATGATGTCCGTCATGGTAACGACTGAATATACGTCGATTCCAAATTGTTTTTTCGCTTCTTTGACTGCGGATAAATCGCTATTGAGCGCCTTTTCCATACGGTCAACCGAGATGATCATACCGACAACTTCAACCTTTGCCGCCGCTTCGAGTTTGGGTAAAATTTCGCGAAGTGCTTTGCCAGACGTCATAACGTCTTCGATGATAACGACTTTTTCGCCGTCGGAAAGCTGTTGGCCTACGAAAAGCCCGCCTTCGCCGTGGTCCTTTACTTCTTTTCTGTCAAAGCAGTAGTTTACCTCTTTTCCGTGATCGTTAAAGAGCGCGATTGCAGTCGTTACGGACAGGGGAATCCCCTTATACGCAGGGCCGACAAGCGTTTCAGGTTGCAATCCGTTTTCTACGATACATTGCGCGTAATATTCGCCGAGCTTTGCAAGCTGTTTGCCCGTTTTATAGTTGCCCGTATTGATAAAATAAGGCGCTTTTCTACCGCTTTTAAGGGTAAATTCACCGAATCTCAATACGTTATTTTCTACCATGAATTTAATAAACTCTTCCTTGTACGTGAGTGCCATTTTTTCCTTTTCTCCTTTCATTAAATCTTCGTTCAGAGCGTACCTGCCCCTGCCCTTTTTTATTTGCCGTTAAGCTGTAACGTACCCGTCAGTTCAGAAATATTTTCTATGCCGTGACGGTCGCACCAAGCGTTTAGACCTTCGATAATTTTCGGACAAACCAGCGGATCGGTAAAATTCGCCGTGCCGACTTGGACTGCCGTCGCACCCGCCATCAAAAATTCTATCGCGTCTTCCGCACAGGTGATTCCACCCATACCTACTACGGGGATTTTTACTGCTTGCGCTACTTCGTAAACCATTCTCACCGCGATCGGTTTCACGCCTGCGCCCGATACGCCGCCCGTGTTGTTGGCGATAATCGGTCTTCTTCTTTCAATGTCAATCGCCATACCCGTCAAAGTATTGATAAGGGATACGCAATCCGCGCCGCCGCGTTCCGCCGCTGAAGCGTTGGCCGCAATGCTTTCTACGTTCGGGGAAAGCTTGACCATGAGAGGTGTACGTTTAAGTCCGCTCTTTGCATATCGAGTTACTTCTTCCACTGTCTCGGGTTTAATCCCGAACGCCATACCGCCACTCTTTACGTTGGGGCAGGATATGTTTAACTCAACCATGTCCACCTTGCCGTCTAATTTTTTGCAAATATTCTTGTAATCGTCAAGCGTTTTTCCTGCAACGTTTGCAATCACCGCCGTACCTGTCGATTTCAGCCATTCAAGGTCTTTTTTAAGGAAGTATTCCACACCGGGATTTTGAAGCCCTACCGCATTCAAAATTACGCCGCGGGATTCTGCGATACGGGGCACGGGATTGCCAAGCCGAGCTTCCAACGTTAAGCCTTTCGTCGAAACGCCGCCAAGTACGCCGATATCGTATAATTCGTTAAATTCTCTGCCAAACCCGAACGTTCCCGAAGCGGTGATGACAGGGTTCTTTAATTCTACTCCACAAAGATTCACCGATAAATTCGCCATAATACACCTCCCTTAAAGCACGACGTCTAACGCGTTAAAAACTGGCCCGTCTTTACATACGCGCGCGTTCTTGCCGTTCGTCAACGCGCATACGCATACTACGCACGCGCCGAGTCCGCAACCCATTCTCTCTTCCAAAGAAACGTAACAGTTCAAGTTTTCTTCTTCCACTACCTTTTTCAAAGCGCGGAGCATAGGCGTAGGTCCGCAAGCAAGCACGACGTCGGGACGGTTACCGTTTTTTAAGTCTGCAACGAAGGCTTGAACGGAGTTCATCTTTTCGCCAAAGCTTCCGTCGTCCGTTACCGCAACGAACTTATCCGCTTTTTTAAATTCGTCAAGTCCGCAAACAGCGCCTTTGTTTCTAAACCCAACGTACGCGGAAATTTGTTTTTTGCCCGCATATTCGCGAAGCACGGAAATAATAGGGAAAATTCCCACTCCTCCTGCAACGAGCGCAATTTTTGGTTCATTTTCTTCCACAAAAAATCCGTTTCCGAGCGGCATAAGTACGTTTAAACGCGTACCTGCCCCCATCGTTGCTAATTCACGAGTGCCTGCACCCTTTAATTGATAACAATAAGTAACGAGATTTTTTTCCACTTTGCAAATCGCAATCGGGCGGCGTAAAAGGTGCGTACCGCCAACTGAAATTTCTCCGAATTGACCTGCGCGGACGTTTACTTCTTCGCCCACGTCAAAGGTGATTTCGTAGATGTTTTCCGCTATTTGTTCGTTTTTAACGATCGTTGCTAAATAATCTTTCATTCTCCAACCTCAAAGCTTTAATACGCTGCATAAATCTTCCTTCATTGCAACGCAAGCCGCGCGCGCCGCTTCATAATAGATGCCGCCGAGTTTTTTGTACGCGCACAAAATTCCACGGGAGTTATTGACTACCCCGCCAAGACCGTTTTCCGCAAAACAGCTTTTAAGCATTTCCGCGTTTCCGCCTTGCGCGCCGTAGCCGGGAATTAAGAAGAAGGTGTGCGGTAATACTTCACGAAGGCGTTTTGCTTCGGTCGGGTGGGTTGCGCCTACTACCGCGCCGACCGCCGAATAGCCGTATTTTCCAATCGTGCTTTCGCCCCATTTCTCAACCAAACCGCCCATATACTCGTACACGGGTTTGCCGTTTTCAAGCACGAGGTTTTGGAGTTCGCCGCTTGAAGGGTTGGAAGTTTTAACCAAAACGAAAATACCCTTGTCGTTCTTTTCGCATTGTTCAACGAAAGGCGCAATACCGTCCGTACCAAGATATCCGTTTACGGTAACGTAGTCCGCAGGGAAAGGTTTGAAGGAATTGCCGTTGACTTCCGTTTCGCCAAGGAAGGTCTTTGCGTAGCAAGACGCGGTTGAGCCGATATCGTTACGTTTTGCGTCTGCGATTACGACCATGCCCTTTTCCGCCGCGTATTTTAAAGTTTCTTCGTATGCTTTCATACCAGCCACGCCGTACATTTCATAGTACGCGATTTGCACTTTCACGGAAGGTACGATATCGCGAACGGTGTCGATAATTTTTTTATTGAATTCGAAAACACGTTCGGAAACTTGTTCAAAATTCGTTACGCCCTCTTTCATATTCTCGGGCAAATAATCAAACAACGTATCAAGCCCTACGCACGTAGGGTTCTTCATGCCTTTAATTTGTTCTATCAATTGATCGGTAATCATATTTTTCTCCTATATTAACCGTTATATTTCACTTCGCCGTCAACGATCGTGTATTTCACTTCGCCGTAAAGTTCGTGTCCTTCAAAGGGCGTGTTCTTTCCTTTGGAAAGGAATTTCGCGGAATCAACCGTCCATTTTTTATCTAAGTCTGCGATCATGAGATCGGCAACTTCGCCTTCAGCAATCTTGCCGCCTTCCAAGTTCAAAATACGAGCGGGTGCGGCGGACATTCTGTCTGCGATTTGGGGCAACGTCAAAACGCCCGTTTTGTAAAGGTGGGTAATCGTCAACGCGAAAGAGGTTTCCAAACCGCTGATACCAAACGCCGCAAGGTTATATTCTACGTTCTTATCGTCTGCGTGATGGGGCGCGTGATCGGTTACAATACAGTCCAGCGTGCCGTCTTTTAAGCCTTCGATAATCGCTTGTTTGTCAATCTCTTCACGGATAGGCGGATTAACTTTCGTGTTGGTATTGAAATCACAAATCACGTCGTCGGTGAGCGCGAAATAGTGAGGACAGGTTTCCGCCGTAATCTTTACGCCTGCGCGTTTTGCGTCGCGGATAAGTCTAACGCCGCTATGCGTGGATACGTGGCAGATGTGCGCGGGTACGTTTAAGCTTTCCGCAAGGCAAATCTCACGCGCGATAATGATGTCTTCCGCTGCACGTTGGATACCGTTCAAGCCTGCCACCGTCGAATTTAAGCCTTCGTTCACGACGCCGCCGTTGGCAAGATCTATATCTTCACAATGGCACAAGCATTTCATATCAAAGCCGCTTGCGTATTCCATAGCAAGACGCATAAGACGGGTATTTTTTACCGTTTTACCATCGTCGGAAATGGCTACCGCGCCGACCTTTTTCATTTCGCCTACGTCAGCAAGGAACTCGCCTTTTTCACCTTTGGTAATCGCGCCGATAGGACGCACTTTGCATAACCCTACTTCTTCGCCGCGGTGGCGGATATAGCTTACCACCACTTTGTTGTCGGCTACAGGATCGGTGTTGGGCATACAGCAAATTTGCGTGAAGCCGCCCTTGACCGCCGCCTTTGAACCGCTTTCGATATCTTCCTTGTGTTCAAAGCCCGGTTCGCGAAGATGCACGTGCATATCAATGAGTCCGGGGAAGACGTAAAGCCCGCTCGCATCTATCTCTTTTTCGCCGTTTGCGGGGAGCATGTCCGCGATTTTTACAATTTTTCCGTTCTCGATGAGAAGGTCTTTTTGCTCAACGCCATTTTCTAAAACTAACTTTCCGTTTCTGATAATCATATTTTTTACCTCGCTTATTTCAGGTTATTTCAAAGATTTTCTGTGTTGTTGCAATAAGAACAAGAGCGCCATTCTCACGGCTACGCCGGAAAGAACTTGGTCTTCTATCCGACTTCTGTCATGGTCGATCATACTGCTTGTAAGCTCTACGCCGCGATTGACAGGACCGGGGTGCATAATGATTGCATTCGGGTTTGCGTAGGACAAAATCTTATCGTCCACACCGTAAAAATCGGCGTATTCAGCAAGCGAAGGGAAATTACCTGCTTGCTGACGTTCGAGCTGAATTCTCAAGCCCATTACGACGTCCGCGCCGTCCACCGCTTCTTCGCGGGATTTACAAAGTTTTGCGCCAAGCTTGTCCATTCCTTTAGGAATCAGCGTTTCAGGTGCGAACATTCTCACTTCCGCACCAAGCTTTTTTAAACCGAACAGGTTGGATTTCGCCACGCGCGAGTGCTTAATATCGCCTAAAATTGCAACCTTTAAGCCTTCGATTTCTCCAAATCTTTCTTTCATTGTAAGCATATCCAGCAGGGCTTGCGTGGGATGCTCGTTCATACCGTCTCCTGCGTTGAGTACGCTCGCTTTAACCGTTTTTGCAAGTAAATACGGCGCGCCGCCCATGGGATGACGAATGATGATGAAATCATTTTTTTGCGCGTCGAGCGTTTTACCCGTGTCCACAAGCGTTTCGCCCTTCGCTACCGACGACGAGCCTGCGGAAATGTTTACTACTGTTGCGCCCATGTACTTTGCGGCAAGCTCAAAGCTCGTCCGCGTTCTCGTACTGTTCTCGTAAAAGAGTATTGTCGCCGTAGAGCCCTCTAAATAAGGCAATTTTTTATTGCCTTCTTTCAAGAGCTTTTTCATTTTCGCGGCGGTATCAAGAATTTCATAAATCTCGTCCGCACTCGCGTCGATCAAGCCAAGCATGTCCTTTCTGTTCAACATATATTTACTCCTTAATAGTCTTTCAAAATGAGCACTTGACGATAAATGTTTCGTCTTTTCCAGCGCCTAATTACTTAAAGCGCATATCTACTTTTTCGCCTTGTCGGCATTATTCAAACCGCTTTTAAATATCTCTTTTAATTATATCACATTCGCCCTTAATTTGTAAAGCAACGAAAGTAATTTTTTCTCGATTTCCAAAAAAATTCAAGCGATTGCCGCTTGAATTTTTTATCAACGTAATATTCCTATTTTTTTACAATATGTTCGGGGATTTTCGGGCTGACTTTCGCGCCGCTTTCCACGTTTTCACAAATGAACGCGTTACCGCCGATTACCGCACCTTCGCCGATTACCGTTTCTCCGCCTAAAATACTTGCCCCGGAATATACCGTGACGTTGTCTTCAACGGTAGGATGACGTTTTACGCCCGAAAGCGTTTGACCGTGGCGGGGCGAAAGAGCGCCAAGCGTTACGCCTTGATAGAGTTTAACCCCTTTGCCGATAATTGCCGTTTCACCGATAACAATACCTGTGCCGTGGTCAATAAAGAAATATTCGCCTATCGTCGCGCCGGGGTTTATGTCAACGCCTGTTTTGCCGTGCGCGTATTCCGTCATCATTCTTGGCAAGAAGGGTACGCCGTATTCATACAAAACGTGCGCGATGCGATATACGAAAATCGCAAAGAAACCGGGATAAGAGAGTATGATTTCTTCCTTGCATTTGGCTGCCGGATCGCCGTCAAAGGAGGCTTGAACGTCCGTTGCGAGTACCCTTTGAATTTCGGGCAGCTTATCAAAAAATCCGTCCGTGATACGTTCCGCGTTCTTGTCGCTTTCCGTTCCATTGCAAGTCAATGAAAGAGAAATTTGCTTTTTAAGACGGAAATAGATGGAACTGGAAAGATGTTCGATAAATCCGTCCGCGTCGTCGTGCATTTCTGAACGCGAAAAAAATGCGGGATAAAAAAGTTTGCGTAAGTCCTTTAAAATCCGTATTACTTCTTGCAATTCGGGCAAAACAAGTTTTTCGTTATAGTTCGCAACGTTTTTCGCGTAACCGCTTTTAAGCTGCGCTTTTAATTTTTCAAAATCCACCATAATTTTTCTCCTTACCTTCCGCCCTTAAAGCACGGATAAATATTTCGTGCCGGAATCCGGGAAGACGGTCACGATTTTCTTGCCTGCGTTCTCTTCGCGCTTGGCAAGCTCCACCGCCGCCGCAAATGCCGCGCCTGAGGAAATCCCAACGAATAAACCTTCCTTTTCAAGAAGATATCGAACGGCAAAGTATGCCGATTCGTCGTCAATTTTTACAATCTCGTCGATTAGGCTGGTGTCCAAAACGCTTGGAATAAATCCTGCGCCTATGCCTTGCAATCCGTGCGGACCACTCTTTTCGCCTGACAGTACAGCTGAGCTTTTGGGTTCAACCGCTACTGCATATACGTCGCTTTTTTGTTCTTTAAGGTATTTTACCGTGCCCGTAAACGTACCGCCCGTACCTACGCCTGCAACGAAAATCTCGTACCTGCCCCCCATCTGCGTATGAATTTCAGGGCCTGTCGTATGGTAATGCGCCTTGGCGTTCGCAGGGTTTTCAAACTGTCCTAAAATGATAGAATTCGGGGTTTTTGCGCAAAGCTCTTTTGCTTTTTCAATCGAGCCTGCCATACCGAGCGCGCCGTCCGTTAAAACAAGCTTTGCACCATAAACGCGCATGAGGTTTTTTCGTTCTTCGCTCATGGTTTCGGGCATGACGATTACCGCTTTATAGCCTTTGACTGCACAAAGCGCAGCGAGCGCAATGCCTGTATTGCCGCTCGTCGGCTCAATGACGGTCCCGCCCTTTGAAAGCTCCCCGCTTTGTTCCGCCGCCGCAAGCATAAACAGCGCAGCGCGGTCCTTGCTCGAACCCGTGGGGTTTGCGCTTTCGAGCTTTGCGTACAGCTCGGCTCTTAAATTCAAGTCCCGTTCAGTTTTTTGCAGCCTGACCATCGGCGTATTGCCAATCAGCCGTTCCGCACCTGATAAAATTTCCATTCTTCCACCTTTTATAATATGCTAAAGTAAGAAAGTTTTGACAAAACTCTCGTACCTGCCCCGTACATTACGATAAAAAACTAAGTGCTTTGTTAAGTCTTGCGAGCGTTCTTTCCTCGCCTAAAATTTGCATAATCGTCCAAAGATCAGGGGTGTTGGAAAGTCCGGTTGTTGCAACGCGGAGCATCTCCGCGACGTCGGAAACGTTGCCGGGATAGTTTTCAGGGTTTGCCTTGTACGCTTTCATATCGGTAGCAAAACCGTTCTCTGCCGCTACTCCTTTCATCTTATCAAACCATGCCGAGCAATCGTCCGCGTAAGTATATACCGCCTTGAAATCGCCAAGTATCTTTTTAACGATTTCGCTATCAAAACGGTAGCTGTATTCGGGCGAGAAGGAAGCGTCGAAGAAGTATCCGATCATTTCTACCGCTTGTTTTGCGCAAATGAAGTCTTTTCTGCGTTTCTTTCCGCCGATACCCATGCAAAGCGTGAGAACTTTCAATAAATATTCTTCGTTTTTAAAATACGTCTTTTGTTCGTCCGTGCCGTATTCGTCCGCCCACGTTTTCAAGAATTCGTACATTTCTTTCTCGGAAAGCTTTGCCATACAATTCTTGGAAATGTCGTTGAGTTTCAAAATATCAAACAGTGCGCCGCTTTTGCCCATCTTGCCGATAGAGTATTTAAATTCGTCCAAAGGCTTGTCGGGGAACTTCAAGAGCCATTCTTCAAAGTTTGAGTTTAAGAGCGTCATCATATACGTTCTAACCGCTTCGGGCAAATACCCCTGCTCACGATAGAAGGTAAGCGACGCTTCGGGATCTTTACGTTTGGAAAGCTTACGGCGGGTATCTCCGTCGATTTTTTGGATAGAACAATTATGGCCGTATCTGGGTAATTTGAAACCGAGTACGTTGAAAAGTTCGATATGGATAGGAAGTGAAGAAAGCCACTCCTCACCGCGAATAACGAGCGTTGTACGCATGAAATGATCGTCAATCGCGTGCGCAAAATGGTAGGTGGGGATTCCGTCCGATTTCAAAATAACAACGTCTTGGTTATTTTCGGTGACGGTGATTTCGCCCTTTACGGCGTCGCGGAAAGGATGCTTTTTCTCCACGTCGCCTTGGGATTTCAAACGGATAACGTAAGGCTTACCCGCCTTCAAATTTTCATAAATTTCTTCTTCCGTTAAATTTCTGCATTTCGCAAACTCGCCGTAATAGCCGGGCAAAAGCTTGTTTTCCGTTTGGTATTCTCTCGTCTTTTCAAGCTCCTCTTCTCCACAAAAACAAGGGTACGCCAAGCCTTTTTTAATGAGTTCTTTTGCGTATGCGTGATAGACTTCCGCGCGTTGACGTTGATAATACGGGCCGTATTCCCCGCAAAGATCGGCGCCTTCGTCAAAGGCAACGCCAAAATATTTGAGCGAGGAGTGGATAACTTCCACCGCGCCTTCCACTTTACGCTTTTCGTCCGTGTCTTCAATACGGAGATAGAAAACCCCGCCGCTTTGATGCGCGATTCTCTCGTTTGCGAGCGCAACGTATAAGTTGCCAAGATGCATAAATCCCGTAGGGCTGGGCGCAAGACGGGTAACTTCCGCGCCTTTTTCAAGGCTGCGCTCAGGATATCTTTCCTCGTAATAGGAAAGCGGTTTTACGTTCTCGTCGGGAATCAGAGCGTTTGCTAATTTGATTAAATCCATATTTTTATCCTTCTTTGTGTTTTTTTCGTATTTGAAATTCTTTTTATTCGCGTTATATTAGAAAAAATTTATATTGTCATAGGACAGCTCGTATAATCCGTTTTCTATGCCGTGCACAATTTCCACAACTCGCTCGGCGCAAGGGGTTTGTACGCCCGCTTGCTTGGCGAGGTCAGCAACGACGCCGTCAATGAAATCTATCTCGCATTTTCTTCCTTTTTCGAGGTCTTTGAGCATACCAGATACGAGTTCACGATGATTTTTCATTGCAATCGGCAATAAAATCATACCCTTTACGTAATTAAAAAATCCTGTTCCGCCGAGAAGTTTTTGCATATCGTGGCCTTGCATCGGAGCCAGCCTTACGCCCAATGCGTTGGCAACGGAAAAGCTTTCTTGTAAAATTTTCAAAGCGACTTTTCTTGTCTTAAAACGTTTTGCTATCTCGCCGAATTTCAAGCCCGTCACGCAGGAAAGCCCTGAAAAGCTTGCGTTGAGCGCAAGTTTGCTCCATCTAACCCCTGCAAGATTATCCGTCGTCTTTACAAAATTTTCGTTTTGGATAAGTTCACCTATCGGTTTTAAGATATTCGCAATCCATTCCGTTTTCGCGTTGTCGTTCTCATACCCGCCAACCTCAACGGTCATAGACGCAGGCATAGACGTCAACTCGACAGCGCCCTCTCCTACAAAGGTAGCGCCCCAGCTCATCACCGCACCGTAGGTTTTTTCCGTCCCGATAATTTCCGATAAAAGCTGTTCAGGTAAACCGTTTTGCGTAGTGCAAAGAATGCCGTCTTCTTCTAAATAATCCAGCAAAAATTGCGCTGTCTTTTCATTCTCGCGTTGCTTGGTCATCAGGAAAATTAAATGATACTTTTCCGTCATTTGAGAAGGCGTAATCGCGGACACGGGTATGGTCATTTGCGTTCCAGCCGCCGTGCATATTATTTTCGCGCCGTCGTTATTTAGCCCGTCCACGTGCGCTTGGTTTCTCGTGATTAAGGTAACGTCCGCGCCCGTTTTAGTAAGCAACGCGCCAAGCACCGTGCCCATCGCGCCTGCGCCGTAAACGGCTATTTTTGGTCTTTTAAGATTAGGCATTGTTTTGCCCTCCGTAGTTTTCGGTGTGTCTTTGAAGATTATTCTTCCGCCCCAAACACTCTTTTAATCGAGCACAGGATTTCTGCGTCCGCAGGAGCCCATTCGAAAGGCTCAAGCTCGCACGGACGAAGCCACGCGTAATTTTCATGCTCCGTCAAGGTAAATTCGGAAAGCCGCTCGCATTCGTATAAAGATAACTGCACGATAAAATCAGGATACTCAAAACGCTCGACTGCAAATAGTCCTCCAACTTTGACGTCCATATTTAATTCTTCTTTAAGCTCGCGCTTTACGCAGTCTTCTCCGCTTTCGCCCGCTTCGACTTTTCCGCCCGGAAATTCGTATTTATGTGCCAAATACGCATACTTACTTTCTCCCCGTCTTGTCGCAAAAACCTTGCCGTTTTCAAAAATCATCGCGGCGGAAACACGTACTTCCTTTTTCATATTATAACCCCAAATATGCGCTGATCAAGGACACGGTTGCCACCAAGCCCTTTTTATGCGTGCGTTCCATGCCGTGCGAAGCGTGTACGCCCGGGCCGATTAACCCGCCTTTAACGTCCGCGCCTGCCGACCATGCCGCACCAACGTCCGAACCGTAGTAAGGATATACGTCCGCTGCATAATCTATTCCGTTTGCCTTAGCGATAGAAAGCAATCTTTCAACCATTTCATAATCGTACGGACCGTGACCGTCCTTTACGCATACCGAAACTTGTGTTTCTTTGCAGGAAAGTCCGTTTCCGACGCAACCCATATCCACGGCAAGCAACTCGTCCGCGTCCTTTGCGATCGTTGCCGCACCGTGTCCAACCTCTTCATAGTTTGTAAAATAGAAATCAACGTCATAGGCAGGTACGAGATTTTCACTCTTTAACGCGTACAAAACAGCAAGCAAACAAGCGCTGCCCGCCTTATCGTCAAGGAAACGGGATTTCACGTATCCGCTGTCGGTAATCGTGGTTTTGGTGTCAATCGCAATCAGGCTTCCTACGCGGATACCAAGCTTTTCTACGTCCGCTTTCGAGCTTACTTCTTCGTCAATACGCACGTACATGGTATCTTCATTTCTCTCTTTCGTACCTGCGTCCTTGTAGACGTGGCAAGAAGGAGAATCGGAAAGGAAAGTGCCTGTATATACCTTCCCGCCGTCCGCGTAAATTTTACAATATTCGCCGTCTAACGTGGCAAGAATAGGACCGCCAAGACGGGTAAATCTCAATTCTCCGTTGCCGGAAATACTTTTCACCATTGCGCCAAGCGTATCCACGTGCGCGGAAACCGCCAGTTTTTTCTCCGAGCACTTGCCTTTTACGCCAACGCGTACCGCGCGTTTGTTGGTAACTTCCACTTTATAACCAAGCTTTGTAAGCATTTCGACAAGTTTTTCATTGATCGATTTGGAAAAGCCCGTCGGACTATCCACCGCTA
Organism: Clostridia bacterium; assembly: GCA_017504465.1. Classification (GTDB taxonomy): domain Bacteria; phylum Bacillota; class Clostridia; order Christensenellales; family Borkfalkiaceae; genus Scatosoma. The sequence goes on along the minus strand of JAFVRE010000051.1, from coordinate 17,792 downwards.
AAATTTCTTTTAGACTGTCAAGCATATATTTTTCGTAATTTTTTTCGGAAATCATAATTTCTTTCTTCCTTAAAATAATTATTTAAAAATCGAACGTTTTGATAAAACGTCAAAGGCTTCAACGCAGTATCAAACGAAATTAACCATTCTCATGGGGTTCTTCCATGAAATATATAAGAATACTGTTTTGTGTGTAAAGATATTCGTCCTTGATCCGCAAATTGTCGCCGTCGAGCTGCAAATATTTAACAGTTTTTTTGAGCGCGACGGGGAAATCTTCAGCGAGCGTCGTGCCGAATGCTTGTTTATATTCGGACATACAAACGCCGTACTTGGTGCGTAAAGCGAGCATGACGTACTCGAATTTCGCGTCCCATCCCTTCACGTCTTCGCTCGTAACTGCGGGATAGAAGCCTGAAATGATACATTTCATATACTCGTCAAGATTGAACGTGTTTGTGAATCGTTTTCCGCGCATGAACGAGCTTGCCGAAAGCCCTACGCCGATATATTCTCCACGTTTCCAGTAGTTCAAATTATGCTTGCTTTCAAAACCGTCTTTTGCAAAGTTGGAAACCTCGTAACGCTCGTAGCCGTAGTCTTTTAACAGCGCGTAACCGTAATCGTAAAGTTCCGCCACCTCGTCGGAATCGGGCAGTTCGCCGTTTAAGTAATCAGTATAGATCGGCGTGCCGTCTTCCACCGTCAACGCGTACATGGATATGTGCTTTGATCCGCATTTGACTGCAAGCTCAATCGTTTTGCGTACGTCTTCTTTGGTCTGATTTTTAAGCCCGAGCATTACGTCGGTAGAGAAATTTTCGCCTTTCAAAAGGCTGGTTGCGTACACGTAATCGCGCGCGTTGTGGATTCTGCCAAGGTCTTCGAGTTGTTCGTCAATTGCCGTTTGAAGCCCGATGGAGAAGCGGTTAATTCCCGCTTGTTTATAGGTATCCACCTTTGCTTGACCTATCGTCCCGGGATTGAGTTCCAGCGTAATCTCGGGATTTTCGCTAAGCGTAAAACATTTTTTAATTTGATTCATTGCGCCTAAAATAAGCTTAGGCGGAATATACGAAGGCGTACCGCCACCGAAATATACGGTGTCAAAGACGTAATCTTTCAGCTCGTCACCGCGCATTTTTAATTCTTTGTATAGACATGCCATATACGCTTCCGCGTAGTCTATCTTGTCAGGAAAAGATGCGAAATCGCAATAGGAACATTTGTGCCTACAAAAAGGGATATGAATATAAATTCCTGCCATAATAACCTCCAAGCGTGGTTAATGAATTGACGAATACTCGTCGTGAATAGAACGCTGCGCATTCATGAATTGTAGAAAACGGCGTTTTCTACATGAATTGAATTTTAAAAGTAAAATTCATTGCGGTAGAACTTATAAAAAAGTGTTTTCCTGGCTTTTTGCCGTGTTAATGGAAGATATCAACGGCCTTCTTAATTTACTGCATTTTGAGAAAGAGTCTTGATACTCGTGTTCCGTTATAACACTAGCGCTTTTAAAAACATCAAGCCAATAGTCTGTTTCGTAACACTCTTTAAGCGCAATTTGGAGCTTATTGATAAAATCAGCTTTACTTGCCGCATAGTTCGCTTCGTGAATATTTGCGCCAATACTTGTTGCGCTTCGTAATAATTGACTGATTAAAACGTTTGCCCGTCCGTTTTCTTTAAGTTTTTCGCACAAATTTATCGTTTGAACGGCAAATTCCTTTGATAAGACAACTAACGCGTTTTGTTTCATTTTTTTATTTCCTTAATATTTCCATAATGCAAACAGCGTTTGCAATTCATGGTATAACCAATTCATGAAATTTTGATTTCAATTCATGACGGCAAAGCCGTCAATTCATTTCAATCAAACCTTTTGAATGTGCGTAGCCTTGTCTATATATAACACGCCGTCCAAGTGATCGAGTTCGTGACAGATGGCGCGAGCGAAAAAGCCTTTGGCTTGAAGAAGATATTTTTCACCGTAACGGTCTTGGTAAGCGAGTTTTACTTTCATGGGACGGGATACGATTCCGCTTTTGCCTACTACTGACAAACAGCCTTCCCAGCCGCTTTGCTCGCCCTTTTGGGACAAGATTACGGGGTTGATAAACTCAAAATAGCCTTGTTCAACGTCCACAACGACAACGCGGCGGAGTACGCCGACCTGCGGAGCGGCAAGCCCTGCGCCTTGTTCTTTTTTGACCGTGTCTTTCATGTCGTCTAAAAGCGACCAAAGCTTTTCATCAAAAGTTTCTACTTCCGCGCATCTCTGTCTTAATACGTCGTCGCCGACTTGTACGATATTTCTAATTGCCATAATATTTTTTTCCTTTTATGTTTGTATAACTTTACGATAAATTGACGGGATTTTCTTCGACGGATATGAGCACGTCGCGGGTTCTCGCCGAAGCGCAAATTTCATAGATTGTAGGCAAAACCGAGTTTTCCGCAAGCCTCATCAGGACTTGGTATCGGTATTTGTTTTCTATCCGTTTAATCGGCGCGTGCATCTTATCAAAGAATAGGAATTTTTCCGTTTGATCGGTGTATAAATCCTTTAACCCAAAATATACCGTTTTTAACGCTTCGAGCGTTTTTTGCTCGTCTAAACCTGAAACCAAAACCCTGACGATTTTGGAAAAAGGCGGGAATGCCGTCGCTGCTCTCCGCGAGATTTCGTTTTTGTAAAAGCCTTCGTAATCGTATGCAATTGCAAAACGTAATACGTCGTTTTCAGGGCTGAACGTCTGCAATACGACCTTTCCCTTTTCTTCCGCGCGACCGCTTCTTCCCGCGACCTGCGTAATTAGCTGGAAGGTGCGTTCTCCGCTGCGATAATCGGAAAAATGCAACCCCATGTCCGCGTCGAGTATTCCAACGAGCGTGACCGAAGGGAAATCGTGCCCTTTTGCAATCATTTGCGTTCCAACCAAAATATCCGCCCTCTTTTCCCCAAACGCCTTTAAGATTTTATAATGCCCTTCCTTGCCGCGCGTGGTATCGTTGTCCATACGCAAAATCCGAGCGTTTGGATAGAGCTTTTGCAGTTCGTCAACAATGCGTTGCGTGCCCGTGCCTGCATAGGAGAGTTTGTACCCGCCGCATTCAGGACAGGCGGTAAGCATTTTATATTTCGCGCCGCAATAGTGGCATTTCAAACATTTTTCTTCCTTGTGATAGGTGAGCGAAACGTCGCAAGCTTCGCACTTGGCTACGTATCCGCATTCCTTGCAAATAACCGACTGCGAATACCCTCTTCTATTCAAGAATAAAATCGCTTGATTCCCGTTTTCAAGACAACATTCAAGCTCTTCTTTTAATGCTGTTGAAAATGTGGAATTATTCCCGCGACGTACTTCTCGGCGCATATCTGCTATAGTGATTTCAGGCAAAGGGCGTTGGTTGATGCGTTTGGTAAGACGTATTAAATTCAACTCCCCATCCTGCGCTTTTTTATACGTTTCTACCGCAGGCGTCGCACTGCCTAAAACGAGCTTACAGCCGTTATACTTCGCGCGAAAAAGCGCAACGTCATAGGTGCTGTAACGGGGCGAAGATTCGCTAAAATAGCTCGAATCATGCTCTTCGTCAATGATGATTACCCCTAAATTTTCAAGAGGTGCAAAAATTGCGCTTCTTGCGCCGATGGCTATTTTCGCTTCTCCCGTCCTCAATCTCCACCACTCGTCAAATCTCTCGCCGGCGGAAAGTCCGCTGTGTAAAATCGCCGCGTTTTTCCCGAATCGAGAACGGAGTTGAGAAAGCATTTGCGGGGTTAAAGAAATTTCCGGAACAAGGAAAATCGAGCTCTTTCCTTCACGCAAACAACGCCCGATCAGCGTTAAATAAATCTCCGTTTTTCCGCTGCCCGTAACGCCGTGTAAAAGCTGCGCTATCCTTGAATCGTTTTCAATCGACTGCACCGCGCGCGCTTGGTCTATGGTCAAGGTGCGTTCAAGCTTCTCGCCTTCTACAAGTTTGTAAGGATCGCGGCGAAGCTGTTCTTTTGTCACAAGAATAAAGCCTTTTTTCAAAAGCGCGTTGACCGCGCCCGGAAACGCCTTGTTTAAATATGCGCAATCGGTCTTGCCGTTTTCCTTTAAAAACTCGACCATGCCCCGTTGATTCTTTGCGGTTTTGGGGAGTTCTATGTCTATATCGCCTACAAGTTCCGCGTAATTTTTCGTCAGCTGTCTAACCTTGCCCGTACGCATTTCCGACGGTAAAAACAAGCGCAAGGTCAGAGCTTTGGGCACTTTGTATCTATCCGCCATTTTATTCGCGAGCCGTAAGCACTCGGGCGTGAGCGCAGCAAGTTCGTCGGAAGTCTTATAAAGCTTTTTAAGCTTATGCACAGGATATTCCGACTTCTCTTTCAGTTTCATAACGAAACCGGGTAAAACGGTGTTGCCGAAGGGCGCGCGAACGCGACTGCCTACGACGGTATCGTCGTCGCAGAGATATTCGAAAATTCTATCCGTTTCGCTCGACGCGATATCCACGATTACTTCCGCAATCATACCGCAACCCTCCTTTTCGTTTTTTGCTGAATTTTTATGGGGTTTCCATGCGTTAGAGAAAATGCCTCGAAGTTCGTTCGAGGCAAGCCTTAACAAAGTCTGTCAACGCTGACTTGGCAATCAAATCAATCCTTTGCGATAACTACTTTTCCGTCCGCAATATCTTTGCAAGCCGCCAAGATTTCTTTATCTCTGCCAGCGGAAGTGTGACCGAGATTTCTTTCCGTTTCAATGATTTGACGAGCGCGTTTTGCTACCACCGTGCAAAGCGCGTAACGGCTTACCGGTTCTTCCTCCGTTCCAAGTTTTCTGATTAAAACGTCAACTGCAGGTTCGTTAATCATAATTTTTATATACTCCTTTTTTGGTTTATTTTTTCGATTTTGTTTATGCTTTTAATTTTTCCGCGTCAATAAGCTCGTTAAGATCGCGGTACGCCGTTTCCAAGTCGTCGTTCACAATTACGTAATCGTAAGAACTTGCCTGTGAAAGCTCATATTCCAAACGTGAAAGTCTATTTTCGATCTCTTCCGCCGTTTCGGAATTACGGGAAATCAATCTGCCTTTCAACGCTTCTAACGAAGGGGGCGCGATCATAATAAGGATACATTCGGGGAAGGCTTCTTTCGCAATTTTTCCGCCCACGACGTCGATCTCTAAAACGACGGAACGGGTTTTGAGCTGTTCCCGAACGAAAGAAATGGGCGTGCCGTAAAAATTTCCAAAATGCTCGTCGTATTCAAGAAAATCTCCTTCTTTAATACGGCGTTGAAACTCGGACATGGAAATAAAATAATATTCTCTACCGTGAATTTCGCCCTTTCTCGGCTCACGAGTGGTGCAGGATACCGATTCCACCACGTCTTCGCGCTCGGCGCATAAACGTTTTACAAGCGTACCTTTTCCTACGCCCGACGGGCCGGACACCACCATCAATACGTTTCTCATTTGCCATTTCTCCTTTGCAAATCTTCCTTCTTATTCCAAGTTTTGGACCTGTTCTCTAATCTTTTCAATCTCGTTTTTAAGAGCAAGCCCGAGCCTTGTAATCGCTACGTCGTTACTCTTTGAGCAAGTCGTATTCGCTTCGCGGTTAAATTCTTGAACGAGAAAATCCAGCTTTCTGCCGACGATCCCCTCTTCGCAAATATCACGGAATTGCTCGATATGCGAATACAGTCTCGTAAGCTCCTCGTCGATATTCGATTTATCGGTAAATATCGCCACTTCCGTGAGTAATCGGCTCTCGTCAGGGTTTACGCCGTCGAGGTATTCTTTGACGCGGTTTAAAAGTTTTTGCTTGTATTCTTCGGCCACTTGGGGAGCACGCAAAGAAACCTCTTTGACTAGAGTTTCAATGGTCGCCATTCTTGAAAGCATATCCGCTTTGAGCTTTTCGCCTTCCACACTACGCATTGCGTTCAAATTCTCAAGCGCGACCGAAACCGCTGTTTTGAGAGCCTGAATAAGCTCGTCGTCTGCAACCGCTACTTCGTCTTGGTGCAATACTTCGGGGTAACGAAGTACCTTTGCTACCGTTACGTCGTTTTCAAGCTCGGGGAATTTCTCTTTAATCGCGTTCGCTGCGTTTACGTACGCTTGCGCAAGCGCCAAATCAGCGGTGAGAGAGGTCGGTTTTTCTCGCTTGTCTTTGAAAGAAACAAAGACGTCCGCGTGACCGCGCGTGAGCTTACCGCGAATTAAAGAACGAATCATCTCTTCGTACGCAACGAAAATTCTCGGCATCTTTAAAGAAACGTCTAAATAACGGTTATTGACCGTCTTGATTTCGCAGGTCAGTTCAATGCCGCCTTCCTTATATTCGCCTTTGCCGTAGCCTGTCATACTTAACATACTTTCACCCATTTCTTCTGCAAAATTAAATTCTTTAGAATTTATCGTATTCCATTATAACAAACTTTTTATCTTTTTTCAAGTAGTTAAAGGAATTATTTACCGTTTTTTCAAGGAATTTTAAGCTTTTTTAGTCCTTTTTTTCGAGTATTTGAGAAAAACTCTCTTCGTCGATGATCTTTATGCCTAATTTTTTCGCTTTTTCAAGCTTACTTCCAGCCTCTTCGCCCGCGATAACAAGCGTGGTTTTGGACGTGACCGAGCTTTGACAAGTTCCGCCCTGCGCTTCAATTAGTTTTTGCGCTTCGCTTCGCTTAAAATTTTTCAGCGTGCCTGTCAAAACTACTGATTCGCCCTTGAAAACACCTTCGATATCTCCCTTTTCTTCCCACACGGGCGTTACGCCGAGCGCGAAAAGATCATCAATCTCTTTCAGGTTGTCTTCGTCCGAGAAATATTGAGTAATACCGCTCGCTGTAATCTCGCCGATATTTTCCATACCGACAAGCTCTTCCATCGTCGCGTTTTTAAGTTTTTCAATGCTCTTAAAAGTCTTTGCAAGGTCCTTCGCCGCTACCCTGCCTACCCCGTCCACGCCGATCGCGTAGATAAACGCGTCAAGCGTCGGGCGTTTGCTTTTCTCGATTGCGCTAAGCAAATTGCGGATCTTTTTGTCCTTAAACCCGTCAAGCTCTTTCAAATCTTCTTCTGTTAAGCGATACAAATCGGAAAATTCTCTAACCTGCTTCCGTTCTATGAGCGCGCAAGCCGTACTTTCCGAAAATCCGTCTATGTCCATGGCGTTTTTGGACGCAAAATGGTCAAGCTTTGCCGCAATTCGAGGCTCGCAAGACTTATTTGGACAAAATAGATGCGCCCCAACTTCGTCTAAAATAGAGTTACATGCGGGGCAGGTACGAGGTTTTTGCACTTCTTGGCTCTTTTCAAAATGCTCGGTTGCACCTAAAATTTCAGGGATTACTTCGTTAGAACGACGCACGAGCACACGGCTTCCTATTTTAACGTTTTTTCTTTGAATGTCGCCGTAATTATTCAAAGTGGCTCTTGAAACGGTTGCTCCGCCCAAATCGACAGGCTCTAAAAGTGCAAGCGGAGTAAGCTTGCCCGTTCTCCCAACTTGCCAAATTACTTCTTTTAAAATGGTTGTTACTTCTTCCGCCTCAAATTTATACGCTGTCGCCCAGCGCGGAAATTTATCGGTTGCGCCCATGAAATCTCGAAGTTTATCATCACTCACTTTGACGACTGCGCCGTCCGTTAAAACGTCCAACGCCTTTCTGCCTTTTTCAATTTCTTCGATTGCGGAAAAGAGTTCTTTTCCCTTGCAAATTTTGAAATACGGAAAAACTTTAAATCCCTGCTCGATTAGAAAATCATGCGCCTCAATTTGCGAAAGACTCTCTCCGCCTCCCATGAAATTGATATCATAAAAATAAATATCCGGTTTTCTTTCGGCGGTGATTTTAGGATCAAGATTGCGGATAGCGCCTGCCACCGCGTTGCGCGCGTTCTTCAAGGGCTCACTCGCCGTTTGGTTATATTTTTCAAGCACGGACAAACGAATCACCGCTTCGCCGCGCACTTCTAAAAGGTGGGGATATTTGATTTTTAAAGGGAAGGATTTTATGGTCAACACCTGCGCCGTAACGTCTTCACCGACTATGCCGTTACCGCGCGTCGTCGCGCGGATAAACTCGCCGTTGTCATAAGTGAGACAAACGGTAAGTCCGTCGAATTTATATTCAACGGTATAATCAACGTCCGCTCCGCCCGCCTTTTCTACGCGCGTCACAAAAGCTTCCAATTCTTCCTTCGTCACCGCTTTATCAAGGCTGAAAAGACGCGCAACGTGTTCGTGGCGTTCAAATGCCTTGATGGGCTCGCCCCCTACTCTGCGCGTAGGAGAATCGGGAAAAACCACTCCCGTTTGTTCTTCAAGCTTGCGGAGTTCGTCGTAGAGCTTATCGTATTCGCCGTCGGAAACGGTGGGGTTGTCGAGAACGTAATATTCATATGCCCATTTGTTTAAGATATCTGTTAATTCTCTTTGTCTGTTCATAATTCTCCAAAATGAATTGCAAGCAAAGCTTGCATTGTGGAATCCGTTATCCTGTAACTGACTACCATCAAACGCGGAGATACAAGCAGTTCAAGGCGCGCGAGGCTTTTCGACAGAAGTGTACACGAACGTACACGACTTAGAAAAACGTAGCGCAACGAAGAAATGCGTAGTATATACGCGTTTAACTTCTTCAATTCAACACAGTTAAAGGCGCTAATGAGGCTGAAAGCTGTTTTATCCCCAAGCCCACGAACGCAATGTCTAAAATCATATTCGCGCCAACACCGCGCATACCGACGATCGTGCCTTCGCCAAACTTTGGATGCTTGACCTTTACGCCGATTTTGAAAGCGCTTAAATCCTTTCCTGCGCCTGCCTTGGCTTTGTTTAAGCTACCGATTCCGCCATATACGCTGCCACCTGATTGTCTATTCGCCGAGCTTGATTGCGAAGCTCCGTACGTTCCCGAGCCGTAACTGCCCGTGTACGTACCCGTGCGTTTGGCGGCTGAATTTCCGTAACCTGCTCCGCCGTAAGACGAATTTCCGTAACCTGTCCACGTGCTACGCTTAGGCGTAGAAGAAGCGTATCCGTTTCGTGAAGAAGTGCCCGTACCGTAGGAGCGGTAAGCGGAATTATCGTCGTAACGCGCCGCGCCGTAGGCAGAATTTCCGTAGGCTTCGGGATCGTCGTCGCCGTAACCGTCCGAACCGTAACCGTAACTACCGTAATTTCCGTAGCCGTTTCTCAAGGATTCTTTGGGCAATTCGATTTCCGAAGCGAGTTCTTTTAAAAATCTTGAACGCATCGTCGGTTCGCGTTTGCCGTATAAATAACGGCTCTTGGATCGAGTAAGATATAAGCGTTCCTTTGCACGCGTGATTGCAACGTAGGTAAGACGCCTTTCTTCTTCTAAATCGTCGGGATTCTCCACACTGCGTGATACAGGCAAAATATTCTCTTCCATGCCTATGATAAATACGCATTTGAATTCCAAGCCCTTGACCGAGTGAATGGTGGCGAGCGTTACGTAATCGCTATCGTCCATTTCGTCTGTATCCGAACTCAAAGTGACTTGATTGAGATAATCGGTCAACGTCGCGCCTTGATTGAGTCTGCAATATTCGTCCACGGAATTGATAAATTCTTCGATATTTGCAAGTTTGTTAATACTCTCGTCGCTGTTGTCCGAATACGCGCCACGCATATTCGTGTCGATAACGATATGTTTTACAAGCTCGTTGACGGGAAGTTCCTGGCTTTCTATAATCCATTTTTTAACGAGCGCGGTGAACTCGTTGAGTTTTTGCTTGGTACCGCTATTGAATCCTATTTCGTCCACATCCAAAAGAGCGTCGTAAACGGATAATTCCGTTTCATAGGCGTAATTTTGGAGCGTTTCAACCGTCTTTGCGCCGATTCCGCGCTTAGGGAAGTTGATAACACGCACCGCCGCCTCGCTGTCGAACGGGTTGTTGATAAGACGGAGATATGCAAGCAGGTCTTTAATTTCCTTTCTTTCAAAGAACTTAAAGCCCCCGAATACCTTGTAGGGAATGCCGTCCGAAGTGAATTCTTGTTCGAAGGAACGCGTAAGTGCGTTGAGCCGCATCAAAACGGCAAAATCGGAGTATTTATACCCATACCGCATCAACCCTGCGATTGTGTGCGCCACAAACCGAGCTTCTCCGCTCTCTTCTTCCGCTTCGTGCGCTTTGGGTTTGTCCCCTTCTTCGTTCTCCGTCCAAAGCGTTTTATCCTTGCGCCTACCGTTGTTTTTAATAACGGTATTTGCAAGCTTTAATATGCCTTTTGTGGAGCGGTAATTTCGCTCTAATTTAAAGACTTTTGCGTCCTTAAAATCCTTTTCAAAATGCAGGATATTTTCTATCTTCGCGCCACGCCAACCGTAAATCGACTGGTCGTCGTCGCCAACCGCGAATAAGTTACCGTGTACGGACGAAAGCAGTTTTACTATCTCGTACTGCACGACGTTCGTATCCTGAAACTCGTCAACGAGAATATAACGAAAACGGCCCGCAAGATATTCACGCGCGTTGTCGTCGCGATATAAAAGGTTACGCGTTTCGTTTAATAAATCGTCAAAGTCGAGCGCGTTGTTTTCCTTTAAGTGCTTTTGATACTGCGCGTAAATTTTTACGATATCTTCAATATCCCGCTCTCCCGCAAATTCGTTTGCATAGCGTTCAGGAGCGTAACCGAGCATCTTCGCGTTCGCGATGTGATATTTTACGCTTTTTAAAAGTTTTTCATCGTCGTAATCACATTCTTGAAAAGATTTTTTGATAATGTTGTTGCGTTCGGTTTCACTATAAATAGAAAAATTCGGCGTAACGCCCGCTTCAGCGGCAAACATTCTCAAAATGCGTACGCACATGCTATGGATAGTACATACCCACATACCGCGCGCGTCCGCGATTTTTTCGATACGCTCTTTCATTTCCGCCGCCGCCTTATTTGTGAAGGTAATGGCGAGTATCGCCTCGGCAGGTATGCGCTTTTCGCCGATGAGGTAAGCAATACGCGACGTCAAAACGCGGGTTTTTCCGCTACCCGCGCCCGCAAGAACAAGCACGGGCCCTTCCGTTTGTAAGACGGGTTTGATTTGTTCTTCATTAAGTTGTTCAAGTATTTCATGCATTGCGTTCATAGTCCTATTATTATACCATACAACTGGAATTTTGGCAAGCGTATTTCCAAACGAATTTCGTCGTTTTCGAACGAAAAAACCGCAGGCAAAAAACCTGTGGTTTTTTTCGTGGGGCGATAACCCTTTGACCTAAATTTTCTATCTTTCACTGGGAGGAAAAATGTAACTGTTCGTAACCGAGCGACAACGAAGTATTGCGACGTATATACAACGCGACTTCAAACGCGACTTTATTCCAGCTCAAAGGCGCCAGTGTATAACTGATAATACGTCCCCTTTTGCTCGATAAGCTGTTCGTGCGTACCGCGTTCGATAATCTCGCCTTTATCAAGAACCATGATCGCGTCGGAGTTACGAACGGTGGAAAGACGGTGCGCGATAACGAAAACTGTTCTGCCGTGCATAAGTTTATCCATACCGTCTTGAACGAGCGCTTCGGTGTGTGTGTCAATGGAAGAGGTCGCTTCGTCCAAAATCATAACGGGGGGATCCGCAACGGCGGCTCTTGCTATTGAGAGGAGTTGGCGTTGACCTTGGGAAAGGTTTGCGCCGTTGTTCGTGAGCATGGTGTTGTAGCCTTCGGGAAGGCGGCGGATAAAGTCGTCTGCGTTCGCAAGCTTTGCTGCTTCCATACATTCTTCGTCCGTCGCGTCCAATCTGCCGTAACGGATATTATCCATAACCGTGCCCGTAAATAAATTTACGTCCTGCAAAACCACGCCTAAGGAACGGCGAAGGTCGGACTTTTTAATTTTATTGACGTTAATACCGTCGTAACGGATTTTCCCATCCGCAATATCATAAAAACGGTTGATAAGATTTGTAATCGTGGTCTTACCTGCGCCCGTCGCGCCGACGAACGCGATTTTTTGTCCCGGTCTTGCGTACAGCGAAACGTCTTTTAAGACTTGCTTTTCGGGTACGTAACCAAAGTCCACGTTCTCCATGACGATATCCCCTTTAAGCTCGACGTAGGTTGTCGTATCGTCCGACTGATGATAGTGTTTCCAAGCCCAAAGCCCCGTACGTTCGGACGTTTCTATGAGCTGACCGTCTTCGCCGTGTTTTGCGTTCACGAGCGTGACGTAACCTTCGTCCTTTTCGGGTTCTTCGTCCATAAGCTCGAAAATACGCGACGCGCCTGCAAGCCCCATCGCTATCATGGATACCTGATGAGAAAGCTGATTGATCGTTCGCGTGAAGTTCTTGGAAATGGATAAGAACGCGAGCACCGTACCGATAGTGATGGGAACAATGCCTATTTTAATGCTTTCAATGCCGATATTCGGCGCACCGAAGGTGAAGAGCGCTCCGCCAACGGTAGCGAGTAACACGTAATTGAAGTTGCCGATATTATTGATGATAGGGCCAAGGATATTCCCAAACACGTGCGCGCGTTCGCTGTCGTGGTAAAGCTGTTCGTTGAGCACGTCAAATTCCTTAACGGACGCTTCTTCGTGCGTGAAGACTTTAACGACCTTTTGCCCTTTCATCATCTCTTCCATAAAGCCTTCTTCTTGACCGAGCGAGCGCTGTTGCGCGACCATATATTTGGAGCTGTTTCCACCCACCTTCTTGATGACAAGCGACATTACGATCGTTGAAGCGATTACGACAATAAACAGCCAAACGCTGTACCAAAGCATAATACCTGCGGAAACAAGCAGAGTTAAAATACTCGAAAACAAAGACGGAATACTCTGTGAAATAAGTTGACGGGTAGCGTCGGCGTCGTTGGTATAATTACTCATAATATCGCCGTGCGCGTGTGTGTCAAAGTACTTCAAAGGCAGCGTTTGCATCTTTCCAAACATCTTTTCTCTAAAACTGTACAGCATGCCTTGCGTAACCTTTGCCATCGTTCTGCCTTGCAGGTATTCAAACAGGGTTGCAAGAAGATAAATCGCGGACATGGTAGCCACCAACGCGATTAAAGTGTCCTTTACGGCGTCAAAGCCTTGACTCACCCCGGGGGTGATTACGTTATCGACGAGCTGTTTCATAAACACCGAAGAAATAAGGTGTGAAATGGAACTGACAAGGATACACGAGAACACTAAGATAAATTGCCATTTGTAATTACCAAATACCCATTTGAAAAGCCGTTTTGCCGTGCCTTTTTTGATTGCGCCCTTGGGTACCGGCATACCGCGTCCGCGACCGCGGCGCATAGGCATTCTGGATTGATAGTTCTTTTGCTCCGCCATTATTCGTTACCCCCTTTCTCAGAGTCATCCGAGTTTTTTTTGGTCTGTTCTTCGTAAATCTCACGGTAAATTTCGCTCGAACCCATAAGCTCGTTATGGTTACCGCAAGCGATAATTTTACCGCCGTCGAGAAGAATTATTTTATCCGCGCTCTCCACGGATGCTACGCGCTGCGCGATAATAATCTTGGTGGTATTAGGGATTTCTTCCGCAAACGCTTTGCGTATCAACGCGTCCGTCTTGGTATCGACAGCGCTCGTGGAATCGTCCAAAATCAAAATCTTGGGCTTTCTGAGCAACGCGCGGGCAATACATAACCGTTGCTTTTGTCCGCCGGAAACGTTCGTCCCGCCCTGCTCGATATACGTATCGTAGCCGTCGGGGAAACCGTTAATAAATTCGTGTGCCTGCGCGAGTTTACATACCCGAACAAGCTCTTCATCCGACGCACTTTCGTCCCCCCAACGAAGATTTTCCTTGATTGTGCCCGAAAATAATACGTTCTTTTGTAATACGACAGCAACCTCTTTTCTAAGCGCCTTTAAATCGTAATCTTTTACGTTTAAACCGCCGACAAAGACAGCGCCGTCCGTGCAATCGTACAGGCGCGGAATAAGCTGAATGAGCGTACTCTTCGACGAACCCGTACCGCCTAAAATCCCCACTGTTTCGCCCGATTTAATGTCGAGATTGATGTCCGAAAGCGCGTACTTATCCGCATTCTCGGAGTATTTGAAATTAACGTTTTCAAAACGAATAGAACCGTCCTTCACTTCGGTTACGGCATTTTCAGGGCTTACGATATTCGATTTTTGCTCTAACACTTCGCTAATTCTACGTGCCGATTCAAAGGACATGGTAAGCATAACGAACACCATTGAGAACATCATAAGGCAGGATAACATTTGCACGCCGTAAGTGGTAAGCGCGGACAAATCCCCCGTCGAAAACGGTCCTTCAAGCGTACCCAAATCAATAATCATCTTTGCGCCAAGGAAGGAAATAAGTATCGCCGCGAAATTGACAAAGAAGGTCATAGTTGGAGTATTTAATGCGAGAATCTTTTCCGCTTTCATGAAATCATCTCGTACCTGCCCCGCTGCTTTTTGGAATTTCTCATTTTCATACCCTTCTCTTACGAAAGATTTTACAACGCGGATTCCGCCGACGTTTTCCTGTATGGAGTTGTTGAGCGCGTCGTACTTTTTAAAGATTTTGCGGAAGAACGGCATCACGTAACGCATTATCGAAAGCAAAATCGTAAGGATAAACGGTACAACCAAAACGAACACCACCGCCAACTTTGCGTTGATAGAAAAACTCATTATAATCGCAAATATAAACTGCAACGGCACGCGTACAACGATACGCAAACACATTTGGAACGCCTGTTGCGTGTTGGTGACGTCCGTCGTCAAACGGGTTACAAGCGAAGAAGTACTGAACTTGTCAACGTCCGCAAACGAGAATTTTTGCACCGAATAAAACAAATCTTGGCGCAAGTTCTTTGCAAAACCGCAGCTCGCTTTTGCGGCAAACTTACCCGCCATAACCCCGCTCATAAGCGACAGCGCGGCAAATAAAATCAGAAATCCGCCGTACTTTAAAATCGGGGTAAGAGCGGAGTCGGTTGCCACCTGCACTTCGTTCACCATCTTCGCCATACAAAGCGGCATCAGACATTCGCACAACACTTCAAGCACCATGAACATAGGCGTGATAATCGCAGGTTTTTTATATTCCCGCACACTTTTTAATAAGGTCTTTATCATAAACGTATTCCTACTCCTTAATTTTCCAAATTCTTATCCAGCCGTTCGAGATATCCGAGCAACTGCTCTCTCTCTTCGTCGCTAAACCCTGCAAGAAACTTCTTTTCCTGCTCTTCCCTGCGCCGTTGTACAACGAGATGATACTCTCGTTCTTTCTCCGTCAAACGCACCGTCTTGGCACGTTTATCCAAAGAGTTGACTTCCAACGTAACAAACCCCTTTTCTACAAGCCTTGAAACCAGCCCCGACACCGTTGCGTGCGAACAGTCGAGAAATTTCTCGATATCCCGCAGCGTCACTTCGCGATTAGCGTTCTTACGCAAAAAAAACAGCACTTTCCCCTGCGAAAAAGTAATCCCGTCCGCGCCCCTTGCTTCGTTTGCGCGCTTTTCAAGCTTCTCGCCGATCTTTTTTAAATACATTCCGATATGCTTTTTCAATTCATTCCCCTTGCCTTTCGCTATCGCGTATAAAAATATACTATTATTATATGTAGTATGCTACATAATGTCAAGTATTTGAAGAAATGTTTTTTTTATTTTCACCAAAAATTCATTTATTCAATTAAGAAAAGGGATTTCACGTTCAAAACAGCTTAAAAATGAACGGACTTGAATACAAGTCAAGCCCGTTCTAATTTATTTTCGTTGGTTTTTCAGCATTTCGTTTTCTTCGCGGAGTTTTTCGTTTTCCGCTTTTAACGCCTGCGTTAATCTATCGTATAACGCGTTGATTTCACTTTCCAGTCTGCGTTGAAGGAACTCCTGCTCGGGTTTTGTTCGCGGTTTTCTACCGCTTTCAAGAAGTTTTTTGCGTTCCTCTTCCGTCAAGCCCATGTTTTCCGCTATCTTTTCAAGGCGTGAGGGCTGTTTCTTTAAAACGTTGCGATATTTATTTTGCAAACGCAGCATTAGCTTATCGTCCCCTTGTGACAAATTTGCAATGGCGCGGCGCACGCTCAACCCCTTGCTCTTTTCCATTAAAATATTTCTAAGCGCTTGATCGGTTTCTTCTTCGGTAAATTCACGGATTTGTTCAACTTTTAAATTGCTTCCGTCTAAGAGTTTAACTATTCTCTCATCGCCCTTGCGGTTTTTCATGAGCGCGTAATAGTAATTACGTACGCTGCCGCGCGCCCTGCCGTTTTCCGCGCCGTAGCTTGCAAAGAGCTTCGTGAGCGTTTTTCCCGCGCGTTTCCCTTCCTTGACGTACTCCACCAAACGTTTTGCTTCTTCTTCGGTATAACCGTTGATTTTGTTCATATTCAAACCTCCGTATTTTTAGCTTTTCGCCTTGTTTGAAAAAATTATTACCTTATTTTTCAGCGTTTATACCTAAAAATTACGTAAAAAAGAAGAGTTTGTTGCGTTATACGGCTATAAGCAATAAAAAATGGTGTATATACTTGTTTTTTTTTAATTTTATGATATAATTGTACTAAAGATATAGTCCAAATGGTTTATTATACCAAGTTCTTTAAAATCTTATATTAGAGGTGTTTATCATGAAAAGAATATTAACAAACATTTTGGCTTTTTTATTGTTATTTTGCATGGGAATTACTTTTACTGGTTGCAACAAGAATATTGATGATTTTTCAATAGAAGAACATATACAACGTATTACTGAACGAATTGAAAAAAGAGATTTAAAATGGGGATATCCTGAGGGTGAAACTTATCAAAATTTTGAAGTGTATCCAGTATATGATGCAAACGAAGAGTTAAAATATTTTCTTGTCGAATTTGAACCATATGGATTTGTATTTATTTACATTAAAGATGAACCGCCCATATTGACCTCTTTCCTCTATGCAAATAAAAGCATGTACGTAGTCTCAGCGGATTTATATGGAAAGAAGAATCCATGGACTCCTTATACGAGGGATAAGAATAGTCCGAAACTTCCTAGTTTAATTGAGGGTTGGGAAAGCACAAAAAAAGGCGATTTGATACTTGACGAAAATGGAGAGATGATTATTTATGATAAAAGCCCCTATTTTGTAACTGGGAATATAGATGAAAAAAAATATTTATTAGAAACAGATTGTTCTTATGAATTTATATGCGCGGTAAAAAAAGATGGGAAATTTATAAATTTGATTAGCGGATTATACTTGGACAACTTGGAAAACTATAACAGTGAGGAAGAAGCAACAATAGTGACTCGCTATATTGCCGATCGTCGATTTGATTTATAAATATTTATTCAAGGAGACTAATTTTATGAAAAGAATTATGAGAATATTTGTTTCGTTGGTTATGGCAATTATGATGTGCTTCGTTACTTCTTGTAAAAAACAAGAACTTTATAATGAAATGAGTTTGGAAAATGCATATAACTTAGGGTATTTGACACAGGAAGATTTAAAGTCTATTGCCTATTATTATAATGCGGAAACGGCAGAACCAACTTTTGAGCTTATCCCAAAAGTCGAATTAAATAAAAGCATAGAAGAGAAAATTAAATTGTCTTATTTGCAAAGATCTTATATTAAAGACATTTACCCTAAGGCGACGGCAAACGACATACAAAAATTTGAATACTATGGAACGTACAATGGGTGTGCGGTTGTCTTTATTATAGATTCCCTGTTTGCTTACGATTTTGTCTTTGAGGCTGAATATACAATAGACTGATGCCGATCAGACGCATCAGGGCGATTTCCTT
>JAFVRE010000050.1 GCA_017504465.1 Clostridia bacterium | reverse complement strand
TGGGCGGCGGCATCCCGATCATCCGCCCGATGGTCAACGTGTGGAGTTGATTTGGTTCCGTGGCGTGAAGTGGATCGAAAAGATTATCGAACTCAATCGTGAATATATCGTATTTGGTCGCCCTTCGTTCTTCCGTGGCGAGCTTTCGATGGTGCACCCCGAAATCGAGGTTGTCGAAAAGGCTCTCTCCCGCAAGGTGGAGAGTGGCTTGCAGGGTATCTACTCCACAACCGAAAAGCTCTCAACCACGCTCGGTGGTAAGGGTTTATACAATATCGTCTGCTCGTTGTGGTTCAATTGATTTCCTGATAAACGGAAAAGAATTCCAAAAAAAATAGAAATTTAAAAACACGCCGAGCGGCGTGTTTTTCTTTTGCTTTTTTCTTATTAGAAATATTTGGATTTAACCGTATAGGTATATGATTTTCCTTCGATTGACAACGTAACCAAGTAGGAAGCGCGACCGCTTTCATCTAACGTAACTTCGCCCATTGCGTTTACAATAAGCTCGTAAAAACCAACGTGCTCGCCCGTTTCTTCGTTCACAATTTTACCGTCTTCACTCAAAGTTCCTAAATATTGTCTTTCAGGATAACTGTAAAGCGTGTATTTTGAAAGAGATAAACTTTCGGGGAAACCGTCGGGAACAGTCGGCGTAGGCGTAGGATTGGCAGGAGTTTCAGGCTCTGTAGGCTGATTTTGTGAGCCATTCGAATTTTGCATAACTCGTTGACGTAAGATCTCATATCGTCCTTCTCTAATTTCTTGTATTTCTTCCATAGAATTAAACTCACTGTTCGTTATACTAAACATAAGTTCTCTAAATTCTTCAATCGCCCCTGCATCGGGAGAATACGTTGGAACAATATGTTCATTCCAATCGCGATTTAATTCGTCATAAAGCTGCGCCTGTTCTTTTAAAACCTCGAATCTCGCTCTCAGTTTATCGAACTCGTCCCATGAGTGCGCTGAACGAACGCAATCGATAATTTTCTCGAATAATCCTTCAAGTGCCGAGTCACTGGCAGTAAAAACGAGCTCGTTTAACGTTTCCCATTCAGAACGAAGCTGATTCTCTTCTTCTTCGCGAATTCTTTGCCATTCTTCGTCATCGGGCATTTGTTCTTCGCTGCCACCGCTTGAAACGGGCTGTTTTGCGACTATCTTACAGCTATGCTCGATATAATCCACAGTATAGTCGTCAAGATAGAAGACAAGCCCCGAGAAAATTTGGTTGTATTCTTCTTCGCCAAACTCATTTCTTAAAAAACTTTCAAGATGTATTTCGCTTTTTGCAGGTTGGTATAACTCCTGAGTTTCAGCAACGACAGTATAAGGTCCGTAAGTTTTAATTTCGCCCTCCTGTGTTTGCACCTCGATTTTGAAACCAACTTCGTAACGATCCCTGCCCTTGAGCGTAAGCGTACCGCTTTCCTGCACCATATACTCGCGGATTTCATAGTTTTCAATCTTCTTGCCATTGAAATAGATATCAAACCAGTCAAGGTAATAATATATTTGGTGTTCAAGTGAGTCGCTGAGTTCATATACGTGCAGGTCATCGTAAATTGCCGCTTCGTAAAGGCTATGCGAATAATAGAGTCTTCCCTCGCCAATCTCGCGTGTTTCGCCGCGGATTTCAGCAACGATATCTATATCGTAAAACGACGCTTTTTCAGTTATAACGAACGTACAGCTTGAATTGATAACGTCATCGGGCTGCATTAACTTTCCGTCGCAAATTACGGGGCGTTGCCCCATATCGCGACAATATTCATGCCAAATACGCGGATCATCTCTATCCGAGCCGTTTTTCATCCATTGCCAGAATGTAAATTCTCCCCAATATTCATGCTCGTAAGTGGACGTTTCATTGTTCAAATTCGTTTCTTCAATCGTGATATAAAAATCGGGTTCGTTCTCGTAACAAATTACGTGCGCGGACTCCGTAAACGTATATTCCGCGCCGATTTCTACGCCGTTCAATTTTGACACGTAGCGATCCCAATAGGTACAATACTCAATCGTGTTTTCACTGTACGTTTGCGTTAAAATCTCTTGATAGGTAACGGGCGTTTTGCTCCAATGGCTGATGGTAATATATTTTCCCTTATTGTCGTCGCTCTGATTCTCGTTTTCCTGACCGTCCGTGTTCTGAACTCCGTTTTGCTGACTGTTCATGTCTTGATTTGCAGTGAGATCTTTAAAAATTTCTTCGTTCGATTTTTCCTCTTCAATTTTATAGGGAATAACCTCGCACGTGACGTAAAATCCACCGCGTACCAAACGTTCGGTTTCGTACAAAAACTGATTGCAACCCTGCTCAATCTCGTCAAGCCTTTTTTGATACTCGGAAACTTGTTCCTTGTTGGGATCTTTTTCATCCTCTTCTTCCGTCCATTCGAGCGCGCGAAGTTCGGACATCCATCTTTCAAAAGTCTCGTAATGCTCACTCGTAAGCTTTGAAGGATTATTCTGTTTATCCAACTCTTGAATCTGTTCCCAGTGCGAAGGCAACCCTTCCAATAAATGCTCCTTATGTCCGTAGTCAACGTTCGGCTTTTGAATTTCATCGCCGCCTTCTGGTTTTTCTATTTGATTTCCGCCGCCTGAGACGTTCGGCAATAAATCACACGCTGAAAAGGAAAACGCTGAAAACGCCAAAACCGCGGTAAATAACCCTACTAAAAATTTTCTCATCATTTTTCTCCTTATCGGATTTTTAGATTAGTGCTTAAAGTGTCTGTCCCCTACGAAAATCATAGCGATCCCCGCTTCGTTACAAGCGTCGATCGAGAGCTGATCGCGAATACTTCCGCCCGGTTGAATGATTGCCGTAATTCCTGCTTTTACACATTCCTCTACGCAATCGGGGAACGGGAAGAATGCGTCGGACGCCATAACAGAGCCCTTTGCCTCGTCGCCTGCGTGCTTGATTGCCTGTTGTGCCGCCCAAATACGGTTGGTTTGTCCCATACCGATACCCGTCGTTCTGTCCGCTTTACCGATAACGATTGCGTTGGATTTCGTGTGCTTTACAACTCTCCAGTTAAAGAGCATAGCTTCCATTTCAGCTTCCGTAGGCGCGCGCTTGGTCACAACTTTCACGTTCTCTTCAGCAAACAGCGTGTTGTCGTAGTCCTGCACCAAAAGTCCGCCGTAAACCTTCTTCATATCGTACGCCGAATTCTCGCGTTTTGCGCGGATATCCGAAAGCTCTAAAAGACGGATATTTTTCTTGGATTTTAAAATCTCAAGCGCTTCGTCCGTGTAGCTTTCCGCAATGACGATTTCAATGAAAATTTTATTGATTTCCGCCGCCGTTTGTGCGTCCACTTGACCGTTGATTGCAAGGATTCCTCCGAATACGGACACGGGATCGCTTTCGTATGCCTTCACGTACGCTTCGTAAATGGTCTTGCCTGTACCTACGCCGCAAGGATTTGCGTGCTTACAAGCGACTACGCAGGGTTCTTCAAATTCCTTTACAAGCTCAAGCGCGCCGTTTGCGTCGTTGATATTGTTGTAAGAAAGCTCCTTGCCCCAAAGCTGTTTTGCCTTGGAAAGCGAGCCCGCGCGGATAAATTCTTCGCTGTAATACGCCGCGTTTTGATGAGGATTTTCGCCATAGCGCATTTCTTGCGTTTTCTCATACGCGAACGTCACGCTATCCGGATAACGAATACCAAGCTTTTCAGCTAAATAGTTAGAAATCATACTATCGTAAACCGCCGTATGCGCGAATACCTTATATTGCAAATATTTCTTGGTTTCGAGCGTTACGCCGCCGTTTTCAAGTTCGGAAAGCACCTTTTCATAGTCCTTGGGATCGACGACAACCGCTACGTCCTGATAGTTCTTTGCAGCCGCGCGGATCATGGTAGGACCGCCGATATCAATGTTTTCCACAGCATCTTCAAAGCTCACGCCGGGCTTGGAAATAGTCGCTTTAAACGGATACAGGTTAACCGCAACAACGTCGATGGTATTGATATCCAGCTTTTCAAGCTGTTCCATATGTTCGGGGTTGGAGCGCATCGCAAGCAAGCCTGCGTGCACAACGGGGTGGAGCGTTTTCACGCGTCCGTCCAAACATTCGGGGAATCCCGTAAGCTCGCTGATTCCAATGACGGGAAGCCCCGCTTGCGTCAAGGCTTTCGCCGTACCGCCCGTCGAGATGATTTCAAATCCGCAACTAATTAAGCGACTGCAAAATTCTACGATCCCCGTTTTATCGGAAACGCTGACCAATGCTCTCTTTTTCATAGTTTTCATAATATATACCTCGTACTAAAAATTTTTTCCTTTTCTTTATTTTCTTCTGTCATTGCGAGAAGCGCATGCGACGAAGCAATCCCAAGTTCTAAGTGAATAAGGCGAGATTGTCACGGTCGTTTCACTCCCTCACAATGACGTTATTATATTGTTCTTTCGCAAAGCGTTACGCCTTATTAAAATCTTCTATTGTCGCGCCCCATTTGACTGGACGGTTTTCGGAATTCCAACTGCCTTTGTTATAACCAAACAATACTGAATGCCAGTCTTTCGGTTTGATTTTTGCTTCGACGAAAATTTTCAAATTTTTGCAACCATAAAATGCACCTAGGTCAATAGTTGTTACGGACTTAGGAATATAGATCTTCTTCAAATTCGAGCAATTTTCAAACGCCCAACGTTCAATCTCGGTTACATCGGAAGAAATAATTGCGCTCTCCATGTCCTTTCTGTCTCTAAACGCATATTTTTTAATCTTTCCAAAATAACCGCTAATTGTTATAGCATAATTTTGACGTTTTTGTTCCGCTTCTTGATCAAAACCAGCTGTTGTCTCTCCCCATTTCACAGGACATTTTTCGGGATTCCAGCTTCCCTTCATATCACCGAACGATACGGAATACCAATCCTTATGCGCATGCTTTGCCTGCGCATAAATGCTCAATTTTTTACACCCAATAAATGTATTCATACCGATTTTAGTCACCGAATTAGGTATTAGCGCGCTTAATAACCTACTACAATTAGCGAATGCCGCGCTACCTATTGAGGTTACTGAATTTGGTATTGTCACACTCGTCAAACTAGCGCAATTTTGGAACGCACCGTCACCTATTGAAGTTACCGAATCGGGTATTGTCACACTCGTTAAACTACTACAATAAGCGAATGCACTCGCTCCAATCGAAGTTATCGAATTAGGTATTGCCACACTCATCAAATTGCTACACTCGTAAAAGACTCTCTCATCAATTACGCTTATCGAATTAGGAATGACTACGTTCATTAAACCACTACACCTGGAAAATGCACTTCTGCCAATCAAAGTTACGCTTTCGGGAATTACTATCTTTAAAAAATTTTTACACCCCCAAAAAGCAGATTTGCCGATAGAAATCACCGAATCAGGGATTGTGACACTCTTCAAGCTACTGCAATTACTAAACGCGGACTCACCGATACAAGTCACCGAATTTGGTATGACAACATCACTGTCGTTGCCTTTATATTTTATAAGTACGCCGTTTTCAATTTCAAATAAACGTTTAATTCGATCCTCTTCAGATTCACGGTAAGATACGATTTTTTCATCTATGCCCGAGCCCGTTATATTTGTTCTTCTATTAACTTCAATTTTTTTCAAAGAAGCGCAGTTTCTAAAGGCGTCTTTGTCTATCGTTTCTACCGAATCAGGAATAAATACGCTTGTCAAACCGAGGCATTCTTCAAACGCCGACGCCCCGATTCTCTTTACGTTAGCGCCGATCGTTACGCTTTTCAAACCCCTACAATAACGGAATGCGTTATCACATATCATCTCTACTGAATCGCCAATAACTACGTCTGTCAAGCCACTACAGCTTTCGAACGCCTGTCCGCCGATAGTCGTTACGCCGTTGGGAATGGTTATACTCGTCAAGCCCGCACAAGCAGAGAACGCACCTTTTTCGATACTCGTTACGCTATTGGGAATAGTTATGCTCGTTAAGCTACCGCACCCCCAAAACGCATACTCGCCTATACGCGTTACACCTTCATGCATGGTAACACTTGTCAAACTATCACGTGCGTAGAACGCACAATCATCAATCGCCGTTACACTTTTAAGAATGTAGGCGTCTTTGGATACTTTGTTCGGTCCATATCGTATAAGCGTCGTGCAATCTTTATTGTACAAATTTCCATTGACGGACTTGTAATTTTTATTATTTTCGCTTACTATAAAACTCGCACCGCAGTACCCGAACGCATATTTACCGATATAATTAACGCTGGCGGGAATCGTAACTCTTGTCAAACTGCAACAAGCCCAAAACGCACGCTCTCCGATACTTGCTATACCGTCGGGAATTGTAACGCCCGTCAAATTTCCACAGTCGAAGAACACATTTCTCCCGATGGACGTTACGCCGTTAGGTATGATTATATTCTTCAAACTTTTACACCCCATAAACGCAGAATCGCCGATACTCTTTACGTTTTTAGGGATAACGACTTCTTCATCACTTCCGTTATACTTTACAAGCACGCCGTTTTCGATTTGGAAATCGTGCTTTATTTTTTCTTGTTCACGCCTTATTTTTTCTTGCGCTTCGAGTTGCTTTCTTACTTCTTCTAAGCGTTTTTGCTCTTCTTCTTTCTTGCGTTGACGGTCAAGTTCTTCTTGGCGGTTACGCTCGGCTTCTTCGGCTTGGCGTTTGCGTTCAGCTTCTTCCGCTTTACGCTTGCGTTCGGCTTCTTCTTCACGCTCGCGCTGTTTGAATGCCTTATATAAATCGTCTATATTGCCCGTAGGCGCGCTCGTCGTTTGCCTTTGGGAAAACTCTTGTTCTTTCTTGGCAAGCTCGGCTTTTTGGCGTTCCATTTCCGCCTTTTGACGATCCGCTTCCGCTTTTTGTTTTTCGAGCTCGGCAAGCTGTCTTTTAAACTCGTCTTCTTGCTTTTTCTCGAGTTCGGCTAAAAGTTTTTCACGAGCCTTTTTTTCTTCAGCAAGTTTTTCTTCGAGCGCAGCGCGTTCACGAGCAAATTTTTCTTCTTCCGAGTCTTCTAATTCCCCGCCTTCGATAATCTCGAATACCGCGTCCGAAACGCTTTCAAGGCTTGTGCACCAAGTCAAGCCGCCAAAGAATTTTTTAACGACTTTTTCATACGGCGAAGAGCCGTATTCTTCTATCAAATACTCCACTCTCGGCTTACAGCGCTTGCGATTCTTTTCCAAATATTCTTCGTAGCGCGCGCTCGCAAGGGCGGAATCGCTTGCCTTTTTACAGTCGCAATCGCGGATATACTGCATTTCGATACGGTACGCGTCGCAATCTCTTGCGCGAGAATTGCTGGACGAAACCAACAAGAATACCCTGCAACTGTCCATTGCCGTTTTTAAACGTTCGTTATATTTGAGCGCGGCGTCCACGCCTTTTGCTAAATTTCGCATGGCAATAAAGCACTTGAAACCGCTTCTTTCCAAATATTCTACAAGCTCGTACGCTTGTTCCTTGTCCTTGCTCGAATACGCTACGAACACGTCGCGAGGAAGAGAAACGTCGAAAACGCCGCTGCGCTCTCGCTTATCCGCTTCCACTATCTTTTTATGGCAAGCCGCGTATTCCTTCGAGCCTACTTCAAACGATCTATCAATCAAATCGCTCAGGCATAACACGCATTTCTCTATGAATTGACCGTTGGTTAAATAATCCACGAACCCTTCCACGAGATAAGGGACTTCTCTCGCATTGAGTTTTTGCATGAATTTATTGAGCTCGCCCCAACGCTTTTTCGACGCAAGGAAATAGAAATTTGCCTGCGCGTCCTTGGGTGAAAGCTTTAAAATTTCCCCTGCCCAGCGTTCGATTTCGGTATTATCCACAAATTGCTCGTTGCGCTCTTTATAAAGGGCTTGACGGCAGGTTGCGATTTGCTCGATTTTTTGCTTTAACAGCTCTTCGCTGACAATGCCTTGCACCGTACCGCGCAAATTTTGATATACGCGATCATACGCTTTTTCAAGGCTATCGTCGTAATATGTACGCTTACAGTACGAACACGAATAGGTATTATTATCCGCGTTCTTTTTTAAGTCTGAGCCGCAATTTTCGCATTTAAAATATTTCATATCGACCTCGTTGAAGGTTTTTTGTTTCGTTTAATTTGCCGATTTTAAGGCAATACTAACGGTATGATTCTTCTTTATATTATTTTGATTGTTTACGTACTTGCCGTTAATTTTTACTCGTTTTTATACGTCTTCGCATTGAAAAAAGCCGAAGATACCACTACTTTTCCCGCCCCATTATCAGCCCCGCAAACAACGGCGGAACAGGCCTTTACTGAAAACAATGCTACCATAGGACAGGCGCCGAAAAAGGAAAAATCTAAAGACAAACAGCGCTCCGCATGCAAGCCTTCTTTAGAAAAATCCGAGCAAAAGCCCGAGGTAAAAACCGAAGAAAAATCGGCAAAGAAATCTAAAAAACCAAAAAAACCGGGTATTTTACAAAGTTTTGCGGTCAAGCCCGTAAAAGGCTTTGACTGGAAACTTTTATTGTGCGGGGCCATGGGCGGAGCGATAACTATTTACGTTTGTATGTTCCTGTTTAAATACAAGCTCAATAATCTTTTTTTAATGGTCGTTATGCCGATTTTTATTGCCGTAAACGGATATTTATGGTTTATTCTCTTCCGTTCAGGATTTTTTATGAGAATGTAAATGCGCCTTTAAAACGTTTTTTATATTGAATTTCCAAATCGCGTATGTGTGTATGCACGCATATACGCGCAGTTGTACATATTATAAGAGACATTATAACACATTTGAAAAAAACTTGCAATCGTATGAAGGTATTTACTTGCTACTTTTCGTCTGTTTTTATCAAAAATGGAATTTTTTAAATTTTTCTAATTTTTTTTGTAAAAAGGCGTAAAATGATTTGACAATTTATTTTTTTAGTGCTATTATATACAAGCGTTGTTTGGTACGGCGTCGAGCGCGAAGAAATGCGGGTGTAGTTCAATGGTAGAATTCCAGCCTTCCAAGCTGGCCGCGTGGGTC
>JAFVRE010000049.1 GCA_017504465.1 Clostridia bacterium | reverse complement strand
GGCTTTGGAGCATTTTTCATCCATGGTAAAGGCTTGGCGAGACCAGTCGCACGACGTACCCATTTTACGCTGTTGCGTCATAATACGGTTTCCGTATTGTTCCTTCCATTCCCAAGCGCGTTTTAAAAATCCGTCTCTGCCAAGATCGGCTTTGGTGAGCCCGTCCTGTTTCATTTTTTCAACGATTTTAACTTCGGTGGCAATCGAAGCGTGATCGCAACCGGGCAACCATAACGCCGAATAGCCCTGCATACGTTTAAAACGAATGAGGGTGTCCTGCAACGTTGCGTCCATCGCGTGCCCCATGTGCAACTGTCCCGTGATATTCGGGGGCGGCATCATGATTGTGAACGGTACTTTATTCTCGTCCACTTCCGCGCGGAACGCGCCTGAATTTTCCCAGTCCGCGTAAATTCTATCCTCAAAGTCCTTGGGGTTGTACGTCTTTTGCATTTCCATAATCAAGTCCATTCCTTCTTTTTGAATTTTGTGTTCTTGTTCTCGTTTCTAATTTCCTAAAAACAGCCTTTCCCAAAAAGGGCGCAAAAACCATTTTAGCATTCTTTTATTCTACTATTATAATACTTTTTTCGAGCGTTGTCAATTATTAACGCGCGTTCATATAATATATTATTCCAAAAAATATTTTTTATCGGGAGATACTTATGAACAAAATTACCACTCGCGCGCTCTGCGCTTCACTCTCACTCTTTTTGACGGTTTTACCGCTTTCCGCTTGTAAAGAGCCTGAAAACGACGGGTACACTACCCTTAAAATTAACGAAGTTACCCATTCCGTTTTCTACGCGCCTTTCTATCTGGCGGAAAGCCTTGGATATTTTGAAGAAGAAAAAATTAAAATTGAACTCGTCAACGGCGGCGGCGCGGATAACGTTATGTCTGCCGTTCTTTCAGGCGATTCGGATATCGGATTTTGCGGCCCTGAAGCCGCGTTGTACGTCAAAATCGGCGGTTCTAACGACGCTCCTACCGTCTTTGGTCAGCTCACGAAACGCGACGGCTCTTTCCTCGTTTCAAGAACGCCCGATCCCGACTTCGAATGGTCGCACCTGAAAGGTAAAGAAATCCTTGCAGGACGGCGTGGCGGCGTACCTGCTATGACCTTCGAGTACGTTTTAAAACAAAATAATCTCTTCGACGGCGTCGATTTGACGCTGAATTACGACGTTGCGTTTAATCTTATGACAAGTGCCTTTGAAGGCGGTACTGCCGATTACTGCACCATGTTCGATCCCGTTGCCTATGAATACGAAGAGGCAGGAAAAGGTTACGTGGTTGCGTCCGTTGGCGAGGCGTCTGGCGAAATCCCCTATACCTGTTTTATGGCAAAATCGTCTTGGCTGAACAAAAACCAAGAAACGACGAAGGGTTTCTTGCGCGCTATTACCAAAGCGATTAAGTACGTCAACGAAACGGAAAATGACTTAATCGCGCAAAAATTGACAAGCTATTTCGTCGGTACGAGTCAAACTTCCCTTTCAGCATCCGTTGCGCGTTATAAGTCGATTGACGCGTGGGTTACGAATATGGCAATGACTAAGGATTCGTTTACAAGACTTCAAGACGTAATTGAAAACGCAGGCGAGCTGGAACGGCGCATAGCGTTTGAAGAGCTTATCAACGTGAAGTACGCAAACGATGTATATACGGAAATTTACCAAAAATAAACGCATTTGACTTGCAAAGGAAGTACTGCTATGAAAGAAGTTTTACGATTTGAAAACGTTTCCATGCGTTACCATACAAAGCAAGGGGAAACGGTTGCCGTGCAGGATTTGAATTTTTCTATCCGCGAGGGAGAATTTACGGCGATAATCGGCCCGTCCGGTTGCGGAAAAACTACTCTTTTGTCCTTGGCAGCAGGGCTACTTGCCCCCTCTAACGGAAGAATCCTGTCAAGCGGTGTGTCCTTTGGATATATGTTGCAACGCGACGAATTGTTCCCTTGGCGGACGATTGAGAAAAATCTCTATCTACCCCTTGAAATCAAAGGCACGAACACCCCTAAAAACAGAGAACGCGCACTGGCTCTTGCCGAGAAATACGGTTTGAAACAGTTTTTAAAAAGCTATCCGTCCGCCCTTTCAGGCGGTATGCGGCAACGCGCCGCGCTTATCCGTACGCTTGCGCTCAATCCCGACGTTTTACTACTCGACGAACCCTTTTCCGCGCTCGATTATCAAACGCGGCTCAACGTCTGCAACGACGTGTATAAAATTATTCGCGAAGAGAACAAAACTGCCCTCTTAATAACGCACGATATCAGCGAAGCAATTTCCGTTGCCGATAAGATTTTCGTACTCTCGAAGCGGCCAGCAAAAATTCTTTCTGAACACGTCGTTTCCTTCCCTGAAGACGAACCGCTGAAACGCCGTGAAAACAAGGAGTTTTCAAAATGGTTTGAAATACTGTGGGAGGAATTGAATTCATGAAATACCCTATGACACGTCTTGGGGAATATACCCAAGAACACCTTGACTATCTCAAACGCCAAAAGAAAAAAAACGCTACCATAACCGTTGCGCGCGTGGCTATTTTGCTCGTCTTATTGCTGATTTGGGAGCTTGCCGCACGGTTTGAATGGGTGAATCCGTTTATTACCAGCTCCCCCTCAAGAATCATCAAAACAATCGGCGGTCTGTACGCGGACGGAACGTTATTTTATCACGTCGGCACAACCCTCTCAGAAACGCTTATCGGGTTTTTCATCGCGGTGGCGGTCGGTTACTCGGTTGCGTTATTGCTTTGGTGGAGTGAGATTTTCCGAAAAGTTTCAGAGCCTTATCTCGTCGTATTAAACGCTCTGCCAAAAATTGCGCTTGGTCCGCTTATCATTATTTGGTGCGGTACAGGTAGCGAGGCTATTATTTTTATGACCGTGCTGATCGGGCTGATCGTCGCTATTTTAAATATGCTCGGCGGGTTTATGTCGACCGATGAAAATAAGTTGTTATTGCTCAAATCTATGGGCGCGAGCAAGTGGCAAATATTAACAAAACTTGTCCTTCCCTCCGCCCTGCCCGAATTCATTTCCATGCTGAAAATTAACGTGGGAATGGCTTGGATAGGTTCGATTATGGGCGAGTATATCGTATCCAAGGCAGGTATCGGATATTTGATCGTTTACGGGGGGCAGGTATTTAAGCTCGATCTTGTAATGTCCGCCGTACTCATTCTTTGCGTGCTTGCCGCCGCTATGTATGCGCTCGTTTCTTTGCTTGAAAAACTTGTCGTTAAAAATACGCAATAATCAGCCTTACCAGTGTTGAATAAAAATAGTTATCTATCAAATAAAAAAATAAAACCGACCTCGTTTCATTAACAAACAAGGTCGGTATTTGATTAAGTTTATTGGATTACCCAACGCTTGCGCGCTCTGATAATCGCATACGATTAATAGTACTTCTTCTTCATTTTGAAGACGGTTTCGCACTTGGGACACTTTACTTTCGTCCAACCAAAGCGTACGTTCAAAAGCGCGTCGCAACCAGGGCAACGGATTTGTTGCGCGGTGAGCAATTTTTTATCCACGTCGGATTTTTCGCCGTCCGTAGAATCAAAATCCAAATTCAACCATTTGTTACGCAACTTTTCAATTTCTTCGTCCGAATAGTTGTCTAAAGATTTGAGAATGAGTTCCTGTTCAGTCTGTTGTTCTACAACGGAATTCGTTTCTTCAAAATCAGGCGTCTTCAAGAAATCAGCTACGAAATACGAGGGATCAAGACGAGTATATTCTTCTCTGTGATCCTCTTCAAGATCAACTTCTTCTTTTTCTTCCTTAACTTGTTCCTTAACTTCTTCGACGGTTTCGAACAAAGGCTCTTCGTCTTCAAGCTTTTTCTTCTTCTTATTTTTCTTGACTTTCTTAACCTTTTCTTTTTTCTCGCGCTTGCCTTTGGACGGAGAAAGAATCAATTCTACGATAAACCAAAGCAATGCAACTGCAAAGATAACGAGAGAAGGCATCAACGCCGCTTCGGTGATTGCGGGAGTGATTAACGCCAAGACAGCGCTTGCCAAACCAAGCAATGCAATGATGAACGCGCAAACACGACACTTTTTAATGTTTCTGGGTTTTCTGCCGAATCTGTTGTATTCCATAGTACTCGTTACGTGAACAATCGCCACGAGCAAGCAAAGAAGAATTACAAACATAAATCCGGGAATCAAGATTCCTTCAATGAGAGGAAGCTGTTTACCGTCTAAAATTTCAAAGAATTTCGCGCTATTGCCTAATTTATCCACAAAGAAGATAATCACAAGGATGCAAACGAATTGACAAACGTTACGAGCAAGGCTAGCCCCTCTTCTCAAAACGGGACGCATTTCAACGGGGTTAAATCTGTCTTCCGTTGCTTGGAAGAAACTGATCTTACTGCCGCGGAAATTTCCAATGAAGTGGAAGACCAACGCCAAACCGAACGCGATATAGAAGAACAACGTAGGCGTACCGTCAAGCACGGAGATGCCGATTGCCGTCAATGCGAACATCATACTGAACATAAGGGCAAAGCACTTAGCAACAACTTTCGTCGCCACTCCCGCGCGATTATAGCCCAACTTGTTCGTCGGATTACGCTTCGTGATACGGAAAAGTCTCGTCGTTGCTACGATTGCGCAAATAAATCCAGCGAGTACGTTCAATATGTACAAAATCGCAACGACTGCAGGCATAAGCACGTCGCTCGTCATTCCCCCGGAATTCAAAAACGTCATAATCGGCGTCATGAAAGTGATGATCCAAAGCTCACCGTTCATTTCATTGAAGCCGTTAAGTTTACCTACGTAAGGGAAAATCGAGAAACAAAAGAGCAATAAAATGCCTACCCAATAGAAAATCCCCACAGAAACCGATCTGCGTTGGCTCTTTTTAATACGGGTTTTAATACTTTCCGGCCGAGTCAAAAACCTCTCCATTTATAGCCTCCTTTAATCGCCGTAAAACGCCAAACGTTACCGCTTGACGATTTTTACACTATATTACCTATTTAATTATAACTGCTTTTTTTACTTTTGTCAATGTTTCTCAATGGTTTTTGAAAAAAAAATTAAAAATTTGCAAAGATTTTATAAAATTTCAACTTGACAAGAGGACATTGTTTTTAACGCGGCGTCGTGGCTTTCTTTACTCACCCCTGCACAGCAATCCGCGGAGACTTGAACCCTGACTTCAGGACAATACGCCTTAATTAAAAGTGCGTTCGAAACTACGCAAATATCCGTACAAACCCCGATAAGCTCTACTTCATCAAACCCCTCTCCTTGCACAAATTTCGCAAGCTCCAAGCTCCCGAACGTCGGCTTATCGAATACTTTTTCGCCGTCTTCATAAAGTCCGTCAACTATTTCCCAACCATACGTGTCCTTGACGCAGTGTAAGACGGGTAATTTTTCGCCTTCCTGCGTGCTCGAATAATTTTCAAAATGCGTATCTCTTGTAAAGGCGATTTGCACCCCGTTTTCACGCGCAAAACGCAATTTTTTAATAACGTTTGGCAGGATCGCAACCGCGTCCGCGCTGCCGAGCGTACCGCGCACAAAATCGTTTTGCATATCGACTACAACCAAAAGTTTTTTCATAATTTTTGCTCTCTCTCCACAAATTTCTTTTTGTAATTTTGAACGCATTTATTGATGATATCCACCGCCTCGTCGCGATGACAGATCTCCTGCACGGTGGTATGCTTGTGCTCGAGCGTTTTATAAACCTCGAAGAAATGCATCATTTCTTCAAAAACGTGCGGGGGAAGTTCATGCACGTCGTAATAATTCTTATAAGTGGGATCACCGTACGGAATCGCGATAATTTTCTCGTCGAGCGAGCCGTTATCGATCATTTTAATTACGCCGATCGGGTAACAGGTTACGAGCGTCATAGGATAAATAGTTTCTCCGCAAAGCACAAGAACGTCCAAGGGATCGTCGTCTTCAGCAAGCGTTTTTGGAATAAAACCGTAATTTGCGGGGTACACGGTCGAGGTGTAGAGTACTCGATCGAGTTTTAAAAGCCCCGTTTCCTTGTCGAGTTCATATTTCGCTTTGCACCCTTTAGGGATTACGATCAACGCCTCGAATTTTTTGGAAGTAATGCGAGAATCTGAAATATCATGCCAAATATTCATAAACAGCTCCTTAAAATTAAGCTCGAGATAATTTTAACATAAAACGAGAAAAAAATCAATAGAAAGAAAGAAAAAAGAGAGAAAAGAAAAAAAAGAAAATTTTTCTAAAAACAATTTAATTTTTTGGGCAAAAAGCTTTGACAAGACAAAAAAAATGTGCTATAGTATTATAGCGTTTAAATGATTGAGTTATGCAGAAGTACCCAAGAGGCTCAAGGGGCTCCCCTGCTAAGGGAGTAGTATGGGAAACCGTAGCACGAGTTCGAATCTCGTCTTCTGCGCCAAAAAAGGAACAGGTTTTGTGCCTGTTCTTTTTTTGATATAAAGACGAATCTCTCGAAGTCGTGAATTAACACGTGTTCGCGCGAGGAGCGTCGCTTGGAGTGCTTTTTATCTTACATAGCATCATTGTTTATAATATTATCCAAAAAATCATCTTTTTCATATTCAATATTTGAAGCCGTAGAATCTTTCGCTAAATTTTTTATGTAGCTACATTTTGGATAGTTAGAACAACCATAAAATTGATTGCCAATATTTATACCTTTTTTCGCTGTCCTCAAAACGAGTTTGCCACTACACCACGGACATTCTTGAGTCTCATTTCTTAGTTTTTCTTTTTTTTTAAACTCATTCTGAATGCGATACTTTTTATCATTATCCATTTCTCGAATATTTTTAACATGCTGCCTTTTAATATCTTCACTTACTTGCGTATAGGGATACAATTTATCGTAAATGCTAGAAATTTCATTTTCTCTTAAAAAATTTATTGTAGTTTAATTATAAATTGAAGCAACCTCTCTTCCAAGCTTATCTCGATTAATTACCGCAACATCATTACTCGTAATTTCAATACTCTTCAAAGTACATCTTTCAGAAAAAACAATTATCGACCACATCGGAACATTTACTTGAAGAAATTTCTTTAATGCTTCAATATGAGCTCGATTTTGCCTCACGGGATTGTAAAACTTTTCTTTACAACAAGTTCTATCTCTTCCAGATAACGTTTGATACCAATTCTTTTGATTCTCGCTACCAAATATCCAACCACTATAATTTTTACTTTCAAAAACAAAAATACCTTTTGGACTAATTATCAACACATCTATTTCTGTCGTTCCACCACTTGAGTTTGGAATATAAAGGTTGAAAAGAAATTTTGCCCCATCCGCCTCCATTTTTTTGAGATGTTTATAGATAAGATATTCTCCATATTTCCCCTTATCCGTGTAAATATCAAAATAAAAATGTTTCGTAACCTTATAATACGAACTCGTTATATAGCTTATATAGCTGTTGACAAAAATACCTATACAAACAAGTATCGCCATAAAATACAATGGATTTTCTACAAATAATTCAAACATTCTTATCGTACTCCTATTTTGGTTTGAGGAAACATATATTTCTACGCTTTGCTCGCATATATGTTCGTCTCGCGCCGACGGCGAACTCAAACATGTTGATAGGCTTGTTGGCGTTGTAGGCAACAACTATTTGAAAACAAGCCATTTCACCGCCGTATATGCAAGCATATCCCTTTGTGAAAAACTTGTTTTCAATCTGCCTTGCGAGCAAGGCAGACAAGCGTCTCGACATGTTTGGTTTGAGGGAACATATCATACGGTTGCACCGATATTATCTCATACGCCCCTTGTCCGTCGCCTTTGATTAGCTCGCCGTCCTTTTCAATTAAACTACCCGTCAAAATTCCTAAATCTCGAGCGAGCGTTGACGGATTGCAGCTGATGATCGTCAGCTTCTCTATTCCGCTTTCACAAAGCGCTTTTAATACGCTTCGCGCAATACCTGCCCTAGGGGGATCGAGTATTAAACGGATTTTTTCGCCCGTCTCTTTGGCTAAAACTCCACTAAGCTCTTGCTCTACGTAACCGCAAATATTTTGCATATTCGCAAGCTTATTTCCTTCCTTTAATTTGTCCGCGCAGGCAACCGATTCGCGCTCCAGCTCGATACCATATACGCGTTTTGCGCGTTTTGCAATCATTGCCGTAAGCAAACCGCCGCCTGAATATGCGTCGATTACCACCTCGTCCCCTTCGCCCGTTACCGTCTTTAGCGCAGCTTTATAAAGCTTCGTTCTTACGTTTTCGTTGACTTGTAAAAAAGTGACGGGGCCTGCTTCATATGAAATGCCTTGTTCAACGTTTGAAAAGGTTTCAGGTCCGTAAATGAGCTTAAACTCTTCTCCGAAAATCACGTTCGTGTCTTTTGCATTGTAATTTAAGTACAAGCTGAAGGACGCAAATTTGCTTTTAAGCAGGGAAAGCAGCCTATCTATGCCTTTAATTTCTCGCTTGGTTACAACCAAAGTGAAGATAAACCTCCCTGCGATTTCTCTTGCAACGATATGTCGGAGCGCGCCCGTTTTATTAGATTCGTCGTACCCATGTACGCCGCATTCGCGCATAAACGACTTTAAAATACAAATGAGATCTTCTGCCCAGTCGGGATGAATAGCACAGCTGTCAATGGGAATAATGCGGTGGCTGCGTTCTGCGTAAAAACCGATTACGTCTTCCCCGTTTTTATCTACGCCGATCGGGAGTTGCAATTTGTTGCGATAGCCGTATTCAAGGTCGCTTTTTATCGCGGGCGGAACGTCCCACGCGATCCCTGCAATCTTACGAAGACAATCTTTAACCATATCCCCTTTAAGCGCGAGTTGCGCGGAATATTCCACGTGTTGAAGCCTACAACCGCCGCAACGTAAAAAAGCGGGACATTTCGGACGCACGCGTTCTTCGGCGGGAGTTAAAATTTCTTCTACCTTACCATAGCCGATATTGCCTTTGATCTTAAGTACCTTAAATCTTACCTTTTCGCCCGGTAAACAAGCAGGCACGAAAAAAGTAACCCCTTCGTGCCTGATAACGCCTTCGCCGTTTGAACCTAAGCCTTCGGTGATTGCGCAAAGTATATCGTTCTTTTCCATAGAGCACCTCTCCTTTAGGGAGTTATTTCTTCAAAAATCTACGCGCTAAGTTAATTACTATCATTCTCGCGCGATACATGGTATAATCATAAAATATAAAAAACGCCGTACCGACTACGAGAATAATCGGTATAATATACTGATCGATCAACGGATTAACCGTTGTGGTGTCGATCAAAAATTTCCACATTAAGTACATAGTGGCGTCAAACCACAGCGCTTTCGCAAAACACGCTACCCAAGTATTGACTTTGGTGCGGAGCTGCAGCTCGTTGACAAGCGGATGTAATCCAAAAAACATAATAAAGGGTATCACGTCCCAAAAACGAGCGGAAGCGAATATTAAACTTAAAAAGCAAGCGCCCAGGTACGCGAGAACGTAACCTTTATACGATTTTCTCGCAAGCGGTAACATCAGGGCTACCGCCGATAAAAGATAGCCTGAAAAGAGCAAAATTTCCGAGTACACCCCGATTACTTGAAAGAGTACCGCAAGCGCGCAAGCCAGCGCGGATAATGCCAAATCATAGGTTGAGATTTTCTTCATTCCTTATCCTTATTATCGTTTATTTCGTTTGAAAAATTGATAAATGCAGTCTCTTATTGACAGCCGCAACACATGCTAAATAAGCAGTCCACGCAAAGATAAGTGAAACAAAACGACGCGCAGTTCGAGCAGACGTTTCCGCCCATTTGTTGTGAATCGTAATCGTCGTTAGGCGCGGACGAATAGGGATTTTGACGGGGATTTTCCGTTCTTTGACCGTTTTCTTGGTTGGTATTCGCGTAATCGTTCTTCGCGTTCAATTTATTGTAGGATTCACGGTACTTGGGGTTGGAAGGATCCATTTGCATAGCGATTTCAAGCTGTTTCTTACTGTCGTTCGACCAGTTCTTTTTATAAAAGACAACCGCTTGTAAATAATGCCATTCTGCAGTACGTTCGTTAAATTCGTCGAGCAAGCGTTGCGCCTCGTTCAAATTGTTGTCTTTAAGCAACGCCGCAACCTTTTCAAAAGCGTTTTGACCGTCGGTATTCGTCTTTTGTTCCCCTCGCGAAATTTTAATTGCTTCAAACGCCGCGTCGAGCTTGTTCAGCATTTTCGCCGCCTCGTTACCGCGCTCGCCGTCCAACCAACGCTCTTCTCTATATTTTTCTTTCAAGGCGTTATACGCCGCTTCAATCTCCGCGTCCGTAGCCGTTTCCGCAACGCCTAATAATTCGTAATATTCTTTCATGGTTACTCCTTTTCTTGCTTTTGTTTTCAATTATTCCATTCGCGAATGACGTCGGAAATCCTTATCCGCCTTGCAGCCTTGCCCCGCCATAATCCGTTTCGTCATGGTCGGTAAGCCGCGAAGCAAAACGTTATCGACGAGATCGCGATTGAAATATAGTTTGATATTCCTTAAATTTTCTCTAATATCGTAAAACAGCGAATTGAAAATAAATTCCAAATCAGCGCCGTTATTTTCCACGAGTTTTTTTCTGCTCCCCGCTCCATAAGCTAATACGAACGGGTTATACGCGCCCTTTTTCTTGTCTTTGTCGTAATCGTCTATTGCGTCGATAAGATAAATCCATTTGCCTATTGCGTAGAAAAGCGCGCGCGTTTGCGGAGTTTTCTTGTCTTCTAATAAATAATCGGAAAGCTCGGCAATCATATTCGCCGTATTGTCCGCCGCCCTATCCACACTGTCCGTCATGGATTTTTCCGTCTGTTCTTGCATGGCAAGATTTCTCTCAACAATTTCTGTTATTTGCGGATATTCTTTCTTCACACGCTTATGTCCCGTCACGAACCATAACCGCTTACCTTTTCCCTTATCTCCGTCTTTGATATCATCCGTATATTTATAATACGCAAGCTCGGTGTTCACCGCGCCGAGTTTTCTCGTCAGCTCGTCCACTTCCGCCATGGGTTTTTTACGGACGGTATGGGTCAAACAATGCGATTTTTCAATCTTGACGTCCACTCCTGCGATATTGTGCAACAGCACCGATAAAAAGGTAACGTCGTAGGAAAGCCCCATTCTCGCGCATTGACCGCAACTCTCGCCGATCCCCTTACATACTCCGCAATACATTGCCTTGTAGAGAATTTCGTCCTTTATATATAAATATGGTAAATCGGGGCGAACGTATCCGAACATGATTTACTCCTTGCATTTACGCTTTCTAAATAGTTTTTGCTATTTTCTTTTGGATTATAACCGTCTTCTATTATAACACGCCAAAAAACAAAAAGCAAATGAAAATTCCGCTCTTCACGAGAAATAACCGATTTTATCACTTATTTAACAAATTTTTCCTGTCCTTTATAAATTTCTTTTTTTAACGGCATATTATAAAGTGAATGGATTTAAGTAAAAGACCGCAAAAAATGTTCTTCAACAAACTCGTATATTATTACGCGCGCGCGATAAAGTGAACGCAAAAAACCAGAAAAACGGCAGTAAAAAAAATTTTTGAAAATTTTTAAATTTTTTTTGAAAAACCTATGTAAAATGCTTGCAATTAAAAAAAATATATGGTATAGTATATAAGCTTTCGACGGAAGTTTAGCTCAGCTGGGAGAGCATCTGCCTTACAAGCAGAGGGTCATAGGTTCGAACCCTATAACTTCCACCAACAAAAAATAGTGCGGATTAATATGCGGGAATAGCTCAGTGGTAGAGCGTCACCTTGCCAAGGTGAATGTCGCGGGTTCGAATCTCGTTTCCCGCTCCAAGATATCCGCACTATTTTTATTTTTATAGCCGAAGGGCAAGGAGTGGCGCTATAGCCAAGTGGTAAGGCCAAGGTCTGCAAAACCTTTATCCCCCGGTTCAAATCCGGGTGGCGCCTCCAAAAAGAACTCCGTACCGCTTGGGTACGGAGTTCTTTAAAAAATAAATTATGCCGCTGTGGTGGAATAGGCAGACGCAAGGGACTTAAAATCCCTCGGTAGAAATACCGTATCGGTTCAAGTCCGATCAGCGGCACCACAAAAAAAGATACCATGTATGTGGTGTCTTTTTTTGTGCCTAAGACGAATATCTGAGCGGACTTGAGGGCGGGAGCCGTTTTGCGAGAGCAAAATGCTTTGCCGACGATATCCCCCATCAACAATTGGACTCGCGGCAAAGGACGCCATTGAGAATGGCGGAGCGGGGCGTCTCCGCTAAAGGAACAAGTCCGATCAGCGGCACCACAAAAAGAGATACCATGTGTGTGGTGTCTTTTTTTTCTGCCTTTTTTATCTAAGAGAATTCCCCTCGTTCAGCAATTATACAAAAAAAGGCGGTTCCCCGCCTTTTTTACGTAACATAATTTGTTGTTAATAATTATAATTCATATATGCCTTAGCCGCAAGATGCGCGTCGATCAAGCCTTGTATGCCTTGCATATCGTTCTGCGAAGCGAAAACTTCGGTGAAATTCGTAGTACCAACCGTATAATATTTCCCTTGATATATTGTAAAATTGAAAAATTCGGTAGTCGTGGAAAGTCTCAACGCAGGATCATTGCAAAAATCATACGTCTTTCCTTGCGCACTTTCACCCGTGATAGCACAGTACGTCATAAGCGTCGTTATATATCCTGATAATAAGTTGGGATGATAGCCGTCTTTTGCGCTTTTTGCCACTACAAACGTATTTTTTGTATATTCAATAGTAGAGTTTGGAACTTGAACTTTTTTGTTCATAATATCCATAATAAGCCCGCCCCAATCAACGACAGTTACGCCTTGCGCCTCAAGCGTTTTTAAATTATTTAAATAGTTCTCCATTTTATTAAGCGTAGATCCTATTGTGCCATAACAAGAGTACGATACCAAAGCAACAAATTTCGTGTTCGGATTCCCCGCCTTAAAGAAATTCATTATATTTTTAGCTTCTGTAAGATAATTCGTATCAGCGTCAACACCGCTACCAGGTTGCATAACCACGTAGTCGTAGTTTCTATCCGTTAAATAGGATGCGTGATCTACGCCGTCGCAACCACGATTAGCTGAACAGCTACCGCCAAACAAATGCTCCAAACTATGTCCGCCAAACGTCCAGTTTGTTACGTTTACTTCCGCGCCGTTAGCTTTACAAAGCTGATAGAAATATCCTTTATCGTTACTTCGATCCGCTTGCGTCAAAACACTTTGCTTTTTTTCAAGAACCGTTTGTCCGTAATAGGTATAGGAATTGCCGATAAAAATAATTTTCTTACCATCAAGCACGTGTTCCGCACCGTCTTTTTTGCAGGCAAAACTACAAACACCTATGATAATAGCAAACGAAACCGCTAAAAACTTTTTCAAAGTTGTTACTGTTTTCTTTTTCATTTATATATCTCCTATATTCTTTACTTATTCTACTACATTTAATTTTAAAAATAAGCAAAATTTCAATAAACCGACGTTAAGCGCAAATCTATGTGCGCTTAACGTTATCCTTTATTTTAATTCTTAGTAATTATAATTCATATATGCCTTAGCCGCAAGATGCGCGTCAATCAAGCCTTGTATGCCTTGCATATCGTTCTGCGAAGCGAAAACTTCAGTGAAATTCGTAGTACCAACCGTATAATACTTTAATTTGTATCTTTCAAAGTTGAAAAATACGCTCGTTGAGGAAGTTCTCAACGCAGGATCGTTGCAAAAATCATACGTCTTTCCTTGCGCACTTTCGCCCGTGATAGCACAGTACGTCATAAGCGTCGTTATATATCCTGATAATAAGTTGGGATGATAGCCGTCTTTCGCGCTTTTTGCCACTACGAACGTATTCTTTATGTACGAAATCGTAGAGTTTGGAACTTGAACTTTTTTGTTCATAATATCCATAATAAGCCCGCCCCAATCAACGACAGTTACGCCTTGCGCCTCAAGCGTTTTTAAATTATTTAAATAGTTCTCCATTTT
>JAFVRE010000009.1 GCA_017504465.1 Clostridia bacterium | reverse complement strand
GTGTTCGAAGGGTATTCTTTTGGCGCGAAAGGCGAAGCAGTTGGAGAACTTGTTTTCACAACGGGAATGGTAGGGTATCTTGAAACTCTTACCGAGCCTGCAAACTACGGGCAAATCGTTGTTCAGACGTTCCCCATGATCGGGAACTACGGCGTTATGAAGTCCGACCTTGAAAGTAAAAAGGCTTGGGTAGCGGCGTACGTCGTGCGGGAATTTTGCGAACAACCCTCGAATTTTCGCTGCGAAGAAACGTTGGACAAGTTCTTGAAAGATCAAGGCGTTATCGGTGTTTACGGTATTGATACCCGTCAACTGACGAAAATCTTACGAGACGAAGGTACGATGACGGCGAAAATTTCTTTCAAACGATCT
This sequence comes from Clostridia bacterium, assembly GCA_017504465.1. GTDB lineage: Bacteria > Bacillota > Clostridia > Christensenellales > Borkfalkiaceae > Scatosoma. The sequence goes on along the minus strand of JAFVRE010000009.1, from coordinate 15,359 downwards.
GCGGATAAAGAAGAAATAAAAGCTTATAAACTTACCGGTGCCGTTTCTGAGGTAACCGGCAAAGAAATAACGGTCTATGGAAAGGACGATGCGAAATACACGGTTGCTCTTTGGGATTTTGGCGCGAAGAACAGTACGGTAAATCAGCTTCTTGAGCAAGATTGCAAAGTATTGAAAGTCCCCGCAAATTATACGGCGGAACAAATCCTTTCGCTTTCCGTCGATGGTGTAATGCTTTCCGACGGCCCGGGCGATCCGATGGAAAATACCACCGTTATAAACGAAATTGAAAAACTCGTTGGAAAGACGCCGATTTTTGGCGTAGGGCTGGGACATCAAATGCTCGCAATTGCGTTTGGGAGCGAAGTTGTTAAAATGCGTTACGGACACCGTGGCGGTCAGCCCGTAAAAAGCTTCGCGAACGGTAGAGTGTATATCTCTTCGCAAAATCACGGATTTGTCGTTTCCAAGGACGACGTAAAAGTCGGAAACGTAGATTTTATTAACGCTAACGACGGTTCGTGTGAGGGGATTGATTATCCGAACTATTCCGCGTTTTCCGTTCAGTTCAATCCTGAATCCTGTTCGGCGGCGTGTGAACCTAATTTGTTATATGAAAAGTTTTTGAAACTCATGGAGGAAAAACGCAATGCCTAAAAGAAGTGATATCAAGAAAGTTTTGGTTATCGGTTCAGGACCTATCGTTATCGGTCAAGCCGCAGAGTTCGATTATGCAGGCGCGCAGGCTTGTCGCGTTTTGAAAAGCGAGGGGATTAACGTCGTTCTTTGTAACTCTAACCCTGCAACGATTATGACGGATAAAGCGCTCGCAGATGAAATTTATCTCGAACCGCTTACGGAAGAATCGTTAAAGCGTATTATCATAAAAGAAAAACCTGACAGCTTGCTTGCTTCACTCGGCGGACAGACTGGTCTTACAATGGGTTGTAAGCTTGCAAAATCCGGTTTCCTTGAAGAACACGGCGTTCGTTTGATCGGTACGAAGCTCGACGCGATCGACCGTTCGGAAGATAGAGAACTCTTCAAAGAAACGATGGAAAAAATCAATCAGCCTTGCGTACCTTCGGACATCGCATATACGGTTGAAGAATGTGTGGAAATAGCAGATAGATTAGGCTATCCCGTTATTATCCGTCCTGCATATACGCTCGGCGGTGCAGGCGGCGGTGTGGCTTATAACGAAGAAGAACTGCGCTTAATTTCTCATAACGGGCTTATGCTTTCGCCTATTACGCAAGTATTGATTGAAAAGTATATCGCAGGCTGGAAAGAAATCGAGTTTGAAGTTTTACGTGATAGCGCAGGCAACGTTCTCACCGTTTGTTCGATGGAAAACGTTGACCCCGTCGGTATGCACACCGGAGACTCTATCGTTGTCGCTCCCGCGTTGACGCTTTCGACGAAAGAATATAATATGCTTCGTTCTTCCGCGCTTGCAATTATCACCGAGCTTGGAATCGAGGGCGGTTGTAACGTTCAATTCGCTTTAAATCCGGATTCCTTTGAATATTCGGTTATCGAAGTAAATCCCAGAGTTTCGCGTTCCTCGGCACTTGCGTCCAAGGCAACGGGATTCCCGATCGCAAAGGTGACGTCCAAGATTGCGCTTGGATATACGCTTGACGAAATTAAGAATGACGTAACAGGCACGTCTTATGCGTGCTTTGAGCCGACGATAGACTACTTGGTTGTAAAAATGCCCAAGTGGCCGTTCGACAAGTTCTTGTATGCAAAGCGTGAGCTCGGCACGAGAATGAAGGCAACCGGTGAAGTTATGTCTATCGGCACGTCTTTCGAAATGGCGATTATGAAAGCTGTTCGCGGGGCGGAAATTTCTACGACGACAATGAATTATAAAAAATTCGTAGATACGTCGAAAGAGGAATTGAAGGCAAAATTGCATGAAATGACCGACGAGAGAATTTTCGTTGTCTATGCTGCGCTCAAAAAGGGCGTAACCGTTGACGAAGTGTTCGAAATTACGAAAATTGACCGTTGGTTCTTGAATAAATTTAAAAATTTAATCGAATACGAAGAAAAATTAGCGACGGAAAAGCTCACGAAGGACCTTTACAACGAAGGGAAGAATTTAGGGTATTTGGATAAAGATATCGAAGCGTTCAGCGGACAAAAAATACCTTATCGCAAAAAAGCAGTGTTTAAAATGGTTGACACCTGCGCGGGCGAATTTGCGGCAAAAACACCGTATTTCTATTCAACTTTCGATCCTGCGGCGCACGATGAAGCAAAGCCGTTTGCGAAAAAGAGCGGCAAGAAACGTATCGTCGTTATCGGTTCGGGGCCTATCCGTATCGGTCAAGGCATTGAGTTCGACTATTCTTCGGTACACTGTGTATGGACGCTCAAAGAGCTTGGCTACGAAGTAGTTATCATCAACAACAATCCCGAAACGGTTTCTACAGACTTTGATACGGCGGACAGATTGTATTTCGAGCCCTTAACACCCGAAGACGTACAACACGTACTTGACATTGAAAAGCCGCACGGCGTCATCATTACGTTTGGCGGACAAACGGCGATTAAACTTTGTTCGTATTTTGACAAGAACGGAATTAGAATTTTGGGTACGAGCGCGGATAGCGTTGACGCGGCGGAAGATAGAGAACGCTTTGAAGCGTTGCTTGATAAGTATTGTATTCCTCGTCCTAAAGCGCTTACCGTTATGACGAAAGAAGAGGCGCTCAAAGCGGCGAAAAAGTTGGAATATCCCGTACTTCTTCGTCCTTCTTACGTAATCGGCGGTCAAAATATGACGATTGCATTTACCGAAGAAGACGTTTGTAGATATATGGACGTCATTTTGGCGCAAGGCATAGAGAACCCCGTGCTTTGCGATAAGTATTTGATGGGTACGGAGCTTGAAGTTGACGCAATTTCCGATGGAAAAGACGTGCTTATCCCGGGTATTATGCAACATATCGAACGTACCGGCGTTCACTCGGGCGATTCGATTGCGGTGTATCCTCCTTACAACTTGGACGATACCATGCTTGAAAGAATTATCGAAGTTTCCACGCAACTTGCGTTGGAACTCAAAACGAAAGGTCTTATCAATATTCAATATTTGATTTATAGGGGACAACTTTACGTTATCGAAGTAAATCCCAGAGCGTCGCGTACCGTGCCTTATATTTCCAAGGTAACAGGAGTACCTATGGTAGAGCTTGCAACCAAGATTATTGTTGGTGCAAAGCTGAAGAGCCTTGGTTATGGAACGGGCTTATACCCGTCTTCACCTTACGTTGCCGTCAAAGTACCCGTATTCAGTTTTGAAAAGCTCAACGACGTAAACTCTCAGCTTGGGCCTCAAATGAAATCTACGGGCGAAGTTCTTGGTATCGGCAAAACGCTGGAAGAAGCAATGTTCAAAGGGCTTGTTTCCGCAGGATTTAAGATGTGCCATCCGTCCGAACAACGTCCCGTCGGTGTATATATGACGGTAAACGATCAAGATAAGCTTGATATCGTAACAATCGCTAAGAAATTCGGGGATTTGGGATGTACAATGTACGCTACTAAAGGTACTGCGCAGGTAATTACCGATCTTGGTTTCGATTGCAACGTCGTTAACAGGCTTTCGGCAACGGACGAGCTCATTCGTCTCATGGACGAAGGCAAAGTCGATTATATAGTCTATACGGGTAAAACGGATATGGAATCCATTAACGATTTCATTCGTTTGCATCACCACGCTATTTTGCTTGGAATTACAGTGCTTACTTCGCTGGATACGGCCAATGCGCTTGCGGACATTATTGCAAGTAAATTCACTGAAGAAAATACCGAGCTTGTAGATATCAATGCTTTGCGTAGCGAAAAGTTGCGCTTGTCGTTTACAAAAATGCAGTCTTGCGGAAACGATTATATTTATTTCGACAATAGGGATGGAAAGATTACTTGTCCCGAGTCGATTGCGGTAAGTTACGTAAACCGTCATTATGGAATCGGCGGAGACGGAATCGTACTCATTGAAAACTCCTTGGTTGCCGATGCAAAAATGCGTATTTTCAATAAAGACGGCACGGAGATTTCGGTAGGCGGAAACGCTATTCGTTGCATGGCTAAATATCTTTACGATAAGAAGATCGTTTCGCGTAACGAGATGACGATTGAAACGTTGAACGGTGTCAATCAGGTGAAAGTTTATTCGTTAAGCGGTAAGGTTACTTCTGCAAGTGTAAACTTTGGAAAGGTAGAGCTTGCGGGAGAAAAAATCCCTTGTGTTTGGAAAGAGGAAAAAATCGTTAAAAAGCCTGTCAACGTCGGTGGTGAAAATTACGAAATTACCTTGGTGAACGTGGGAAATCCCCATTGTGTAATTTTTTCCGATAAGGTTGACGCAGTTCCCTTGAAAAAGGTTGGCCCGTTGTTTGAAAATTCCGAATATTTCCCCGCGCATATGAATACCGAATTTATCCGTGTAGTCAATAAGACGACGATTAAGATGCGAGTTTGGGAACGCGGCAACGGAGAAACGTGGTCTTGCGGGACCGGGGCGGCGGCTGCGGTCGTTGCGGCGGTGCTTTGCGGCTACTGTGAAATGGATACCAACGTGACCGTTAAACTTCGCGGGGGAGACCTCACGGTCAACTATCATTCGAGCGGCGAAGTGGAATTGATGGGGAACGTGAAAACGGTATTTGAAGGGCAATTGGAAATTTAAAAGAAATGAAATCCGTTGCGGGCTTTTTCGTTCGCAACGGAAAGGAGTCAATTTGGACGTTTTATACGAAGAATGCGCCGTTAATAAAAAGGCGGTTCGCGATGAAAAAATTTATAAGGTGATGAACATAGGGTTTTATATTTGCACGTTCATAGCTATTGTGGCGTTGTTTAATACGATTAATAATATACCTTTAGGTTCTAAGCCGTCGAATTTAACCCCTGAACAAATACAGGCGTATGAATACGCGCAAACGATGTTTTTTTTGGGGTTGGGGTTGCTCTTTTCTTTTGGTTCGGGCGCATTTTTGCTTTTTCTTTTGAAAAGAAGAATAAATATCAATTATGATTACACCTTCGTTTCAGGGGAATTGAGAATTGTAAAGGTGTTTAACGTAAACCGTAGAAAACTGCTTGCGAGAATTCAACCCGAAGAAATTTTACAGGTTGGAGATACGGATAGCGAAAGCTATATGCGTTTGCTTTCTAATACTATGAACAAACAAGTTTTTTGCACGCCGAATATAGAGCCTATGGAGGGTAAATTCTTTATGTACGTGCATGCAAATACGGTTATGGGAAAAAAACTTTACGTGCTTGAATGCCGAGAAGAATTGCTCGTCAACATTTTAAAATTCGTAAAACGTGGAACTTTGGAGCACGATTACGTGATGCAAGAAAAAAAGCAAAGAAACTAATAAATATCTATGATTTATCTTGACAATGCGGCGACGACGAAGCCGAATGAAAATGCGATTCGTCGCGCAGAAGAATATTTGCGTGAAAAATTTTATAACCCTTCCGCAATGTACACGGAAGGATATGCATTACAGGGCGAGCTTAAAAAAGCGCGTTCGATTTTGCTTTCTTCTATAGCTTCGGAAACGGACTTTGAAATCATATTCACTTCTTGTGGAACCGAATCGGACAATCACGCGGTATTTTCTATGGCAAAACGCGGAAACGCCGTTACGACGAGCGGAGAACATTCCGCTGTGTACGCTTGTTTTGTCGAGCTGAAAAATAGAGGAGTAATTGAAGCTCGGTATGCGCCTTTGAATAAAGACGGCAGTGTCAATGAAGAAAAACTGCTTGAGCTTGTAGATGCAAAAACATCCTTTGTTTCGGTTATACACGTGAATAATGAAACGGGCGCTATTAACGACGTAAATCGTTTGGCAAGACTAGTCAAGGCGAAAAATCCGCGCGTTATTTTTCATTCTGACGGTGTGCAGGCGTTTGGTAAAATTCCGTTTAAGCTTGCCAAAGAAGTGGATTTATATTCGATAAGTGCGCATAAAATAGGCGGACTTAAGGGCGTAGGCGCACTCATCAAACGCAAAACGCTTACAATATCGCCCTTGCTTTACGGCGGAGGTCAAGAAAGCGGAAGACGCAGCGGTACGGAAAACGTGTTCGGGATTATGCAGTTTGCTTTTTCCGCGCAAGAAAAGTTCGCTTCTTTTAAGGAAGATTTTACAAGATTAAAAGAATATAGACGTCTACTGACGGACGGATTAGATAAATCGGTATACACCGTCTTATCGGGCGAAAACGCTTCGCCTTACGTAACGAGTATTTCCGCCGTAGGTTTGCGTGGAGAAATACTTCTACATATGGTGAACGATAAAGGTTTGATTGTGGGAACAGGATCTGCGTGTTCCTCTAACGCCAAAAATCGCTATAGCAGGGTGATTCTTGCGTGCGGTTTTGACGAAAAAACGGCGGACGGAGTGCTCCGCGTGAGCTTTTGCGAAAAGACAACGGAAGACGAGGTTCGAGCCGCCGTTGATATTTTGAACGAGCTCGGCAGAGAATTAAAGGCGAGAATGGAGTAATAGAAAACTATGAAAAAAACAATTATTATCCGTTATGCGGAATTGTTCTTAAAAGGGAAAAATAGGGGATTTTTTGAACGCGCTTTCGAAAAGAATATCGAAATGGCGCTGACGGGTATTTCTCACAAACTTATTAAACAGTGCGGTAGATATCTTGTCGTTGATTTTGAAGAATTTGAAATTGAAGAGATCTTGACGCGGCTTAAAAAGGTATTTGGAATACATACTATGAGCGTCGCTTATGAAACGGACGCGAATATGGACGCGATTTTTGAAACGGCGAAAATTGTATGTAGGCAAAGCGGAACGTTTAAGGTTGTTTCCCACCGCGGCGACAAAAAATTCCCCATGACTTCGGTTGAAATTAGCCGTGAGCTCGGCGGAAGGCTGCTTTCCGTTTATCACGATTTGAAAGTTGACGTACACGAACCCGATTTTTCGGTGTTTGTTGATATCCGCGAAGGAGGAAAAGCCCTTGTATTTGGAGAGTTTGTAGAGGGCGCGAACGGTATGCCCGTAGGAACGGCAGGTAAAGGCTTGCTTTTGATTTCGGGCGGTATTGACAGTCCCGTAGCCGGTTATATGATGGCAAAACGCGGAATGAACGTCGATTGCTTGCATTTCCATAGTTATCCTTATACGAATATGCAGGCGAAAGAAAAGGTGATAGATCTTGCTAAAACGTTGGCGCAATACTCTTGCGGTACGCATTTATGTACGGTTAGCGTTACGCATATTCAAGAGGAAATTCACAAAAAATGTCGCCCGGAATTAATGATTACGCTCTTGCGTAGATTTATGTTTAGAATTGCTGAACGCCATGCAAAACGTATTGGCGCGCAGTGCTTGATTACAGGCGAGAGCTTGGGGCAGGTTGCTAGCCAGACAATTGAAGGGATTACTTCTTCAAATTCTGTTATTGAAGAGTTACCCGTTTTAAGACCATTGATTGGTTTTGATAAAAACGAGATTATTGATAAGTCCGTGAAGATGGGCGCGTATGAAATTTCTATTTTGCCTTATGAGGATTGTTGTACGGTATTTTTACCCGATTTCCCTGCAACTCGTCCAAAACTCAAAGATATTTTAAGAGAAGAGGCTAAGCTTGACGTTGAAGGCTTGATTCAAACGGCGTTCGAGAGCATGGATAAGCTTGTTTTCTAAAAGTTAAAAATGAACGTTTTATTTCTGATTTACTGTAATTTTACCTATTAGGTTTGAGGTTTTTACGGAAAATAGGAGGTTTTGTTATGAGGTATACGTCGGATACTTTAAAATATATTGCAAAAAATTTCTTTTACGTAATTCTTTTTGCTGCAATTCCTGCTGTATTTTTTGCGCTTTCCATAGACGAAAATGCGACGAGAAGTGTTTTGAACAATCTTTTGAGCGGGAATCCGCACGACGAGTTTTGGAATATTTTTTACACAGTTTCCATCTTTAATTTTTCTTCGAAAAAGGCGGTGTTTTCAGGAATAAGCGGAATAGTGGTACTCATTTTTTGCGTTGCAATGCTCACCGCGTTTTTAGAAAAGCATATGAGAATAGGCAAACGCACTTTGAATGGATTGTTTTCCAAGGTGAATGATAATCTTATTTCAACGTCGTGGCTGATAATATCCTTTTTATTTATTTATGAGGTATGGGCGCTCATATTATCTGCGCTTTGGTATTTTGTAACGGGTGTATCGAATACGATTATTGCATATATCTTGCTTGGCGTTGTTTATTTTGCTATGCATTTCGTTTTGTTATATGCAATGTCACTGTTATATTTATGGATGCCTTGCCTTCAAATTACTGGGTTTGCCGCCTTTGACGCCTTGACGTACTCGTATCATTTGCTTGCGCCTGTTCAATTTAAAATTGTCTTGGTGCAAACGGGCGTTTTGCTTACGTGCGAGGGGATAATCGGTGCAACCGTGCTTCTTTTGCAGGGCGATTTAGCCGGCTTGGTGGTTGCAAGCGTTCTTTATACGGTTATGATTTTGGTTTACTGCATTAGAATGATGATTGTGTATTTTGATCGCGCACAGTTAGACCGTGCCGACCTTAAAAAATATTATTGATTGGTCAACGGATAAAGGAGAAAAGTATGTTATTTAAAAACGCTTTAAAGCTTTTCATGGAAAATTTCAAAAACGTATATAAATTGCTCTTATATATGACGATTGTAGCGATAATTTCTTTTTCTTTGTATTCCGCGCTCTTGCTTCCGCACGTTGTACAAATCTGGGAAAGTGGGGAAATGCAAACTTTGATTTCCAATGTAAAGGAGCTTGTTTTTGCGGTTTTTCAAGGAGAATCGGCGACTATAAATGCCATGCAAGAAGAAATAAATCTTTCTTTGCACGCCTTACTTAATTTTATCGCGTCTAAAACTTGGAAAATTATTTTATCCGTTATCGGCTGCGGATTTGTTTATTTGCTTACGCGTTTCGTAGATTCCTTAGGGTATTTTTCATTTGGACAAATCTTAGGGGATAAAATGGAAACGTACGGAGATACGCCCTTGCATTCGGCATACGTCAAAAACTTGGGCAGGGGAAGTGCTTACGCCGTCGTTTACGTCTTGGGTGTTTTCGTCTATGATATAATCGTGGTTGCGGCGTGTTATTTTCTCTTCTTCTATTTACTGTCGTTTTTGAATATCTTTATTTCTTTCTTCCTGTCCGTAACGGCTATCGTTGTAGCGAACGCGCTTAAATTGACGCTTACTTCCACTTGGATGCCGTCAATGACTGCAGACGGATACACGTTGAAACAAGCGCTTTCAAGCTGGAAAAACGTTCAGAAAAAATTGCGTGGCGGCGTATTTTCCACTTATTTAGTGAGTATTTATATGATAATAGTGGTCAACGTAATTTTTGGGCTTTCGACCTTTGGTAGCGCGTTAATTTTGACGCTTCCCGCTTCTTTCTTTTTCCTTATTTGTTTGCAGTACGTAAATTACTACACCTTAACGGGTAAAAAATATTTCATAAATTACGAACAAATCGTAACAAACGAGCTTCATGGAGATGAGTCTTTGGCGGTAGAACATATCGCGCATCTTGCAGAAGGTCAATTCACGGAAGAAGTTGAAAAAGCCGAAAGGGCTGAAAATATTGAAAAATAATTAAAAGAGAGGTGCTAAATGGATTACCAAAATAACTATCAAGCTTGGATGAACGACGAAAGATTGTGTCAAGAGGGCAAAACGGAACTTTTAGCTGTCGCAAACGACGAAAAGGAAAAGGAATATCGTTTTGGCGGCGAACTTGAGTTTGGCACGGCCGGTATGCGTGGTATTATCGGTTATGGTATGAACATGATGAACGTTTATACCGTTATGCGCGCAACGCAGGGGCTCTCAGAATTTATTCTTTCACTTGGCGAAGAAGCGAAAGCGCGCGGTGTAGTTATTTCCTACGATACCCGTAGAAAATCCGAAGAGTTTGCAAGAGTTTCCGCTGAAGTTTTGGCGAAAAACGGTATAAAGGCGTATCTCTTTAGTGAAGTTCATCCCGTACCTATGCTTTCCTATGCGGTGAGATATCTTAAAACGATTGCAGGTATTATGATTACCGCAAGCCATAATCCCAAAGAATACAACGGTTATAAAGTTTACGGAGAGGATGGTGCGCAAATGTCGCCTGAAGACACCGAAAAGGTAGTTACGCATATCAATGCGATTACCGATTATTTATCCGTTTGCGGAGCACCGAACAGCGAGCTTATTTTGCCTGTGCCTGAAAAGTTAGATAGTGATTATTTAAATGAATTAACTGCGCTTTGTCTTTCAAAAGACGCGGTTGCGGCTTGCGGAAAAAATCTTAAACTCGTTTATACTCCCGTTCATGGCAGTGGGTATTTGCCGGTAACTTCCGTTTTGAAAAAAATAGGAATTAACGTAACCGTAGTGGATGCTCAAACGACGAAAGACACCGAATTTTCTACTGTTAAAGTGCCTAACCCTGAGTTTAAGGAAACGCTTTCTATGGGTATTTCGCTTGCGAACGAAATTAACGCTGACGTTGTTTTCGGGACGGATCCTGACGCTGACCGCTTAGGCGTAGCCGTCAAGAACAATGACGGGGAATTTATGGCGCTTTCGGGAAATCAAGTGGGGATTTTATTGCTTGATTACATTTTGACTAGATTGCAAGAAGATAATGCAATGCCTGCAAACGCGGCTGTTGTGAAATCCTTTGTTTCGACGGGTATGGCAAAAGCGCTTTGTGATGATTTTGGCGTTGCCTTATACGAAACGCCTGTTGGATTTAAGTTTATCGGTGAGAAAATAAAGCAATGGGAAAAGGACGGTAAGCATACATATATCTTTGGGTTTGAAGAATCTTGCGGTTATCTTCGCGGTACGCACGCTCGCGATAAGGACGCTGTCGTTGCATCTATGTTGTGCGCGGAAATGGTATGCTATTACACTTACGTTGGAAAAACCGTCTATGAAAGATTGCAAGAAATCTATGCAAAATACGGGTTTGTATTAGATAAGACGGATTCGATACAATACTCAGGTCTTAACGCTATGAAGGAAATGAACGGCGTTGTGGACGGATTAAAGAGCTTGAAGGTGGAAACGCTTGCAGGGCTCAAGGTTGAAGCCGTTCGTGATTACAGCTCGGCAAAACGCACTTTGGCAAACGGAAGCGTGGAAACGTTGGATATTCCCGTATGTAACTGTGTATATTACGAGCTTGAAGGCGGTTCTTTCGTTTGCGTTCGCCCTTCGGGTACTGAGCCGAAACTCAAGGTTTATTATTCGTTAAGAATGAAAAATGAGGCGTTGGCTTTGGCGAAAATGGAAGAATTAAAGGTTTCGGTTGCTGAAATTCTTGAAAAGGCAAAGAACTAAGAAGAAAATAAAGGAACTCCGTTTTTCCATAACGGAGTTCCTTTCGCTGAATTTAATCAATTAAATTGTTTTAAAAAAGTTAAATAATACTATTTTTGTACTCGCCCGGCGTCATTCCCGTATATTTTTTGAAAATCAAATTGAAATGCGAAACCGAGTCAAAGCAAAGCCTATTTGTAATCGTCGCGAAAGGAATATTATTTCTAATAAGCTTTTTCGCTTCGTCAATTTTTAGCTTTAAATAAGTTTGATGAATACTCATTCCCGTCTTTTTCTTGAAATAAGTACAAAGGTAGGTTTTACCATAGTGTAGCCTTTCGCATAAGTCTTCCAAGCGGATCGTACCGTAAATGTTTTCATTTAAAATGCAGACGATTTCGTCTTGTAAATCGGACGAGGACGTAATTTTAGAAATAAAAAATTCTGTTTGGGAATCTTGCTTGTTTGCCCTGCGTAAAAGATAGATAAGCAAAAGTTCCAACGAATTTTTAATGACTTGTTCTCCACCGAGATTAGGGGAGTCCTTAAGCTCCAACTTGTTGAGGTTGGGATTAAATTCCGGGATTTGGAAGGTTTCCAAGGCTTCCGACATAATATTTTGCAAGAGATATTTCATTTCTTGCGGTACGATAAACTTTTTATCCGCGAAAAATTCGATGCTTTTTGAACGGCATTCAAAGGAAACGATAAAAATGTTGGATTCCTTTCCTTTGCAAGCTAAATAGTGGGGCTGATTGGGTTTAACGAATAAGATTTCGCCTTGCTTTAACACGCTTACGCAATCGCCGTGATGTACGGCAAACTCTTCTTTATCCGCGTAGATAAGTTCCCAAAAATTATGCGCTTCTTCTACTGAAACGTAGTTTTTGTTGGGTTTTTGGTAATGAATAGTAACGATTTTTTGCACGTTCAGAAGATTTGCTATTTTGTGCATATAAAATTGTTTTTTAAGAGTCGCTTTTTTCATGGGTATATTATAACACATTTATTTTGTTTTGTAAAATATTTCACATGAAAAAATTGAGAAATTTTTTATAAAAAAACTGAAATAATTTCGATTGAAATTATGTTCATTAAGTAGTATAATGTAATACGATGATAATACAAATTAAAGGAGATACTAATTATGAAAATGCCTGTATTGGATAAAAACTTCTATCCCATGATCAAAGCGTTAAAGGATTTTGATGCAGAGGTCAAGAAGAGTGGTAACGGCGTAAAGGTCACGCTTGTTGTTGAACGTAGCGGTGGATACAATTACCTATATTCCTACGACGCGTTTGCGGACGGAGTTAACGACGCGCTTAATTTCCGTATTGCAGAACGTCTTGCAAAAACTATTCTTTGGGTTGTCGGCGGATTTAAAATTTCCGTTGCTGGAAGTAAGTCTATTTATGAATATTTGAAAAAGGCTTACACCCTTCAAGGCTTACGCGCTTTTGACGTTGATTTCATGAGTGGTGTCTATGAAAAGCCTTTTGAAGTGGAATGGCTTGAAAACGACCAAATTCCCGAACAAAAGAATTGCTCAATGAAGGTAGGCGGATATTTAAAGGGTTGCCGTATCGGGTTCGACGCGGGCGGTAGCGATAGAAAAGTCAGTGCTGTAATCGACGGGGAGGTTGTATATAGCGAAGAAGTCGTTTGGAATCCTAAAACCACGGAAGATCCGAACTATCATTACAATGAAATTTTAACGGCAATGAAAACGGCCGCTTCTAAAATGCCTAGAGTAGATTGTATCGGCGTTTCTTCGGCTGGGGTTTACGTGGATAACAAGATTATGGTCGCTTCTTTGTTTATCAAAGTTGACAAGCAAAAATACGGCGATTTCGTTAAAAATATGTATATCAACGTTGCCAAAGAGATGGGGAACGTGCCTTTAGAAGTTGCTAACGACGGCGACGTTACTGCGCTTGCCGGTGCGATTGATCTTAACGATAACGAGGTTTTGGGTATCGCAATGGGTACGAGCGAAGCAGTGGGTTATATTAACTCCAACGGCGGTATTAACGGTTGGCTTTCTGAGCTTGCGTTTGCGCCCGTGGATTTCAGTGAAAACGCTATGCAAGACGAATGGAGCGGCGATTTTGGCGTTGGTTGTAAGTATTTCTCGCAAGACGCGGTTATTAAGCTTGCGGAATACGGTGGATTCAAGTTTGAAGAGGGTTTGACACCTGCGCAAAAATTGAAAGTGATACAAGCGCTCATGGATAAAGGCGACGAGCTTGCAAAACAAATTTATACGGATATTGGCATTTATCTTGCGCATACGATTCCTTTCTATGCAATGTTCTACGATATTAAGCACATGCTTTTGCTCGGTCGTGTAATGGGTGGAAAAGGCGGCGATATCATTCTTGCAACCTGCAAAGAAGTTCTCGCGGAAGAATATCCAGAATTTGCCGCGCTTGATATCGGTCTTCCAGATGAAAATAACCGTAGAGTAGGTCAAAGTATCGCTGCGGCGTCTTTACCTGCGGATAGGGTGTAACTTAAAGTTTTGCAAAAGAGGTGAGCACTATGAAGTGTTTTAAAAACGCGACTGTTTACGTTGAAGGCGAAGGCTTGAAGAAGACGACAGTTTGTTTTGATGAAAAAATTCAAAAGATTTCCCGTTGTGCAATTTCGGGCGCGGAAGAAATCAAATTGCCTGAAAACACCGTTGTTTTGCCCGGTTTTATCGATCAGCATATTCATGGGGCGGGCGGCTCTGACGCTATGGACGGTACGCTTAAAGACCTTGCTATTATAGCAAAAACAGTTGCCGAAGAAGGTACGACTGCTTTCCTTGCAACGACTATGACGCAAAGCAAAGAAAACATTATGAATGCAATGAAAGCGGTTAAGGAATATCGCGAAACGGATAACGGAGAGGGCGCGAGAGTACTCGGCGTACATCTTGAAGGTCCGTTCATTGCCACAAAACATAAGGGTGCGCAGCCTTTGGAATACATTTCCGTTCCCGACGTAGCGACGTTTGAGGAATATAATTTGGCAAGCGGTAATTGCATTAAACTTGTTTCTTTAGCGCCTGAAGCTGACGGCGCAATGATGCTCGTTTCCTACTTAACGCAAGAGAATATCGTTGCGTCTATCGGACATTCGGACGCAGGCTACGCGAAGGTTGATGAAGCAATTTCAAACGGCGCTTGTAACGTAACGCATACGTATAATGCGCAAACAGCTTTACATCATCGTGAAATCGGTGTTGTCGGTAGTGCGCTTTTAAGAGATGAACTTAATTGTGAATTGATTGCCGATACTATTCACGTTTCCGTTCCTGCTATTCGTTTGCTCGTGAAGAATAAGCCGCTTAATAAGCTCACGCTTATCACGGACGCAATGCGCGCAAAAGGCCTTGCTGATGGCGAGAGTGAACTTGGCGGACAAGTTGTAATCGTGAAAAACGGCGAAGCAAGACTCAAGGACGGTACGCTTGCCGGCAGTGTGTTGAGAATGAATAGAGCTGTTGAAAATATGGTTAAAAAGGTTGGAGTTGACTTTCTTCAAGCTGTTGATTACGCTACGATCAATCCTGCAAGGAATCTTAAGATTGACAATGAGGCGGGCAGTATTAAAGTCGGTAAGAATGCAGACTTTGCTGTAATCGACGCGGAAACGTACGACGTCGTTTTGACGGTACGCGGCGGTAAAGTTGTTTATCAAAGATGAATTATGAAGTTTTGAAAAGGCACGCAGGTATGGCGTGCCTTTAAATTTTTAGAAAGTAGTGCAAAATCACAAAAAAAATACTTGTAAACGAAAAATTTCCGTGTTATAATATAAGTGAAATTTTCGTAAAAGGGGGGGGTAAAAATGCGGAATATGACCGAAAAGACAAAAACGCGAATAATCGTTTGTCTATTGGCGCTTACGTTAATTGCGGAATTTTTACCTCCGCTTTTAAAAGACGAGCGTAAAAACTTCTTTTTATCGAGCTCTCTTCCTTTATTTTTCGG
>JAFVRE010000048.1 GCA_017504465.1 Clostridia bacterium | reverse complement strand
CCAACGTTAAACTTAATGCCTTTGCTACTTTTTTCATAATTTTATTTCTCCTAAAAATTTTATTTTTTTACTTTATTACTTTAATTTGATAAAGCGTTTCTCCCAAAAAAATATGAGCTAAATTGCTTTACTCAACTGAAGTAACCTTATTATACTTTATTTCGCTAAAGAAGTAAAGCGTTTTAAGGGGGTTTTTTGAAAATTTTTTTTAATTTTTCAAATTTTTTTTAGGCAGGGCAGGCTCTTACAATATTATAATATAAATAGCCTGCCCCACACGTTATTTTAATTGGGTAATTTGCCGCGTTTTTTCATAAGCTCGATAAAGCATTTTGCCGTAACGAGCGCGTCGTCGAAGGCGCGGTGATGGTTAAAAGCGAAACCGTAATAATCGGCTACTGAGTTGAGCTTATAGTTCGGGATTAGCCCTGCTAAAAGCTCTTGCGAGAGCGTAAGCGTGTCGTAACGTTTTTGCTCGAATGCGTAACGGTTTTCTTCGCCGTAATAACGAATGAAATTATAGTCAAAATTGACATTATGCCCTACCAGATATGCGCCGAATGCGAATTTATAGAAATCCGCTATCACTTTTGAAATGTCGGGCGCGCCGACTAAATCGGCGTCCGTAATACCCGTCAGCGCTACAATTTCGGGGGATAAGCGTTCGTTGCAGGCAACAAAGGAAGAAAATTTTTCCGCGACGTTGCCGTCTATAATTTTCACTGCGCCTATTTCGATAATTTTATCCATTTTTCCCATGCTGGGCAAGGAGTTCAAGCCCGTCGTTTCAAGGTCAAAAACGACAAAGACGTTATTTTTTAAATCGCTGGGCTTGTCTATATCATCAAAAAATCCCGCCTGGGTATAATCCACGTACTTTTCGGGGAATACGGCGTGATAAGCTTGGGGGACAGGCTTGCTCTTACGTTTTTCGGGTTCGAAGCCGTCAGGCATTCTCCCAAAATTGATTTTTGCGGCTTTGAAAGAAATACTACCGTTGTATTCTTCATTCGCACCCAAAACTACGATACTGTCACCGATTTTAAGCTCACGAATTTTTTCCACGGTCGCTTTTTTCGGGAAATACGTCATGCGCATATTGTCCGTACCGTCGCTTAAAGTAATCGAAAATCTCGAACGCTCTTCGTCCGTATTCGTCTTCTCTACGTGACGAAAGTAATGCCTTTCTTCTATAAAAGTAATCTTTCCGCAAACGGCATACGGTTGTGTTTGATTCACCCAGTCAGCCATATAAGTCGCGTACCTGGGTAGGGTGTCCGCGCCGTCAAGGCTCTTAAAATCTACAATCTCGAAATACCGAGTTTCCAAGGAAAACTCTTCTTCCTCTTCAATTACGTTTTCCTCTATCAATTCGTCGCGTTGTTTTTCCACGATCTTTACGTCGCCGTAAAACGAGCCGCAAAAGATTGTTTTTAAGTATGCGCTTACCTCGTCTAAAATGCGGCTGGACGTAAACAAAGACTGTTCGCCCGAGGCGATATCAAAATAGAAATGTGCCCCGCTTTGAAGAAGCTCTATCTCCACGTCTTCTTCCTTTAAAAACGCAGCTGCGGCAGGGAATTTTTTGGACATGAACTCATAAATTTTTTTACGTAACAAGCCTTCGTCCGGAACGCGCTTAATCGTTTTTACGCTTGCGGTAAAACCGCTCGGCAAGTATTTTTGACAAAAGTCTTTCACATTCGTTTCTTCCGCCTCAGAATACGCCTTGTCCGTCACAAACGTAAATTCTGCGTTTTTCGTACGTTTTGTAACGGATATTCCCGTTAAAATCGCATTTTTAAATCCGTCAAACACACGGACTTCTTCTAATAATTTATCCTTTTCACTCATTTTAACAATTCCTTTAACTCGGCAAAAAATTCCTCTTTAGCCAAAGTCTCGCTAACCTTTTTATACGGCTCGCCTTTTTTAAAAATCAAGCAACTACCGTTTCCGCCTGCAATTCCCAAATCTGCGTCTTTTGCTTCGCCCGGGCCGTTTACTACGCAACCCATTACGGCTACTTTTAAGGATTTTTTATACGGTTTAACAAACTCTGTCACTTCCCTTGCAAGCGTCATACTGTCCCAAGAACAGCGGCCGCACGTAGGACAAGCGACCACTTCTACAAATTCCTTGTCAAGCTCCACCGCCCTTAAAATTTGTTTTGCCGCATAAATCTCTTCAATAGGATCGTTCGTTAAGGAAACGCGAAGCGTATCCCCGATTCCGTCTAAGAGCAACGCGCCGATCCCAACCGCGCTTTTAACAAGCCCTGATTGGTTCGCGCCGGCTTCCGTTACACCGATATGTAAAGGATAGTCCGTGCGCGTTTTAAGCAAGCGATATGCTTCTACCGTCATAGGCACGGACGAGGCCTTTACGGAAATGACGATATCCGAAACGCCGAATTTTTCAAGCGCGTTTACGTTAAAGAGAGCGCTTTCCACAAGCGCCTGCGCACTGCGCCCGTATTCCGCTAAAAAATGGCGTTCAATACTGCCCGTGTTCGAGCCTACGCGCACCGGAATACCATGTTTTTTTACGCAATCGGCAACAAATTTAAGTTCCTTTTCGCCCCCGATATTCCCGGGATTGATGCGCACCTTATCCGCGCCGTTTTCAATTGAACTTACGGCAAGTTTTGCTGAAAAATGAACGTCCGCAACCAACGGTAAAGCGGTTTTTTCTTTGATTTTTTGAAGCGAAAGCGCGTCGTTTTCATCAGCAACCGCCACTCTTACGATATCGCAGCCAGCCTTTTCGAGCGCGGAAATTTGCGCGAGCGTTGCTTCAACGTCCGACGTTTTCGTAGTGGTCATGGATTGAATTTTAACGGACGCTCCGCCGCCTAACAGACAGCCGCCAATGCTTACTTGTTTCGTCGTTTTCATTTATTCTTCCTCTCGCTACGTTCCGCCTTCATCATTTGTTTAAGCTCGGACATAAACGAAGAAATATCCTTAAAGGAACGATAGACGGACGCATAACGCACATAGGCTACTTCATCCACCTTTTTCAAGCGTTCCATAACCATTTCCCCGATCTCTTTAGAAGATACTTCGCCTTCCAAACTATTGTAAACTTGTTTGGATATATCCAGTACGATATCATCAATTACCGTAATTGGCACAGGCCGCTTTTCGCAAGATTTCACAATCCCGTTACGTACCTTTTCCGCATTAAACGCCTCGCGCGTACCGTTATTCTTAACGACCAAAACAGGCGATACTTCTATCGTTTCATACGTTGTAAAACGCCGTCCGCAGCCTACGCATTCCCGACGTCTTCTAATCGTTCTCTCGTCCGTTGCGCGAGAGTCCACGACCTTACTTTCCGTACATTCACAATATAAACATTTCATATTTCACCTCGTACCTGCCCCTATGATTTTTGTAAAATCTGGCGCTGTTGCTGAAAATGGTTGATTAGTGGGTTATCTCGTTTTTACGTGAAAAACACAAGAAAGGCAAGCGTTTTGCGAGGGCGCATATCCCCCCCTGCGGTCTGTAACCGAGCAAAACGCGACGAATTTCGTAGCATTTTTCCGTAAAAAATCAACTAGATGAAACGACAGAGCCTCTATTAATTTTTCTTACCCTTTCTTTTGCGAATCTCTTGCACCGTCTTTTCATAGCCACGATCGCTTGGAACGTAGTAGACCTTGTCTCTCACCTCATCAGGCAAATACTGTTGTTCGACGTATCCGCCGTAATCATGCGGATATTTGTAGTTGTTCTTTTGCGCTTTATCTTCCTTTGAACCAAACGAATTATCTTTCAAATAGAGCGGAATACGGTCGTCACGCGCGTTTCTCGCGTCATCCATTGCCGCGTACATTGCCGTCACGACTGAATTACTCTTTTCCGCCTCACAAACGTAAATGATCGCTTCGGATAAAGGGATCATCCCTTCGGGATATCCGAGATTTTTCATGGCAAACATTGCGGAAGTTGCAATTTGCAACGCCATGGGATCAGCCATACCTACGTCTTCTGCCGAATGTACGACCAAACGGCGAGCTACCAGCATAGGATCGCAGCCGCCTTCCAAAAGTCTTGACGCGTAATAAAGCGCTGCGTTCGCATCGCTCCCGCGCAAAGATTTGCAAAATGCAGACAAGAAATCGTAATAACTATCCACGTTATAAGCAAGCGATTTTCTTTGAATGGATTGTTCCGCGTCGGAAATGGTGATATGTACCCTACCTTCAGCGTCAGGGGAAGACGTGAGCGCGGCGAGCTCTAAAGCGTTATAAGCCGTGCGTAAATCCCCGCCGGCAACCCTTGCAATGTGCGAGATTGCAGCGTCGTCCGCCGTTACGCCGAGTTTACCAAGACCTTTATGACGGTTTTTAAGCGCTTTCCATAACGCTTCTTCCACGTCCGCGTCCGTGAGCTGTTTGAACTCAAAAACTCTGCATCTCGATACGATAGCCGGCGTCATAGACGCGTAGGGATTTTCCGTGGTCGAACCGATAAAAATAATCGTACCCTGTTCGATCGCAGGGAGCAAGGAATCGCTTTGCGTTTTGGAAAATCTATGACACTCGTCAAGCATTAAATAGGTACGCTTTCCGTACATTTTGAGATTATCGCGTGCTTCGTCAACCGCCTTTTTTACGTCCGCAACGCCTGAATTAACGGCGTTAAGCTTGATAAACTCACCGTTGGTACGAAGCGCAATCACGTTTGCAAGCGTGGTTTTTCCACAACCCGGAGGTCCCCAAAAAATACAGCTACCCAGCCTGTCCGTCGCTATCGCGCGGCGAAGGAGCGAGCCTTCCGCAACGATATGCTTTTGACCGATAAATTCGTCCAAAGAATTAGCGCGCATACGTTCCGCAAGCGGTTTTGCCTTTTCTTCGTTATTGTTAAAATCAAATAAATCCATAGTCGCTCCCATAGGGGCAGGTACGAGCTGAACCCCGTTATTTCAATGCTTAGCGATAGAGCTTGCGAATCTCTTTCGCGTGTTCTTTGCCGATTTCGTAGCCTTTTTCATAAGCCGTCTTGACGCCCTTTAAAGAGTATTGACTCATCATGCCAAGATCGGGTTCTAACCAAATGTCGATATGGTTGTGGTGATCGTTTTTACATCTTTTCGTGCGATGGTTGTCCATAATATCAAATACATCTAAAAGCATACCCATAGCGTTCGGGCATTTGTGGCGGCATTGCTTTTGACCGAGCACGTCCACGGCTACGATTTGTTTTGCTCCCATATGGCGTACTGCTTTGACGGGCACGCGTTCCAAAACGCCGCCGTCAATCAATCGCATACCGTCGCGTTCCGTGGGTTTGAATACGCCCGGAATACTCGACGAAGCAATAACCGCGCCGATAACGTCGCCTTCCGACATTTCTACAACCTCTTGGCTGTGCAAATCCACCGCTACGCAGCGGTAAGGAATTTTTAAATCCTTAAACTCAATTTCGCCTACGTATTTGGTGAGAAGCTTACGAATTTTTCTCGTGTCAAACAAACCACCAGGTTTATTCGTCAAATCGATCAAGTCGATCATTTTCAAGGAAAATGCCGCTTCTCGCATTTCTTTGGGGGACATGCCTGCCGCGTACGCCATACCTACAACCGATCCCATAGAACAGCCGCTGATATAGTCGGGCACGATCCCTTCTTCTTCCATAGCTTGCAAAAAACCGATATGCGCTACTCCGCGCGCACCGCCGCTACCAAGAGCAAAACCAAGCGCTTTTTGTTTTTTCATTTTTATTCTCCTTGCTTTACTAAATTAATCTAAGTATTTATCTTTTATATTCTTTAAAGCTGTTCCGCGATATCGCAAAGCAGACGTTCGGTATCCGCCCAACCCAAACACGGGTCGGTGATAGATTTTCCAAACACTTCGCCTTGTATCTGATTGCCTTCTTCCAAAAAACTCTCGATCATAAACCCTTTTACAATCGCTTTATGCTCGGCGTTAAAGCCCCTATCTTGCATAACCTCGCAGGCAATTTTCATCTGTAAAAGATGACGTTTTGCGCTGTTAGAGTGGTTGGTGTCTATAATAATCGCAGGATTGTTTAAGTTGCTTTCCCGATATAATTGCGCGACCTTTAAAACGGTTTCGGCATCGTAGTTGGGTACGTCCATACCTTGTCCGTCCACGCCGCCACGTAAGATCGCGTGCGCGAGCGGATTTCCGTTTGAACGGACTTGATAATTTCTATATTTAAAAACCTGCGGACTTTGCGCGGCATAAACAGAATTAATCAGCGCGAGCAAATTCCCGCTCATAGGGTTTTTCATTCCGACGGGCGCGTCGATCCCGCTTGCAACTTGTCTATGTAACTGGTTCTCTACGCTTCTTGCGCCAACTGCGTGATAGGATAATAAATCTTCAACGTAGGCTGTATTTTCGGGATAGAGCATTTCGTCCGCGCTTGTTAGGCCCGACTCACAAATCGCCGCAAGATGCAAAGCGCGGCTACTGCGAATCCCGCGAATGATATCCGCCTCACCGTCGGGATCGGGTTGCAAAAACATTCCCTTATAACCAACCCCTTTGGTTCGAGGTTTGTTCGTGTAAATTCTCGGTACGATTACCAGCTCGTTCTTTACCTTTTCGTGAAGTTTCCCTAACCGTTTGATATATTCCAGCGTAGGCGCAGACTCATGCGCAGAGCAAGGCCCTATGATCACCAAAAGCTTGTTGCTTTTGCCCGTGAGAACGTCACGAATTTCACCGTCGCGTTCCGATTTAATTTTTTTTAGTTCCTTAGTCAAAGGCAGTTCGGCAACAAACTGCTCCGGCTCGGGAATAAAATACTGTTTTTCCAACATACTTTTTCTCCAAAAAATCAAACGCTATAATCCGCTTTTTTCGCCGTTTTTTACAGCTGCTTGGATATACGCCTTTACTTCTTTTGTCACGTACTCATCGATCGGAGTGTTAAATTTCAGCGAATTTTTTACCATGGACGAAGATACGTGCAAAAGCTCCTGCGGGCAGGGCAGGTACACGGGTACGACGTCTTTGTTGAGTTTTTTCGTCGCGAAATAGTTGGAATTTTCATACTCGAAATCCACAGTGTTTCTAATCCCGCGAACGTAAAATTGCGTATTTTCCTTTTGCAAAAGTTCGGCTACCGTGCCACCAAATTGGATAATCTTAACGCCTTGTAAATTTCCGCATACAAGCTCTAACATTTCCTTGCGTTGCGTAAAAGTAAACGTAGGCGTCTTTTGAGGATTGACCATAACGGCAATCACTATCTCGTTAAAAATCGCTCTCGCCGACTCAATAATTTGTTTATGTCCAAGCGTAGGCGGGTCAAACGTGCCCGAAAAAACGCATTTCTTTTGCTTGTCCATTATTTTTCCTCCTGTTGCTTTCGAAAAAACGTGAAGTACGCCTTTCCGTACTTGCGTTCGTCATAACATTCCAGCCCCGAGATTTGCGCGTTTAACGGCTTGTCCCATTCGTAAACAATTACGCCCGACTTGCTCAAAAGCCCGCGTTTTACAAGCCGATCAAGCAATACCGCGCCCTGTTCGTATTTATAGGGCGGATCAATGAGAATGATATCAAATTCGCCTTTAACCACTTCCAAACACGAAAGGCCGTCATAGTTTAAGACCTTGATTTCTTTTCCGATAAGAGCTTTCAGCGCGGTTAAATTCTTTTTTAATATAGCAAGACTATCTTTGGATAAATCGTTAAAAACAACTTCGCTCGCTCCACGGGAATACGCTTCCAAGCCAAGCGCGCCGCTGCCGCAAAACAGATCGAGCACGCGGGCTTCGCGCGTTTTTAAGGCAAGAATATTAAACAAAGCTTCTCTTGCGCGATCGGACGTCGGACGAACTGCTTCGCCTTGAAATTCCGCAAGCACCCTGCTTTTATATTTTCCACCGATAATACGCATTCGCAACTCCTATTTTTGCTTTTATTTTCTCTTACGGGGTTTGGTGCCGGGCAAGCCACCGTAATTTATCTTTTTGGGTTTTGCCACTTCCGCCGCTGCCGCTCTATCCGCCGCTTCTTGCGCGCGAACAGCTTTATTTCTCTTAGCGTACGCGCCTGCGATGTAGAATCCGCCAAATACCGCTATGGGCAAAAGTGCAATAAGAATCGCCCAGTAATAGCTTACAATGTAGCCTGCGCCGATTGCGCAAGTAAAGGGTGAAAGCGCCCAGCTTGCAATTAAGATGCCTAACAGCAATATCGTCGCGAAAAACCGATCGTTTTCCAGTCCGCCCTCGCCTGCTAACGCCGCGGTGATTCTGTCTTGATTTGCGCCGAAAATAATAACGAAAATAAGCGTTATTAAACAAGCGAACGCGCCCATTACAAACCCTTTCCAAACGCGATATTCCTTCACGTAGGAATGTGAAGAAAATTTATATGCGTTACCTGCGTCGTCAACGGAAAGACGCTTCATATTCCCCGAAACGAGCATTTCGTAATGCGTACCGCCAAAGCCCCAAGCCAACAACGCGTTGTAAGCGAGAGCGCACACCATCACTACTATACAAAGCGGAAGCTGTTCATTAAACGGCTTTTCCCCTTTTAAGATAAACATAGCAAGCAGCGCGCTCGCCGTGGCATACGTGAGCCCTACCGTAAACGAGCTCTTTATACATTCCCAAACGTATGCAAAAAAGCCTTTTATCTTTCGTTTAAAATCATTCATGATCTTTTATTCTCCTGAATTTTTTATCCTTCAAAATCCTTTAAAAAACTATTCCCATTCATATACGAATTCAGCTCGGCGGCTGATAGAACATAAAACGTCGTAAGAAATCGTGCCGATTTCCCGCGCGGTTTCCTGCGCGTTTAGCATAATAGGCTCGTACCTGCCCCTACGCTTTCCGCCTTTTCGGATGCAGACGTCCATACAGCAATCGTTCGCGTTTTTTCGCCAACCGACTAACCCGTTGCTCTTTGTTCGCAATATCCCGTCCGCATACCCGACACGAAACACGGAGAGTTTTTCGCCTTTCTTTGCCAAGCTTTGTTTTCCATAGCCCGCTCCGCCCTTTGCGTATTTGCGCGAAAGCTCGCACCGCGCGTAAACCGACATGGCTTTTTTAAGCGCCAGTCCACTTACGCCGTCGGGTAAATATCCGTATAACCCAAGCCCAACGCGTATCATGTCGAAGGCAAATTCCTTGCCGAGCGTTGCACCGTACGTCGCGGATAAATGAAAATCGAGTTTGGAAAAGTATCTTTTTGCCACTCTTTTTGCCCGCATAAACAGTTCGCGCTGACGATAAGAAATTTGTTTATCTGTCGTGTAAAGGTGGGAATATACTCCGCAAACGCAAATATACGGCTCGTTTGAAAAAAGTTTACAAAGCTTGCCGAGCATAGAAAGATTTGCTCCGTAACGGTTCATGCCCGTATTTACTTTCAAATGCACCTTGACCGTTTTCTTTAAAACGCGCGAAACCCGCGCCAAAAGATAGGCTGTCCGCAAATCCCCGACCGTAGCGATAAAGGCGTTTTGAACAACCGCCTCACACTCTTCTTTTGTGATAGGCGGGGTTAAAACGAGTACGTCTTTCCCGCACGCTGCGGTAGAAATTTCAATCCCTTCTTCTATAATAGAAACGGCAAAGCAATCAGCAACACCCGAGAGCGCGTTTACTATTTCCACTGCTCCATGTCCGTAAGCATTCGCTTTTACTACCGCGCAAAGCTTTGCGCCCGTTTGATTTTTAAACGCTTTTGCGTTATCAACAACCGACTTTAAATTTACTTTTACGATTACTTTTTGCATACGGTATTATATGCAAGCAGCGCCGTAAAGTTAACTAAGTTTCGGTCAAGGGATTGTCCCTTATTCTTTATAGATGATTCTGTGACAACTGTCACATTCAATCATTCCGCCGCTCGTAAGCCTATTTACGTCCACGATAGGCAAGTCCATACCGCAGAACGAACAACGTTTATCGTTGACCTTGCACATAATCGGGAAAAGCTTTTCCTTACGTTTACTCTTATACTTTTCCATCGCCTCGGTGGATATGTCTTTTGCGAGTTCGGCAAGTTTTGCTTCAAGCTCCTTGCGCGTGCCTTCCTTTTCAGACTTCACGGCGTTGTATTTATCCGCAGCTTCGCGATAAAGTTTTTGCGCCGCGATAACTTGCTTTTTAAACTTTTGATATTCCGCGCTCGTTTCGTTGATGACGTTGATAAGCTCGTTAAGCTCCGCTTTCAGCTTTTTAAGCTGATCAAATACGAGCTGCGCTTTTTTCTTATAGAACGCGATATCCGCGCCGCCTGAAATCAATTCGTCTAAAGAATCGAAATCTTTGATCGTTTCTTCCGTCTTTTCGTACTTCTCGCTCAAGCTTGCCGCTTCCGCTTTTAAGCTGTTTGCCTTTGTTTCAAGAGCATCGAGCTTTTCAGGCGCGACTTCTAAAAATTTCTTCATCTTTACGTATTCTTTTCTCGCTTCCGAGCCCGCAAGCTCACGCTCAATCGCGTAAAGTTCTTTGTCAACCTCTTGATAGTTCAAAATTGCTTGTAACTGTGTCATATTAACTCCTTTCAAAGCAAACTTTCGTCTGTGAAAAATTCACAAGCTACGTCCGTTTGCCCGATAATTTTTTCGTAATATTTTTTAAATCCGTAATTCTCGGACGAGTAGTGCGTGATTGCGATTACCGCGAGCCCTGCTTCTACCGCCGCCGCTATTACGTGATGTTTAAAATCCGAAGATATCATTACGTCCGCGCCCATTTTTCGCGCAAAACGCAAACCTTCATCATCTCCGCCCGCGCCGCAAAAACTCGCCACGCGCGAAATTTTTTTATTTTCGTTATAAACGAGCACTTTTTGACTCGAAAGTTCTTTCCCAAGTCCTTTCGCAAGCTCGCTCGCAAGACAGGGTTGAACGTCATATACTCTGCCGTATCCGCCCAACGAAAGAACGTGGTTGATTTTCCTTTCCCCGAACGGCGTTGACGACGCTTTTGCCACTGCGTCCGCCAAACTCTCGTCCACACCGCCGTTGGCGCAATCAAGATTGAGATGCATGGAAATAACCGATATGCCGTTTTTAATACATTCAACGAGCTTTCCGCCCAAATCCGTATCCGCTTTAACGTCGGATATTTTCCCGTAAATTGCAGGATGATGAGTGACGATTAAATTCGCGCCAAAGGACTTCGCGCGGGCGATTGCCGCTTTGCTTAAATCCAACGCAAACACCGCTTTTTTTACTTCTTCGCCGCTATCAACGAGTATGCCGCTGTTGTCATACGCGCCGTAACTTGCGCAATACTCGTCGCTAATGCTTTTCGGCGCAACTCCGTCTAATATTTTATAAAAATCAATCAGTTTCATTGTCTAATATCCTTTGTAAACGATTTTTCCTTTCGAGCAACTCTTCTCTACTCTTGTCCTGTAAGCCTTCTCGGTTAAGGAATCCGTCTATATCCTTTTTCTTGCGGGCAGTTCTCGCCAAAAACGCTTCGCCGCGCTCGATAATATTATCCCGACCAAACTCCGTTTCCCATGCGTTATAGCTCTGTTTCTCTTCGTCAGTTCTCCGTTTCCTGCCAACGATTACGTCGTAGAATTTACCGTCGGCAAAAAAGGTGTAGTCACGTTCGATAAACCCGCCGTTATCAAGGATATACGCGCGGAGCTTATCAGGATTGAGCATGGGCTGAAAAACAAACTTTTCAGGCATAAAACCGTAGCGTTCGTGGGATAAAATCGCGACGATTTCTTCTCCGCCCATACCTGCTATCAAAACTTCTTGAGTGTCTTTCGGAACACCGACAAATCCATTTCCAAGTATCCCTTTTGCTTTGCCGTTTTTCACGTAGTCCTTTAAAAGCATGGTCGCTTTTTCAAGACTGCCTTTGCTGATGTCCGATAAAATTGCAAACTCGCAAAGTCCGTTTTTGAGCATATATTCCGAACAATAGCCGTGGTCGCAACCGACGTCCGCAAAGGTCGTGGCAGGTTTTAATAAAGAGCAAATCGTTTCTATACGTTTAGAATAGCCCATTATTCGATAAAGTCTTTAAGCTTTTTGCTGCGCGAAGGGTGACGGAGCTTTCTCAAAGCCTTTGCCTCGATTTGACGGATACGTTCACGGGTAACGTTGAATTCTTTACCCACTTCTTCCAAGGTACGAGGTTTGCCGTCGTCCAAGCCGTATCTTAAACGCAACACCTTTTCTTCGCGGGGCGTAAGCGTATCAAGCACGCGCAAAAGCTGTTCTTTAAGCATTTTCGCGGATACAGAATCGCTGGGGGTAGCTGTCTTTTCGTCTTCGATAAAATCGCCCAAATGACTGTCTTCTTCTTCGCCGATCGGGGTTTCAAGAGAAACGGGATCTTGCGCAATTTTTTGGATTTCGCAAACGCGTTCTTCGGTAACGCCCATTTTTTCAGCGATCTCGGCAGACGTTGGTTCACGACCAAATTCTTGCAATAAAAGTCTTTGTACGCGCGTAAGCTTGTTGATCGTTTCAACCATGTGCACGGGAATACGAATCGTTCTTGCTTGGTCTGCAATCGCTCTGGTAATCGACTGTCTAATCCACCACGTTGCGTACGTGGAGAATTTGAAGCCCTTTTGATAATCGAATTTCTCAACCGCTTTCATAAGACCGAGATTGCCTTCTTGAATAAGGTCAAGGAAAAGCATACCGCGGCCTACGTAACGCTTTGCAATCGAAACTACCAAGCGCAGATTCGCTTCCGATAAACGCTTCTTTGCCGCCGCATTGCCTTCCTGCATAAGACGCGCAAGCTCGATTTCGTCGTCCGCAGACAACAACGGCACGCGGCCTATATCTTTAAGATACATTTTAACGGGATCGTCTAACCCTATTTCCGCAAGAGCTTGATCGAAAAGCTGCTTTTCGCGCTCGTCTTCGTCAACGATTTGTATGCCCGCTTCGCCGATAGATTTATAAATAAAATCCATTTGCTCTGCGTTGATGTTATACTTTTCCAAAACGTCGCAAAGCGCGTTCGTGGAAATGCTTCCCTTCATCTTATACGCGTTGACGATACCCGTTAAGAGTTCGTTTACTTTTTGTTCGGATTCGTTCATTTTTTTATCCTCCGTTTAATCCTTTCGGCTCTCGCCGTTCATTTGTTTTTTTATTGTTTTGGTTTCTCGCAGGTTTGCCATCTTCAAACGAGTCTGCAATCCATTTTATTTGAGTTTTTTCTTTCTCAATAAGAGTTCGGAAAGCTCTTTTGTGATTTGTTTTCTCTTCTCGAGATCGTCTTCCGCTTTAAACGCAGCGTTTAACACCTCGATTTTCCTGTCAATGCTAAGTTTTTCCAGCATTTTAACGCTGTCGTTAAAATACCGTTCGCCCACTTCGCCTTCCAGCTTTTCACCGTAGTTAAGATCGAGAATTTCATTAAACTCCGCGCAGTCCTCGTCCAAAAATTCAAACAGCTCGCTCGGCCGTACTCTCTCGCCCGATTTTTGTTTTTCGGTGAGATATTCCGCCACGATCTTGTGCACGTCGTTCGTGAACTCCAACGTTTCTAACGAAAAATCTTTCGCGTAATGCAAGGAAAACAACTTTGCCGCAAGCACGAACCGTATCGCCTTATCCGCAACCGACGCGCCTGCGCTCGCCTCACGGATTTCAGATACGGAAACCTGCGGTTTGCTTTCTTCCTTTGGCAAACTCAAAAGATCTCGCTCGAGCGCGTGATAGGTGATGCCCGTCTTCTCTCGAAGCTTTTTCAAAAGCTCTTCCCTTACGCTCTCGCTCTTTTCCGTTCTAACCACCTTTAACGCCGCCGCCACGAACTTACGCTTGTCCTCAGTCTTGGAAATGTCGTATTTCCTCTCGAGCGAATGCAGCTTATAATCAATGAGCGGCATTGCCGAATCCAAGCATTTCTGATAGACGTCCGCGCCTTGCTTTACTACGTCGTCGGGATCAAGCCCGTCGGGCATAGGTACAACCTTCACCGTCAGGTTTTCAGATTTCAAAATCTCAAGCCCGCGCAAATCCGCCTTTTGACCTGCAAAATCCCCGTCGTAGCTTATCAGCACGTTTTCGGTATAACGCTTAACGAGCCGAGCTTGGTCTTTCGTGAGTGACGTACCCATGGACGCAACGACGTTCTTAAAGCCTGCTTGGTAAAGGGAAATGGTATCCATATACCCTTCAACCACGATTACTTCGTTAATCGACTGCTCGCGTTTGAGCTTTTTCAAGAGATTGATATTATACAACGTCTTACTCTTATTGAAGAGCATAGTTTCCTTGGTGTTTTTGTATTTCGCAAAGTCCGACTTTTCCAAAAGCCGACCGCCGAACGCAACTACTTCGTCCAAGGCGTTGATAATCGGGAATATCAAACGCCCGCCCTGCGAATCAACCAACCGTCCGTTCTTGCCTTCCGTAAGTACACCGGAATCAATCAAGTTTTGCCTTGAATATCCCTTTCCCGCTAAGTAATCGGGCAACGAAAAGAAATCGAGCGACGCGCCAAGCCCAAACTTTTTCACCGTCGTGGGAGAAAGCTGTCTATTTGAGATGTATCGTAAGTGCGCGTCTGCGCGTGCGTCGCCGCTGTATAAATTCGCCAAGTAGAATTTTGCGGAATCGAGCATAATTTTCGCCATCTCATCTCGTTTTTTTCTATCCTCCCGCGCTTTTTCCGTGTCAAAATTCGCTTCGGGGACTTGCATTTTTGCACGCCCTGCCAAAATACGGATAGAGCCCATGAAATCGGTAGATTCAATCTCTTGCACGAATTTTACGACGTCGCCTGATACCCCGCAACCGAAGCAATGATAAAACTGCTCGGACTCGTTGACGGCAAAGCTTGCCGTTTTTTCGTGGTGGAAAGGACAGCACGCCCAGTGGGTATTCCCCTTCCTATCAAGAGAAACGTAGCTTCCGATAACCTCGATAATATTATTTTTAAATTTTAGTTCCTGCATAAAGCGAGGGTCTAAACCCCTGCCTTTTACCGTCATAAACCAACCTCCGCAAGCGAGAACGTAGAGGGAATAAAGATCTTTTCGAATACCGAAATCGCATACTTGTCCGTCATACCCGAAATATAATCGCATACCACCGTTTCCTTGTCGTATTCTTCAAGCAAACGCTTGTACGGCGAAGGAAGCTCGTCCACGTGATTTAAGAAATATTCAAACATCATAGTCAGCAACCGTTCAGCGCGGTCCTGCATAGATTTGTTCGTTAAGTTATACACCCGCTCGAACATAAACGCGCGAAGTTCGCTCGTCGCTCTCGCCACTTCGTCCGACATCTTCAAAACGGGTTTGCCCTTGGATTGCTCGTAAATATCCGAAATTGCCGTGTTAATCCTCTCTTTCGTGACCGAGCCAAGCGTTTCCACCGCGTCTTTGGGTAGGTCTTCGGGTTTTAAAATCCCGGCGCGAATCGCGTCTTCAATATCGTGATTGATATACGCAATTCTATCCGCAAAGGAAACTGCGACGCCTTCAAGAGTCATGGGTTTCCCGCTCAATTTATGCTGCAAAATACCGTCGCGCACTTCAACCGTTAAGTTCAAGCCCTTGCCGTCGCGTTCCAAGACGTCAACCACGCGAAGAGATTGCTCGTTGTGCTTAAAGCCGTGTGGAGAAAGTTTATTGAGTACCTTTTCTCCAACGTGACCAAACGGCGTATGGCCAAGGTCGTGCCCAAGCGCGATTGCTTCGGCAAGATCTTCGTTCAACCCCAGCGAACGAGTGATCGAACGTGCGATTTGCGAAACGTCAAAAGTGTGCGTAAGGCGCGTAATGTAATGGTCGCCTTCAGGCGCAAAGAAGACCTGCGTCTTGTTTTTTAAACGTTTGAAAGAATTACTGTAAATAATTCTGTCCCTGTCGCGCTGAAAGGGCGTTCTAAAAAAGCAATCGTTTTGCGGACGCGCTCTTCCCTTCGTATTTTCGGAAAAGGTTGCGTACGGCGAAAAAATAAGTTTTTCTTTTTCGTACACGCTTTCTCTTGCCGTTTTCGTCGTAAAGTCTTGCATCATATTCCTCCTTTTAAGGTATTTCTTTTTCCCCACTGTAAAAAATATATATTTATTACATAAATATATTCGACGCCACCCGCCCATTTCCCTTTTTTATTTTGAAAATTTTTTGAATTTTTTTTATAAAATTTTTTTGTAAACGAAAAGACAGGCTTTTTGCCTGTCCTTTCCATTTCCTATTTTTTTCTAAATACACGATCAAAAACCTTGGATTTTGAGGCGCGCATTACAGCACAAATTAGCCGTAGCCCCCATACAGGTACGAGTTTAGCGGTTAAATTCATTAGTTTTGCATCCCAACCCACTACCGCGCGTTTGCGCTTTCTTGCAATCTTTTTGAGTATTTTTTTCGCCATTTTTGATGAAGGCATTGCGACCAAATCAAGCGCGCTGTTTTTGGTGTTTTCGTCGTTCCTGAAAAGCTCGGTTGCGGTCGTACCCGGAAAAATCAGCCCAACGTAACGTTCGCTCTCTTCTAACATCAGCGCTTCCGTATAGCCTTTCATTGCCGATTTACTCGCGCTGTACGCGCTCGTACCGACAACCGTGCAAAGCGCGCCCGATGAACAAATATTGACGATACCGCCCTCTTTCCCAAGCAGGTCTAATAACCTTTCTATCCCGTAAACACTCGCGTAAAAATTTACCGACATAACCGCTTGAATTTGCTCGCTGGTTATATCTTCCGCGCGCTCGAATTGCGGGAATACACCTGCGTTATTAATCAAAAGATCAATACCTACCCCCTCCATTTTGAGTTTTTGCGCAAAATTTTGCCAGTTTTCTTTTACGCTTACGTCCATAGCATAGTAACTGAATTTATCGCCAAGCTCGGCTTTTAGGGAGCGCAGCTTCTCCTCATTTCTGCCTATACCTATTACGGTTGCGCCGTATTTTGAAAGGAGCAGTTTCGTCATTTCCCTGCCGATACCGCTCGACGCGCCCGTAAGCACTATCCTTTTGTTTTGTAAATAATTCATACGTTTTCCTTTGTTAGAATCTTATGGTTTCATTATAATGCAATCGCATAAGAAAGTCAAGCATAACGCAAAAAAATCTCTCACGGCGAACCGTAAGAGATTTTTGTTTGTTTTAGAGTTGTTCTTCAACCGTTTCGGTTTCTTCTTTCACGCCGTAGTTTCCTACGTATTGAGGGGAAAGTCCTTTATAGTTCTTTACGCCCGTACCTGCGGGAATGAGTTTACCGATAATAACGTTTTCCTTCAAGCCGACAAGATAGTCACGTTTGTTGCGGATAGCCGCTTCGGTGAGTACCTTGGAGGTTTCTTGGAAGGATGCCGCCGAAAGGAAGCTATCGGTTGCAAGCGAAGCTTTGGTAATACCCAAAAGCACACGTTTTGCAAGAGGAGGTTTCTTTCCGTTTTGCATTGCTTTTGCGCTTTCTTCTTGGAATACCGTCAAGTCAACAAGCTCGCCGGGCAACAAGTTGGTGTCGCCTGCACTTTCCACTCTGACCTTCTTAAGCATCTGACGAACAATAATTTCAATGTGCTTATCGTTGATGTCAACGCCTTGAGAACGGTAAACGGATTGTACTTGTTCAAGGATATAGTCTTGAACGCCCTTAACACCTTTAACGCGGAGAATGTCTTGAGGATATACGCTACCTGCATTAAGAAGGGTACCAGGTACGACCTTTTCGCCTTTCTTAACCTTAACTTCCGCATTGAAGGGAAGAACGTAATCTTCTTTTACTTCGCCCGTCATCTCATCTTTAATGATGATATGATTGAGGTTGTCGGAGTTGTCAATATCTACGATACCTTCGTATTCGCAAATGGTCGCGCAACCCTTGGGTTTTCTAACTTCGAACAATTCTTCGACACGGGGCAAACCTTGCGTGATGTCGCCCGTTGCTGCGATACCGCCGGTGTGGAAGGTACGCATGGTGAGCTGAGTACCGGGTTCGCCGATGGACTGCGCTGCAATCGTACCAACTGCTTCACCGACTTGTACAGGCAACGTGGTAGCCATGTTCTTACCGTAACACTTCGCGCATACGCCGTATTTGGAGCTACACGTGAAGATACTGCGAATTGCAACTTCTTTGATGCCTGCTGCGCAAATTTCGCTTGCTTCCGTTTCGTCGATAAACGTATTGCGAGCTACGATTACTTCGCCCGTTTCGGGGTTTACAACGTCTTCCGCTGCGAAACGACCAACAAGTCTGTCGCGCAAGCTTTCGATTTCACGGCCGTCAGTGCCGACAATCGCTCTTACAACCATGCCTTGAGGTTTTCTGCCTGCACAGCAGTCTTCCTCACGGATGATGATTTCGTGGGATACGTCAACAAGACGACGAGTCAAGTAACCGGAGTCAGCCGTCTTCAAAGCGGTATCGGTCAAACCTTTACGTCCGCCGTGCGACGAGATGAAGTATTCGAGAACGGAAAGGCCGTTTCTGAAGCACGATTTAACGGGTACTTCAATCTTTTTACCTTGAGGGTTAACCATTAGACCACGCATACCTGCGAGCTGTTTAATTTGGTCGATTGAACCACGCGCGCCGGAGTCTGCCATCATCCAAATAGGATTGAATTTGTCTTCTTCGCCTTGCTTTTTAAGCAAGCCTGCAACCTTGTCGGTTGCCGAATCCCATTGCGCGATAACTGCTTGGTAACGTTCTTCTTCGTTGAGTAAACCACGAGCAAATTTCTTTGCAATCTTGGAAACTTCCGCTTCTGCGTTTTCAACGATTTCAGCCTTTTCGCCGGGAATCTTCATATCGAATACCGACGTCGTGAGCGCTGCAAGCGTGGAATATTTATAACCTCTTTCTTTCATTGCGTCGAGAACGTAGGACGCCTTAGGCGCTTTACCCGTTCTAAACGAAGCTTCAACGATCTTGGAAAGGTGCTTTTTACCGATAGCTCTTGCGTTGCCGATAAATTCGCTGTCAAGTTCTAAACGTAAGAAGGATTCAGGAGTATTTCTCTTAACGAAGCCAAGGTCTTGAGGTAAACCTTCGTTATAAATCAATCTACCGATCGTCGTTTTAACGATACCGCTAACCTCACGCTTGCCCGTTTCTTCGTTCAAGCGAACAACTGCGCTCTTAATAATGCTTTCGCCGGGTTTATTTTCAGGCGTGCAGTAGTAAGGCAATTCCAAATCCTCGAACATGCCCTCGGGTAATTCGATCGTACGCTTAACGTACATTTCGTCTTGCTCGTGTGCGATCTTGGTTTGATATGCAAGAATTGCTTCGTTTTCCGAAGAATATACGGGAGCTTCATAAACTTCGCCGTCTTCGCAAGGTCTGCCTTGCGCGTCGTACTTCTTGCCTTCTTCACGGCGCTTAATCGTAAGATAGTAAGCACCGATAATCATATCTTGGGTAGGCGACATGACGGACTTACCGTCAGCAAGCTTCAAGATATTGTTTGCGGAAAGCATTAAGAATCTTGCTTCTGCTTGCGCTTCTACGCTCAAGGGAAGGTGAACAGCCATTTGGTCACCGTCGAAGTCGGCGTTGAAAGGTCCGCAGACGAGCGGGGAAATCTTAATTGCTCTGCCTTCAATCAATACGGGTTCGAAGGCTTGAATGGAAAGTCTGTGCAAAGTAGGAGCACGGTTCAAAAGTACGGGATGGTCTTTGATAACGTCTTCGAGAACGTTCCAAACCATATCCTTTGCCTTTTCAACTGCGCGCTTTGCCGTTTTGATGTTATGGCATTGTCCGCTTTCTACAAGGCGTTTCATAATGAACGGCTTGAAGAGCTCGATTGCCATTTCCTTAGGCAAACCGCATTGATAAATTTTAAGTTCAGGTCCTACGACGATAACCGAACGACCGGAATAGTCAACACGCTTACCAAGCAAGTTTTGACGGAAACGGCCTTGCTTACCGCGAAGCATTGCGGACAAGGACTTCAAATCACGGTTGGAAGGACCGCTAAGCGCTTTGCCTCTTCTACCGTTGTCGATGAGCGCGTCAACCGCTTCTTGCAACATACGTTTTTCGTTCTTGACGATCATTTCGGGCGCGCCGATTTCCATCATCTTCTTTAAACGGTTGTTACGGTTGATAACGCGGCGATACAAATCGTTCAAGTCGGAAGTAGCAAATCTACC
This sequence comes from Clostridia bacterium, assembly GCA_017504465.1. Lineage (GTDB taxonomy): Bacteria > Bacillota > Clostridia > Christensenellales > Borkfalkiaceae > Scatosoma. The sequence continues at coordinate 6,898 of JAFVRE010000048.1, read as the reverse complement.
GCCGTCGAGCTGTACCATGGGACGAATATCGGGAGAGATAACGGGAAGTACCGTCAAAATCATCCATTCAGGGCGGTTACCGCTCTTTCTGAAGGATTCAATAACTTCAAGACGCTTAATCGCCTTAACCGCCTTTTGTCCCATACCCTTTTCTCTGTTTACGTTATCGTCGATAATCTTTTTGCAAGCTTCCGCTTCAGCGTCAAGGTCAACCGCCATCAAAAGTTCGCGGATTGCTTCTGCGCCCATGCCGAGCTTTAAGCCTTTCTCGCTCAGATCTCCATACGTTTCGTAAAGCTCGTTCAAGCGCTTATCGTTGATAACTTCCTTTGCGGAAAGTTCGGTGATTTCGCCCGGATCAAGAACTACGTAGCACGCAAAATAGATAACGTGTTCGAGTTGCTTAGGACCTATGTCGAGCAAAAGACCAATTTTGGAAGGAACGCCTTTGAAATACCAGATATGAGAAACGGGAGCAGCAAGCTCGATATGTCCCATTCTTTCACGACGTACTTTACTGCGCGTAATTTCAACGCCGCACTTTTCACAGACGTGGCCTTTATATTTAACTCTTTTATATTTACCGCAATGACATTCCCAGTCCTTCATCGGCCCAAAGATCTTTTCGCAGAAAAGACCGTCGCGTTCGGGTTTTTGGGTACGGTAATTGATGGTCTCGGGCTTGGTTACTTCGCCGTAAGACCATTCCCTGATTTTTTCAGGAGAGGCAATACTGATTTGAATTGAATTGAAATCGTTTAATTCGTACATACTTTTACCTCCTTACTCCAACTCTTTGTCTTCGTCCATATCGTCGAAAAGCGAACCGAAATTAAGTTCTTCGTCGATATCTGCAAAGTCGTCCTCGGAAAGTTCGTCCTCTTCGTCGAATAAGGAATCTTGTTCGTCTTCGTCTTCAAAGATGCTGTCGCCTTCGAAATCGTCTTCTTCGTCTTCGTCTTCTTCGTTGAAGTCGATAACTTCAAAGTCTTCTTCCTTAATAGTTTCTACCTTCTCGGTTGTCTTATTCACAGGATCTTCGTCCTCAAATTCACGGATAACGAGCTCGTCGCCCATTTCGGTGAGAACTTTAACGTCAAGCGCAAGCGCTTGCAATTCTTTGAGCAAGACTTTGAACGCTTCGGGAATACCGGGTTCGGAAATGTTTTCGCCTTTAACGATAGATTCGTACGTCTTGACACGGCCTACGATATCGTCCGACTTAACCGTCAAGATTTCCTGCAAGATGTGCGCCGCGCCGTAAGCTTCGAGCGCCCAAACTTCCATTTCACCGAATCTTTGTCCGCCGAATTGCGCTTTACCGCCAAGAGGCTGTTGCGTAACGAGCGAGTAAGGACCGATGGAACGAGCGTGGATCTTGTCGTCAACAAGGTGGATAAGTTTAATCATATATTGAACGCCGATCGTAACGCGGTTCTCAAACGCTTCGCCCGTTCTTCCGTCGAAGACTTGGAACTTACCGTCAACCTTACCGTCGGGGTTCAAGAGATTGTTTTCTTTGAACATCTGTTCAATGTCTTTCTCGGTTGCGCCGTCGAATACGGGCGTTGCAATCTTCCAACCGAGTTGCTTACAAACGTAACCCAAGTGCACTTCGAGTACCTGACCGATGTTCATACGCGAAGGAACGCCGAGCGGGTTCAACAAGATTTGTAAAGGCGTACCGTCTGCAAGGAAAGGCATATCCGCTTGCGAAAGCACGCGGGAGATAACGCCCTTGTTACCGTGACGACCTGCCATCTTATCGCCGACTTGGATCTTACGTTTTTGCGCGATATATACTCTGACAAGCTTATTGACACCAGGATCAAGCTCGTCTTTGTTTTCTCTCGTGAATACCTTAACGTCAACGACTACGCCGCCTTCGCCGTGAGGTACTCTCAAAGACGTGTCGCGGACTTCTCTGGACTTTTCGCCAAAGATAGCGCGGAGCAATCTTTCTTCGGGCGTGAGCTCTGCTTCGCCCTTCGGGGATACCTTACCTACAAGGATATCGCCGCTTTGTACTTCTGCACCGATACGGATAATACCGTCTTCGTCGAGATCCTTCAAAGCGTCGTCGCCGACGTTGGGGATGTCGCGGGTAATTTCTTCAGGACCGAGCTTGGTATCTCTCGCTTCCGTTTCGTGTTCTTCAATGTGAATAGACGTGAAGACGTCGTTTTGAACGAGCTTTTCGGAAAGCAAGATAGCGTCTTCGTAGTTGTAGCCTTCCCATTCCATATAACCGATAAGAATGTTCTTACCGAGCGCAAGTTCGCCGTTGTTCGTGGAAGGACCGTCTGCGATAACTTCGCCTTTCGCTACTCTGTCGCCAGTCGAAACAATAGGTCTTTGGTTCAAACACGTACCTGCGTTGGAACGTTCAAACTTCTTCAAGGGATATTCTGCAATCGTGCCGTCGTCTTCGCGGATTTTGATCATATTCGAGCAGCAGCCAACGACTACCCCCGCTTCTCTTGCGGTAACGATAACGCCAGAATATTTCGCAATTTCGCCTTCTATACCCGTTGCAACAATAGCCGATTCCGTCTTCAAAAGAGGTACTGCTTGACGTTGCATGTTCGAGCCCATGAGCGCACGGTTGGTATCGTCGTTTTCAAGGAAGGGGATAAGCGCGGTTGCAACCGAAACGAGCTGTTTGGGAGAAACGTCCATATAGTCCATTTTCTCTCTGGGCATTTCGGTAATAAGGTCTTGGTGACGGCAGCCTACGCGCTCGTTGAGGAATCTACCTTCTTCGTCGAGCGGTTCGTTTGCCTGTGCAACAATATATTTATCTTCTTCGTCTGCAGTGAGATAGTCAACGTGGCTCGTAACGATACCCGTGGTCTTGTCCACGCGGCGATACGGGCTCATGATGAAACCATACTCGTTTACCTTTGCAAAGGTAGCGAGCGAAGAAATCAAACCGATGTTTTGACCTTCGGGCGTTTCGATAGGACACATTCTACCATAGTGCGTGTGGTGAATGTCACGAACTTCGAAGGTAGCACGGTCACGGTTCAAACCGCCAGGACCGAGCGCGGAAAGCTTACGCTTGTGCGTAAGTTCTGCAATCGGGTTGGTTTGGTCCATGAATTGCGACAATTGCGACGAACCGAAGAATTCACGAATAACCGCAGATACGGGACGGATATTGATAAGCGCGCTGGGCGTAATTTCCATCGGATCTTGCGTTGCCATTCTTTCTTTGATAAGACGTTCAAGTCTTGCAATACCTACGCGGAGTTGGTTTTGCAAAAGTTCGCCTACCGAACGAACACGACGGTTGCCGAGGTGGTCGATATTATCGATCGTGCCGATACCATACTTCAAATCGAGGTTGGTAGAAACGGACGCAACGATATCGTCCACGGTAACGTGCTTATGGCAAAGCTTGTCGATCAAAGGACGCATGGTCTTTCTTTCTTCTACCGTAGGAACAGGCGTTTCGCGATTTAATACTTCGTGGAATACACAGCAAGCTTCCACGAATTTATGACGGTTATCACGTCTCTTTTCGCGGTTCTTCTTTTCTTCGGGCTTTTCATCAGCTTCTTCAGCCTTTTCAACCGTGTAGTAAAGGTTGTTGATGTCGTCCGTGTATTTTTCTGCCACTTCTTCAACGGAAAGCGACTTGCATTCCTCTGCGATCAATTGCGAGAACTTGAAGTTGGGATAGAATACCGTAGGAAGTAAGCCTAAATCCTTCGCGCGAACCTTTGCGGGAACGTCGGAAATCGCAGCGAATTCAACGGTGTTATTCGCGATAATCTTATGACGGATTTCCCCTTCTTCCGCGTCGTCAACGAGTACGAATACTTCGTTGATACCTGCGTTTTGGATTTCTCTTGCCTTTGCTTCGGAAATCTTTTCGCCTGCTTCAGCGAGAACTTCGCCCGTTTCAGGATTAACGATTGCGTCAGCAACCTTGCAGCCCGTCAAACGATAAGCAAGACCGAGTTTTTTGTTGTACTTGTATCTACCCACCTTCGCAATATCGTAACGGCGGGGATCGAAGAACAAATTGAACAAGTGCGTACGGACGGAGTCCTCTGTGGGAACTTCGCCGGGGCGCAAACGTCTATACAACTCGATCAAGCCGTCAGATTCCGATTTCGTGGTATCTTTTTGTAAAGTGCTTGCGATAATTTTATCGCCGGGGAACAAGTCCTCAATAGCGCGGTTAGAGCCGTAGCCTAAAGCGCGCAAAAGCACGGTAATGCAAAGCTTTTTCTTTCTGTCAACGCGTACGTACAACGTATCTTGCGCGTCCTGTTCAAGTTCAAGCCATGCGCCGCGGTTGGGCATAACGGTAGTTGCGAACATTTCCTTACCCGTCTTGTCCTTTGCCGACGAATTATAAACGCCGGGCGAACGAACGAGCTGAGAAACGATAACACGCTCCGCACCATTGATAATGAAAGCGCCGTTTTCCGTCATCAAAGGCAAATCACCCATGAAAACTTCTTGATCAACGACTTCATTCTTAACCTTGTTTACAAGACGAACTTTAACGCGTAAAGGCAACGCATACGTAGCGTCGCGCGTACGACATTCTTTTTCGTCGTATTTGGGTTTGTCGCCGAAGCGATGCTCCATGAAATAGAGCTCGAAATGGTCGGAATAGTCGGTAATCGGGGAGAAGTCCTCAAATACTTCGCTAATGCCTTCTTGAATGAACGAGTTATAGCTGGCTTTTTGAATTTCGACGAGGTCGGGAATATCTACGACTTCGTTAATCGAGCCAAATTTACGTCTTTCATTCTTGCCGTACTTTGAAATAGGTAATTCCATCGATCTTTTTAACTCCTTATATAATAATTTAAGGCGATCTACCGAATATATCTTTTCATCGGTAAAAATCGAATTTGGTTGCAAAATTGAATATTTTTTTATTATCAATCCCCTGTCGTTTGCTTTACTTTTTCGCAAACTTAGGGTATAATAACCATAAGTTTTTTTGCTAATAAGCGGTATTACTCCATGATAGCATAATAATACATTATTTTATTATAAACGCAAAAAAGAAAGATGTCAAGCATTTTTTTGTCAGTTTTTGATATTTTTTACACTTTTTAGCGACCGCAGCGTATTCCGCTTTGCCAAACGGCCGTCTTTCCCTTATTTTTATAGTGAACAGGAGCTTTTATATGCGAATTGATAAATTTTTAAAGGTATCGAGAATTTTAAAACGCCGCACCGTCGCACAAGAAGCGTGCACGGAAGAAAAGGTGCTTGTCAACGGTAAAAACGCAAAACCTTCCACAAAAATCAAAATCGGCGACGAAGTGGAAATTTTATACGCGTCCGGCACGTTTAAGTTCCGCGTACTCAATATCAAAGAAACGGTCAAAAAGGAAGAAGCCGCCACTCTTTACGAGGTGATATCGTGAGCGTATCCGTAATCGTTTGCGCCGCCGGGAAAGGCGAACGCGCAGGCTTTGAAAAAAACAAACTCTTTGAAAACGTTTTGGGCACTCCCTTGCTCTCCCTCACTTTACAAGCCCTCGATTTTGAGTTTATCGACGAAATCGTCCTTGCATACTCCCCTTGCGATAAGGCGGAAATCCAACAAATTTGTGCGCCCTTTCAAAGATTAAAACTTGTCGAAGGCGGTAAAACACGATTTGAAACGGTGTATAACGCACTCAAACAAACGACGGGCGAGATCGTACTTATTCACGACGGAGCAAGACCTTTCGTTACCGAAAAAATGCTCCGCGGTTGTATTGCGAGCGTTGAAAAATACGGCAGCGGAATTTGCGCCACGCCTTGCACGGACACAATTGCCGTAAAAGCCACGAACGGTCAAATTATACGCGTACCCGATAGAAACCTGCTTGCAAATATCCAAACTCCGCAGGGCTTTTATTTAAAGGACATCGCGCGCGCGTACGAAGAAGCGAAAACCAAAGGAAAAGCATACGTTGTTGAATCTTTAAACGGCACGAATAAACAAAGTAAAATTGTTCATACAAACCGCCAATACACCGACGATTCCTCCGTTTATGCCGATTTTATCGGTTTCCCTACCCTTTGCGAAGGCTCGGAAGAAAACATCAAATTCACCCATCCTTCAGACTTTGCAAAGTTCGCAAAAACGGAGAGAACGGGGTTTGGCGTTGACACACACGCGTTTGGTAAAGCGCAGGACTATATTATGCTTTGTGGTGTAAAAATCCCGTCCGAAAGCGGACTTATCGCGCATAGCAACGGCGACGTTGCTATCCACGCGTTGATGGACGCGCTGTTGTCGGGAGCAGGCTTACGGGATATCGGGCATTATTTCCCCGATACAGACGAAAAATGGAAAGACGCGGACTCAATGGAAATGTTGAAAAAGGCGCTTGACATTATTCAAGAACAAGGCTTTACGCCGAAAAACGTTTCGATTGCAATTCAAGCGGAAAAGCCTAAACTTGCAAGCTATATCAGGAAAATGAAAACACGGCTTTCCGAATCGCTTAAAATTAGCGAAAGTGCAATCGGAATCACGGCAGGCACGAACGAAAAGCTTGGTTACGTAGGCGAAGGCAAAGGCATCACCGTTTACGCAAGCGTATTGCTTAAATAATTTAACTATTTATAGATATTTTATGAACAATACACGCGTATTTACATGATTTTATATCAATCGCCCCATTTAATTCTGTCATAAAATTAACGTCAAATTCGGTTAAAATTCTTCCACTATGTCAAGTGTTTTGGAGTGATTTTATGCAATTATTAGGATTAAAAATGATTAGAAAACAAAAGAAATATAGCCAACTAAAAGTTGCTATGGATTTATCTATTAGCCGTGAGGCGCTTTCCTATTATGAAAACGGAAAACGCAGCCCTGACGTTGAAATGTTGGTTCTTCTTTCTAATTATTTTAACGTTTCAATTGATT
>JAFVRE010000047.1 GCA_017504465.1 Clostridia bacterium | reverse complement strand
TTATAATGTAAAGCGAGAGTATATATTTTTTTGCTCTACAAAAAATGAAAGCTATCCCAAACGGATTGCGATAGGTAAGAAATTAAGAGGTGTACTATGTTGTCTGATATTGAAATTGCCGAAAGCGCTAAACTTCAAGACATCCGTGAGATTGCTAAAAAGCTGAACTTAACGGAAGACGAACTCGAGCTTTACGGGAAATATAAAGCCAAAGTGTCTTTGCCGAAATCGGCAAAACGCAAGGCAAAGCTTGTGCTCGTTACCGCAATCAATCCCACCGCTTCAGGCGAAGGGAAAACGACCGTTTCCATCGGGCTTGCCGACGGACTTTCCAAGATCGGAAAATCGGCTTGTCTTGCCTTGAGAGAGCCTTCGCTCGGTCCTGTGTTTGGGATTAAAGGCGGGGCTGCGGGCGGCGGATACGCGCAGGTCGTACCCATGGCGGAGATCAACTTACATTTCACGGGCGATCTTCATGCTATTACGGCTGCAAATAACCTGCTTTGCGCGCTTATGGACAATCATATTTTCCGCGGCAACGCGTTGAATATCGACGTCAATAATATCTATTTCCATCGCTGTATGGATATGAACGAACGCCAGCTTATTAACGTCACGATCGGCGGTAAGGGCAGGGGCGTAGAAAGAGAAGACCATTTTGATATCACGGCGGCTAGCGAAATCATGGCGGTTTTGTGCCTTGCTACCGATATCGACGATTTGAAAAGACGTCTTGGAAATATCATCGTCGGCTTGAATACGAACGGCGATTACGTAAGAGCAAAAGATATCCCCGGCGCAGTCGGTTCCATGGCGGTTTTATTAAAGGATGCTATGAAACCTAATCTCGTGCAAACGCTCGAGGGTACGCCTGCCTTTATCCATGGCGGACCGTTTGCGAATATCGCGCACGGCTGTAATAGCGTTCAGGCTACCTATTGCGCAATGAGCCTTGCCGATTACGCGGTCACCGAAGCTGGTTTCGGCGCTGATTTGGGGGCGGAAAAATTCCTTGATACCAAGTGCCGCGCGGCGAATATCGAGCCCGATTGCGTTGTAATCGTAGCGACGGTAAAGGCTTTGAAACTCCACGGCGGCGCAACCAAAGAAACGCTTTCCGAAGAGAATCTCGAAGCGCTTGCAAAGGGTATGCCCAACCTTTTGAAACATATCGAAAACGTGAAAAACGTCTATAAAAAGCCCGTTGTCGTGGCTATGAACAGATTTTTTACGGATACGCAAGCGGAAACGGATTACGTACTTAAAACGGTCGCGGAAGCAAACGCAAAAGCGGTGTTTACCGACGTGTTCTTGAAGGGCGGCGAAGGCGGTATGGAGCTTGCTCAAGCGGTGGTGGAAGCTTGCGAAATTCCTTCAAAACTCGAATATGCTTACGGCTTAGACGAAGGCGTTTGCAAAAAGATAGAAAATATCGCAACCAAAATTTATGGCGCGGACGGGGTGGATTTCTCCGAGGAAGCGCTTGCGAAAATTAAAACGATTGAAGAAAAAGGCGAAGGCAATTTGCCCGTCATCATCGCAAAAACGCAATACTCGCTCTCGGATAACGCAGAGCTTTTGGGCAGACCTAGGGGTTTTAGAGTTACCGTTCGCGATATCGTTTTAAAGGGCGGCGCGGGCTTTATCGTAGCCATCTCCGGTAAAATTATGTTAATGCCCGGACTCGGCGCGCATCCTGCGGCGGAGAAGATAGATCTTCTTTCCGACGGCACGATTGTTGGTTTGTCGTAACGGTTGATATACCTCGCATTTCGGCGTTTTAACGGTAATCGATATTCGGTTAACGAACCTTCGCATTTTGACATTAGTCAATTCACTTAAAAAAATAGAAACAATCAAGGGCAATTCCTTGGAGAACAAAATATATGGAAAAAATTGAAGCAACGAATTTTATTGAACAAATCATAAACGACGATATTGATCAGGGCAAAGTAACGGAAATTCAAACCCGTTTCCCGCCCGAACCTAACGGATATTTGCATATTGGCCACGTAAAGAGTATGCTCGTTAACTTCGGTACGGCAAAGAAATACGGCGGAAAATGCAACTTGTTCTTCGACGATACCAACCCCTCCAAAGAGAAAACAGAGTTCGTTGACGCAATCCGTAAGGATATCGAATGGATCGGTTACAACTGGGCGAAAGAAGTTTATGCATCCGATTTCTTTGAAGTAATTTACAATTACGCAGAACAGCTTATTCAAGACGGAAAGGCATTCGTTTGCGACCTTTCTCCCGAAGAGATCAGCGCGACGCGCGGTACGCTTACCGAAGCGGGTAAGGAGAGCCCTTACCGCAACCGTTCGGTAGAAGAAAATTTACAACTTTTTCGTGAAATGCGCGCGGGGAAATACCCCGACGGAAGCAAGTGCTTGCGCGCCAAGATTGATATGGCGTCGCCGAATATGAATATGCGCGATCCCGTCATTTATCGTATTTTGCGCAGTACCCATCACCGTACGGGCGATACTTGGTGCATCTATCCTATGTACGATTACGCGCATCCTATTTGCGACTATATGCAGGGCGTAACCCATTCCCTTTGTACCCTTGAATTTGAGGACCATAGACCTCTTTACGACTGGGTAGGGATTAACCTTGGCTTTGCTCCCAAGCCTCGTCAAATCGAGTTTGCAAGGCTTGCGATCACCAACACGGTTATGTCCAAGCGATATTTGAAAAAGCTTGTGGAAGAAGGTCACGTACACGGCTGGGACGATCCCCGTATGCCGACGGTCACGGGCTTGAGAAACCGTGGCGTACCCCCTGAAGCGCTCGTTGATTTCTGCACGAAAATCGGGGTTGTTAAAGCAAATTCGGAGTGTCAGCTTTCCTATTTAGAAGCTTGCATCCGTGATAATTTGAACGAGAACGCAGAGCGCGCAATGGCGGTTTTAGAGCCGTTGAAAGTCACTCTCACCAACTATTTTGGCACGGAAGAGCTTGAAACGGCAATCCACCCCTTAAAGCCTGAGCTTGGCACGAGAAAGTTATCCTTCTCGTCGGTGGTGTATATCGACAAATCCGACTTCTCGCTTAATCCACCGCCCAAGTACCAACGCTTGAAAATGGACGGCTACGTACGTCTTAAAAACGCATACATTATCCATTGCGATGAAGTAGTGACGGACGAAAACGGTGAAGTTACCGAGCTTAAATGTTCAGTCGTAGAGAACAGCCGCTCGGCAAACGATACGAGCGGAATTAAAGTCAAAGGCACGATACAGTGGGTGGACGGCGCAACGGGCGTTGACGCGGAAATCCGCAGATACAGCTATCTTTTAAACGACGCGGAGTACGTCGGTCAAGACTTTGGCGAGAGAATGAATCTCGACAGCGAGCATATTTTCTGTGGAAAAGCAGAGCCTTACCTTTCGGAAGTGGAAAACGGCGTGCCTTTCCAACTTATGCGCGTAGGGTACTACAAAAAGACAACGGACGAGCAAGGCAAGCTCGTGTTAAGCGAGATCGTTTCGCTCAAAGATAATTTCAATAAAAAAGGAGAAAGACAATGACGTATTATATGTTAGCGGCCGAAGCGTTCGACTGGGAAAACGTTATAACGGTTTTAAACGTTTTACCGAGAGTGTTTTTACTTATCGGCGCTATTATCGGCTTTGCGACAGGCGTGCGAAAAATGCCAAAAGCGCTGCTCGCAGGGGTACTTGCCTCAAATATATATTCATTGATACTTGAAATGTTGCAGGGCAGTTTCGGCGAAGACCAAGCATTCGTGCCTTTGATCGTGGCAACGATTTCGTGCGGAATCGTCGCGATAATTTTCTTCGCAGCGGATAGAATATTAGCCCCTGAAGACGATAAGGAAGTTATGCAAAGCGATATCCACAGAATTCTTGAAAAGGAAGAGAAATTCCGCAGACAAGAAGAAGAGGAAGTAGAAGATTTGCTCAGAGATCGCGACGCTGACGAGGACGATTTAGATCGTCTTCAACGTCAACAAAGAAAGCGCCGTAAACGTTACCTTGACAAAATGAACGGCAAGCTTTCCTTGTTTAGTCGTTTGTGCGGTGCGGTAATCGTCGGCTTGAATGCGTTGTTTGCGTGGTCCATTCTTATCGACGTGATTATGTACATAATCTCCGCAACCCCGCTTTCTACCGGTGCGCTTGCTCCCTTGTATGAACTTGAGAGCTATCAACATTTATTCGAAACGGCGGAAAAGTCGGCGCTTGACCACATCATCATTTGCATATTTATTATCGTGGTAAGAAAAGGCTATAAAAACGGCGTAGTGAATGCAATCTATACCCTGTTTTGCAGCTTGGCGTCTATCTTCGCTTGGGGACTTGGTTTCTACATACCTTTCTCTCCGCTTGGCGCAGAAGGCGGTATGTTCGGGTTTACGGCTGAGATCGTGAACAGTGTCGTTCAAGCAATACAGCCCGCAATTTCCGGCTCGTTGCCTATCGCAATCCCTGAAACGGCATATCAAACGATCGGGCAAATCGCTACCGGGTTTATTTACACAATAGTGCTCATGATTGCAATGTCGATTATAAAGTTGATTTTGCGTAAGCTGACGGATGCTTCTTATACGAGCGAAGCCTTCCAAGTCGTTGACGGCTTCTTTGGTATGCTGTTCAGTATCGTTACCTGCGCGATTGTAATCGCGGCGATTTTGTTCCTGTTCTTGATTATGGAAAGAATGGGCTGGCTTGCGGCTACCGAGTTGTTTGAAGGCACGCAAATCTTCGACGCGTTCTATACGGAATTTGCAAAACTTGCAGGCGGATGGGCAGATAAGATTGTTGAGTTTTTGCCTTTCGGTAAGTAATTACGAAACTTAAAATCAAACGGGCAGGTATGCGTTGAAGAGCACCTGCCCGTTTTTCTATAGCAAAAGCTTATTCAAAATGATTTGATAAAATTTCAGCGGTTAAGCGTACTAAATTCAGCAAATTAGAATCCATTTTCTCGTCGCTTGCGCGCGAGAGTAAAGCCACCGCGCCTATACAGTCGCCGTTGGCGATAATGGGCACGATAATTTGCGAAGTAATACCTTCCATGCCAAACTCTGCAATAGGGACAATTTCTTCACCCATGCTTGCGTTTGCGAGATAGCTTTTTCTTTCGCGCAAAATCTTATCCATTTCAGCTGACAGACGTTTGCCTTCCAAATCCCGTTTACCCTCGCCAAAGGCGTGCAAAATGCCGTCCGTGTCACAAATCACCGACAATTTCCCGCTCAACAAATTCAATGATTTTGCCGTAGATTCACTAAACTCTTCAAGGGTAGCGATGGGCGAATATTTTTTCAAAGTAAGCTCGTCGCGGTCGGTAAAAATTTCCAAAGGATCTCCCTCTTTTATACGCAGAGTGCGGCGGATTTCTTTGGGGATAACGACTCTGCCGAGCTCGTCGATTCTTCTCACGATTCCTGTTGCTTTCATATATATACATTCTCCTTGATTTACAGATTTCTACCGTTAGTATTTATAATTTTGGGAGATTTATACTTTATTGTTGATTTTTTAATATCCGTATGGTATAATATAGCTAAGAGGTGAAACTATGAAATATACGGAATTGACTATTCATACAACAACGGAAGCGAGCGAGATTATCGCGGACATTATGTGGGGTTATACCGATTTTGGTGTAACCATTTGCGACGTTGCCGACGTCATCGCGCTCCAAAAATGTAAGGATGCGCAATACTGGGATTATATGGACGACGAATTAACGACGGACAAAAACTCCGACGTGCTCGTGAAATGCTACGTAGCGGACGACGTCGCTAAGGAAACGATTAAAAACATTTTAAAAGATATCCAAAACGCGAAAGAGTTATCGGGCGGCGCGCTTGAATTCGGCACGCTGGAAGACACCAAGCGCGGCGTTGACGGCGACGACTGGATTGACGTTTGGAAAAAGCATTTTAGACCTATTCATTTGGGTAAAATCGTGGTTGTTCCCGAATGGATAGACTACGAAAAGAAAGAAGACGAGCAGGTTGTTCTTCTCGACTCCAACATGGCGTTTGGTACGGGCGAACACGAAACGACGTCCTCCTGCGTAGAGCTCATGCAAGAATACGTCACGTCCGACTCTGTATGTATCGACGTTGGTTGCGGCAGTGGTATTTTAGGTATTTCGGCGATCAAGCTCGGAGCGAAAAAAGCGTACTTAACGGACATAGATCCGATTGCTGTTACGAGCGCAACGCACAATGCGGCGCTCAACGGCGTAGCCGATAAAACAGTCGTCGCGCATTCGAACCTTTTAGACGATACCGATATCGTAGGGGACGTTATGATGGCGAATATCACAGGCGAGATCTTAAAAATGCTCGCGCCCTCAATCCCTAAGAACTTAAAAAAGGACGGTGTACTTATTTTAAGCGGAATTATCGAAAGCCGTTTGGAAATGGTGAAGACCGCGTATGAAGAAGTCGGCATGAAAATTGTGCGCGAAACGCGCAAAGGCGAATGGTTTGCTTTGGTGTTAAAACACCGATAAGGAGGGGGTATGTCTGCGTTGAAAAGATTTTTCGTCGAAAAAATCGGCGAAACAGCGACCTTAACGGGCGAGGAGTTTGAGCACGCGAAAAACGTACTCCGTTTGGGCGTTGGCGACGAAGTAATTCTGCTGGATAACAGCGGAAAGGAATATACCTGTATTGTCGCGAACGTTGAAAAGAAGTCAATGCTACTCAACGTATTAGGCGTTTGCGAAGGGGATAAAGAAGCGGAAACGCCCGTTGCTTTGGCGTTTGGGTATTTAAAAAATGCCGATAAAAACGAGTTTATCGTACAAAAAGCGGTGGAGCTTGGCGTGAAAGAGATTATTGCTTTTTCTTCCGAATATTCTTCCGCATTTATGAACGAAAACAAGCTTGAACGTTTAAATAAGATATCTAAGGAAAGCGCAAAGCAGTGTCTGCGCTCATTTGCGCCTACCGTGCGCTATGCAAAAACCTTGAAAGAAGCGTTGGAGCTTTTAAACGGATATGAAAACAAACTCTTCGCTTGCGAATTTGCGCTTGAAAGCCAAGCGGACTTAAACTCGCCTTGCGGTTCAACGGCAATGGTCGTGGGCAGCGAAGGCGGATTTTCCAAGTCGGAAGAAGCGCTTGCGAACTCGCTTGGATTTTCTTCAGTTACGCTCGGCAAACGTATTTTGCGCGCGGAAACGGCTTGTGTTGCCTTGACGTCCATCGTCATGTTTTCGCTTGGCGAACTTGGTGAAAAAACAGACAAATGCGGGGGGCAGGTATGAGAGCAGTCGTTTTTACCCTCGGTTGCAAGGTCAACGACGTAGAGAGCGGTTCGCTTATTCGCGGTCTTGAACAGCTTGGTTACGAAGTGTCGCGAGAGCTTGAAAAAGCGGATTTATATATTTTAAATACCTGCGCGGTCACAGGCGAAGCGGAACGAAAAAGTCGGCAAACCGTCGGCAAATTACAAAAACTTAATCCGCAGGCAAAAATTATCGTTTGTGGTTGCGCGTCCGAGAAATCCCCGCAAGATTTTCTTGATAAAAACGTGTATGCGGTGTTTGGCGCAAAATGCAAGGGCAAGATTTTAGAGCTTGCAAAAGAACAGTTTACCGCGCCTTATGGCCGCACGTATATAGAGGACTGTGGGCGAGTGTATGAAGACCTGCCCACGCCCGAGTGTCTAAAAACGCGCAATTTCGTTAAAATTCAAGACGGTTGCGACAGATTTTGTTCCTATTGCGTAATCCCCTATCTTCGAGGCCGTAACCGTTCGCGTGACGCAGACGACGCCGCGCGTGAAATTTTAGAGAGCACGGCCTTTGAAACGGTGATTACGGGCATAGACGTTTCGGCGTATAAAGACGGGAAAGGTCGTGATCTTGCCGATCTTTTGTTCCTCGTGAAACACGCAAAGACACGTATTAGGTTAGGATCTATTGAAGTGAGCTTAATCACGGAAAGATTTATAGACGCGATAAAGCAAATGGATAGTTTCGCGCCGCAATTCCATTTATCCTTACAAAGCGGCTCGAATTCCGTTTTAAAGAGCATGAACCGTCACTACACGCGCGAAGAATACCTTGAAAAATGCCAAATGCTTTATAAGGCATTTCCAAACGCGTCGATTACAACGGACATTATCGTAGGTTTTCCCACGGAAACGGAAGAGGACTTTATTCAATCTCTTGCGATTGTTACCGAAGCGGGCTTTTCACAAATCCACGCCTTTCCGTACTCTCCCCGCGAGGGCACCAACGCCTATAAAAAATATAAAGAACTTCCCGCGTCGGTCAAAAAGCAACGGATGGAGCGTATTCTTGCCAAAGGCTTAGAACAAAAACAAAACTACCTTAAAAAATATCTTGGGCAAACGCTAACGATTGTTCCCGAAAACGTTATCGACGGTTATACCGAAGGTTATTCCGAAAACTATCTTCGTCTTTACGTTCGCGGTGATATCGGTAAACGTCCCACCCAAGTACGAGTTGAAGAGGTGTTTGGAGACGGTCTTCTTTGCGTTTTGAATGGATAATTTCGCTTGATTCTTTGTTGAAGCCTTGACAATACTGCTCGGTATTGCCTGCGGTCTTCGCCTTGACTGAAACGAAATTCTCTCATTCAAAGGACGGTTCGTCTATTTCGCTTGATTCTTCGTTGAAGCCCTTGACAATACTGCTCGGTATTGCCTGCGGTCTTCGCCTTGACTGAAACGAAATTCTCTCATTTAAAGGACGGTTCGTCTGTTTTGCTTGATTTTTCTGTGAAGAACTAAACAATAAAATAAGGAGTAAAAAACTATGGAAAATTGTGTTTTTTGTAAAATTATAGCAGGGATAATTCCCTCGCCCCGTCTTTACGAAGACGATAAAATAATCGTAATTCGTGACATTGAGCCCAAGGCAAAACTGCATTATTTATGTATTCCCAAAACGCATTTTGCGTCATTTTCGGAAATGGACGGCGAAAAGGCGGAGATTATCAAACATTGCTTTGAGAAAATTCCTGCGCTTGCAGGCGAGTTGGGGCTTCAAGACGGTTACCGTGTAATTATCAATCAGGGTGAAAACGGCGGTCAAACCGTGCCGCACATGCATATTCATTTGCTTGGCGGAGAAGTTTTAGGGGACTTTTAATGAGCGCGAAAAACCGTTACGGAAAATTTAGAAAAAAGGATTACGTGCGCCTTTTGGAATATACGGTATGGCGTTTATGCCGTGAGTTTGGTTACGTAAAGGAGCCGCAAATCTTTGAAACGGAACTTTTAGAAAAGAATGCGACGATGCTTTTCGCGCATTACGGAAAGCATTTTGCAGTTTTTTACGACTATAAGAAATTCAGAAAATTTTTCGGGCGTTTGGGCTACAATTACCAAAAAATAATTTTAGTGGGGATAGTGGCGCACGAAATGCGGCATTACTATCAGCACAGACAAATGCAGGCGAAAATCTCGCGCGAAAAGGCGGAAATTATCGAGCGTTGGAAAAAGGACGAAGACGGCGAATTTAAAGATTTGCCTTTGCATTTGCAACCCTTAGAGCTCGACGCGCAATTGTTTTCAATCACTTTTTTGGATAAGACGTTCGGCGTGGTTAGCTCCTATTCGATATTCGATAACGAGCACGTAACCGCATTAGAGAATTTATACCGCGAATATTACGGTGAGATAGACGAAGAACTTTTCAGTGTTTTACGCTCCTACGCGGAATAACAAAAAAACAAAAATAGGCAGGGCAGGTATGCGACGAATGCGTATCTGTCCTTTTGTTTTTCGGCCGAATTTCTTAAAAAATCAAAATGAGCGGGAAGATTTTTATAAGGTTTTTTCGAGGATTTCAAAAGTTTGATTAAAAGGGAGCGGAAGCGGTTATATTTAAAATGGTCGCAATATATGTCTAAATATACGTTTAAGAAAGGTAAATTCGTGGGAAATCGACGGATTTTTTTCTTAAAAACGCTTAAAAACGCTTTGATTTTACGGCAAAATATTGTACAATAGAAAGTGGAATAAAACGGCGTGGGGTTTCCTTGCGCCAAACAATAAACAGTTGGAGTTTTTCAATGGGATTAGTGAATTATTTAATGGGCACGGATGCAAGAAAAAGCTTGAAAAAGCTGGGCAAGATTGCGGATATTGTAGAATCGAAAGAAAGCTACTACGCTGCAATGAGCGACGAGGAATTAAAATCGCAAACGCCGATTTTAAAGGACCGTCTTTCTAAGGGAGAAACGCTTGACGATATTCTTCCCGACGCGTTTGCCGCGCTCCGTGAGGCAGCTTGGCGTGTACTTAAGATGAAACATTTCCGCGTACAGATTATCGGCGGTATTTGTTTGCATCAAGGCCGTATCGCAGAAATGCGTACGGGTGAAGGTAAGACGCTCGTTTCGACGCTTCCCGCGTATCTCAACGCATTGACGGGTAAAAGCGTACACGTAGTCACGGTTAACGACTATCTTGCAAAGCGTGACGCGGAATGGATGGGTAAGGTACACAAGTTTATGGGGCTTACCGTCGGCGTAGTCGTACCCGGTATGGAAGACGACGAAAAGCGCGATGCGTACAAGTGCGATATCGTTTACGGTACGAACAACGAATTCGGGTTCGACTATCTTCGTGACAATCTTAAAACGGACATCAAGAAGATGGTTCAGCGCGATCTTACGTTTGCGATCGTGGACGAAGTTGACTCCATTTTAATCGACGAAGCAAGAACCCCGCTCATCATTTCGGGCAAAGGCGAAAAATCCTCGGATTTGTACGTGCAAGTGGATAAATTCGTTCGCACGCTTTCGGGCGGATTTGACGACGAATTGAAAGAACAGGAAGACGAAGAATACAGACAGCTTCGTGAAAACAAGAAGAGCAAAAAGAAAAAGGTAGCCCAAATCGAAGAAGATGAAGAAGATGAGGTGGATTATACCACGATGACCTTGGAAGAACAAGCGAACTACGAGGCAGAGCTCGCGGAAAAGCGCGCTTTGGCGGCGGCAAACGCGCCCGAAGGCAAAAAATCGCTTGCAAAGAACAAGGACTGGGATTATATCATTTCGAGAAAGGAAAAAACGGTCGAACTTACGGACAGCGGTGCTCGTAAAGCGGAACGTTTCTTCCATATCGACAATATTGCGGAAATTAAACACGCAGACCTTAACCACCACATTCAACAAGCGCTCAAGGCGCACAAGCTTTTCAAGCTTGACGAGGACTATATCGTAAATGAAAGCGAAGTTATTATCGTTGACGAATTTACGGGCAGATTGATGATCGGCCGTCGTTATTCGGACGGTTTGCACCAAGCAATCGAAGCGAAGGAAGGGGTAGAGGTTAGAAGTGAAAATAAGACCTATGCAACGATTACCTTCCAAAACTACTTCAGATTATATAAAAAGCTTTCGGGTATGACGGGTACGGCAAAGACGGAAGAAGCGGAATTTAGAACGATTTACTCTTTGGACGTTGTGGAAATCCCCACCAACAAACCCATTCAACGTGTGGATTTGCCCGATATGGTCTATTCGACGGTAGATGGTAAAAAGCGCGCGATCGTAAACGAGATCGTAGAACGTCACGCAGCGGGCCAGCCTATCCTTGTCGGTACTTCGTCCGTTGATAAATCGGAAGAAATTTCAAGACTTCTTAAGAGAAACGGCGTTAGACATAATATCTTGAACGCAAAGAACCACGAACGCGAAGCGGAAATCGTAGCGCAAGCAGGTAAGAAGGGCGCGGTAACCATTTCCACGAACATGGCTGGTCGTGGTACGGACATCTTGCTCGGCGGTAACCCTGAATATCTCGCGAAAAAGCGTTTGCGTGAAGAGGGCGCAACCCCTGAAGATATTGAGCTTGCAATCAGCACGTACATTACCGACGTGCCTGAAAACATCCAAACACTCCGCGAACGTTACGTGAAGGTTTACGAGTATTACAAAGCGCAAACGGATGCGGAAAAGGAAGAAGTAATCGCAGCGGGCGGGCTTTGCATTATCGGTACCGAACGCCATGAATCCCGCCGTATAGACAACCAGCTCCGTGGCCGTGCAGGCCGTCAAGGGGATATCGGTTTATCGGTATTCTTCTTGTCCTTGGAAGACGATCTTGTAAAGCGTTTCGGCGGCGAAAGAATGAAGGCGCTTTACGACTCCTTCAAAATCGACGAAGATACCTGTTTGCAATCGAAGATGCTTTCGCGCGGTATTGAAAACGCGCAAAAGAATATCGAAGGCAGAAACTTCGGTATCCGTAAAAACGTTCTTCAATACGATGACGTCATGAACAAGCAACGTGAAGTTATGTACGCGGAACGTATGAAGGTCTTGAAGGGCGAAAACGTCCACGAACAAATTTTGAAATATATCCCCGATTACGTTGCGGAGGTTGTAGCGAGCACGGTCAATATCGAAGACTTGCCTGAGCTTTGGAGTGAAGTGGAACTCAATCAAGCCCTCGAAGCGAAGATTTTACCCGAAGGTTGCAATTACGTAACCCGTGAAAAGCTCGTAAGATGGGATTACGAAATGGCGATTTCCAAAATCACGAAGAAAGCGATTAAGGAATACGAAAAGAAAATAGAAGAGCTCAAAGCGCTCGGAGCTGATTTCTACAGCGCAGAAAGACACGTATTGCTCATGACGGTTGATAGAAACTGGATCGATCATATCGACGCAATGGATCAGCTTAGAAAAGGTATCGGTCTTCGTGCGTACGGTCAAGTAGATCCCGTCATCTCGTATAAAAAAGAAGGGTTCGATATGTTCGACGAAATGGTTGAACGTATCCAAAGAACGACGATTTCCGTGCTTTTGAAGGTTAAGGTGGAAATGCGTCCGGCGCAGCCTCAAACGGCGCAAAACGCTGCTCGTCCCGTATCTGCCCCCACCGGACAAACGGCAACGCAGTCCACGGCGGCGCGTAAACCGCTTCGCAGACAAATGCCCGTGCCTTTGAGTGCAATGTCTTCTAATAGACCTGCGCAACCTGTTCAATCCACGCAAACGAATGCAACGAATAAGGACAACGAAGAGAAATAAGGAATAGTATGTTCAAAGCAGACGATTATAGATTTAAAATCCAAAATATGCGCGCGGTGCTCGAAGAAGCAGGCTACGCGCTCGATATCGACAATCAAAAAATACGCCTTGCGGAACTTGAAAAGGAACAGGAAAACCCTGATATTTGGCAAGACCTTGAAAGATCCACCAAAATCGGCAAAGAGGTAGCGGCGATCCGCAACAAAATTACGGCGTACGAAGAAGGCGCACAAGCGCTTTCGGACGCAGGCGACGTTATTGATCTCATTGAAGAAACGGGCGACGAAAGCTTGGTTGCCGAGCTTGATGAAATGCTCGTAGTGGCAGAAAAGGAAATTGAAGATATGCGTATCCGCGCCATCTTGAAAGGGCCTTACGATTCCCACAACGCTATGCTTGCCCTGCACGCAGGCGCAGGCGGTACGGAAGCTTGTGACTGGTGCTCCATGCTTTACAGAATGTATTGCAGATATTGCGAAAAGCGCGGCTTTAAAGTTATCGAACTCGATAGAGAAGCAGGCGACGGCGCAGGCTATAAGAGCGTGGATTTCCGTGTAGAAGGTGAAAACGCTTATGGGTTCTTGAAAGCGGAAATGGGCGTACACCGCCTTGTCCGTATTTCCCCCTTCGACGCGAACAAGCGCAGACAAACGTCCTTTTGCTCCCTTGAAGTTATGCCCGAGGTAGAAGACGACAACGAAGTGGAAATCAACGACGACGATATCCGTATCGATATTTATCACTCGGGCGGCGCAGGCGGTCAAAACGTAAACAAAGTAGCGTCCGCAGTTCGTATCACACACTTCCCGACAGGGATTGTGGTACAATGCCAAAATGAGCGTTCTCAGCTTCAAAACAAAGAATTTTGTTTCCAAATGCTGCGTTCGAAGCTTCTTGAAAGAAAGATTCAAGAACGTCAAGCGGAAGCGGATGCTTTAAAGGGCGACGTGAAGAAAATCGAGTGGGGCGCGCAAATCCGCTCTTACGTATTTTGTCCGTACACGATGGCGAAAGACCACCGCACGGGCTATGAAAAAGGAGATATTCAAGCGGTCATGGACGGCGATATCCACGGCTTTATTATCGATTATCTGAAAAAGTCTTAATATGCTTAATCGGTGGCAACCGCCACCGATTACATTTATACGCTCCGATAGGGGCAGGTATGCGTTGAACGTAAATGGAGGCAAGGTATGTACAATCCTTTCGACAATCTTGATATAAACAAAGAATCCCCGATTATTTTGGGGATAGAGTCCTCCTGCGACGAAACGGCGGCAGCTGTAATCCGCGGTCGTGAGGTTTTATCCGACGAGATTGCCTCTTCAGCAACCATTCAAGCCCTGTACGGCGGCGTAGTTCCCGAAATAGCCTCTCGCGCGCACACGGACGAGATTGCGAAGGTGGTAGAGCGCGCAGTCCAAAACGCAGGCATTACCTATCAGGATATCGACGCCATAGCCGTTACTTACGGTGCTGGCTTACTCGGCGCGTTGCTCGTTGGGGTATCCTTTGCAAAATCGCTTGCTTACGCGCTCAATAAGCCGCTAATTGCGGTAAATCATATTCGCGGGCATCTTGCCGCGTCGTATTTGACGGACAAGACATTGAAACCGCCTTTCGTTACTCTGCTTTGCAGCGGCGGTCACACGGCGATTTTGTACGCAAAAAATCAAACGGAATTTGAAATTCTCGGCGCAACGCTCGACGACGCGGTCGGCGAAGCATTTGATAAAGTGGCGAGAGTGTTAGGGCTGAAATACCCCGGCGGACCGAATATAGAAAACTGCGCAAAAGAAGGCGTGGCGAACGTTACCCTCCCTAAAATGTTCAAGGGAGGCGGCGGATATAACTTCTCTTATAGCGGCTTAAAGACGGCGGTCATCAATTATTGCCATACAAAAGAGCAAAAGGGTGAAGCTTATTCCAAGGCGGACGTGGCGTGTTCTTTCCAAAAAGCCGCAATCGACGTACTTGTCGAAAAGACAATGGAAGCGGTGAAAGAAAAGCGTGTAGATACCGTAACGGTCGGCGGTGGCGTCGGCGCAAACACCTATCTTCGCGAAAGTTTGAAATCGGCTTGCGAAAAAAAGAGGATTAAGCTCGTATTGCCAGAAAAGAGATTTTGTACCGACAACGCGTCCATGATCGCGGCGGAAGGGTTAATTCAATTCCAAAACGGCAATTTTGCGGATATGAGCTTAAATGCAAAGGCGTCCATTCCTTTGACGACGACGTTAAACGTCCCGAAAAAAGGAGGAGTGTAATGCATGAATTTTTGCACGCGTTGGATCACGCGTTAAAGGATACGCTTACGCTGCTTCCTTGGCTGATTATCGTTTACGTAGCGATAGAACTTCTTGAAAACAAAACGGATTTGTCTTCGTCTAAGCGTTTGCAGGGCAAAGCTGCGCCGCTTATAGGCGCTGCGACGGGTTTAATTCCGCAATGCGGCTTTTCGGTAATGTCGGCAAAACTGTTCGAGCAAAAATATATCACTATGGGTACGTTGTTCGCGATTTTTCTCTCTACCAGCGACGAAGCGTTTATCATTTTGCTTTCGGACGGCGTCGGAGCGGCGTACCTGCTCCCCTTGTTTGTGAGTAAAATCCTTTTAGGCGCGCTTGTTGGATATGGCGTGGATGCGGTTTTAAAATGGATAGGTAAGGCGGAAAAACTCCGTCAAAAGCCCGTTTACGATGCAGACAAAGCGCCTGCCACCGTGCATGAGATTTTTATGCGCGGGTATCTCGAGGAACAGTTATCGCAGGGCGAGTGTGTTTCTTGCGGTAAACCGCACGATTCAGCAAGACCGGTCTATACCTATTTCGTCGTACCGTTGTTGCACGCGCTCAAGGTAGCAGGGTTTATCTTTTTCGTCAATTTTGCGCTTGGGTATTTGATTGAACTTGTCGGCGAAGCGAGTTTTTCTGCGTTTATGCAAAAGAATTTATTTTTACAGCCCTTTTTGACGTCGGCAATCGGATTAATCCCCAATTGCGCCTCGTCCGTGGTTATAACGGAAACCTTTTTAATGGGCGGAATCAGTTTTGGTTCTTGCCTTGCAGGGCTTTGCGCAAATGCAGGGCTTGGGTTTGTCGTATTGCTCAAAAACACGAAAAAGTGGAAACGTAACCTTGCGATGATAGCCTTTTCTTACGTGATAGCCGTGCTCATAGGCGTGATTTTTAACGTATTTTCTATACTTTTATAAAAAAAATCGGGCGGAGCGTTTAGAATCCCGCCCGTTTGCGTTACATATATATAAGACATTCAAAGCCAATCAACCGCGCGAAAGCGCGAAAGAGGAGAAAAATTATGGAACAAGTGCGTTTGAACGGACTTAACGAAAACAAGCTTGCGTTTAACCTTTTGGGCGATATAGACGCAGGCAACGCGGAAGAATTTTATAATATCGTAGTTAGCGCGTATGAAAACTCGCCTGCGAATTTACATTTCGACTGCGCTGAGCTTGCGTTTATCGACAGCACCACGCTCGGAACGTTTGTGAAGATTTTGAAGAAGGTAAAGACAAATGGGCATACCATGTCCCTTGTCAACCTGCCCGCGAAGATCAAAAAACTCTTTTTGATTTGTTCGCTTGACAGCATTATGGAGATAGCGTAAAGATGAACGTATTCACGATAGAATTACCTTTAGAAGGGGAGTATTTCACAACCGTGCGTTTGACGACGGGCGGACTTTGCGCACTCGTCGGTTTTGATCCCGACTCGTCCGAGGACTTCAAGGTGTGCGTAACCGAAAGCCTACTCATTTTAAAGCGTAACGGCTTTAAAAAGGCAAGCGTCCGTTTTGAAACGGGCGAAGCTTTATCCTGCGCGGTTATAGGCGTCGGCGAACCCGGGGAAAAGGAAGAGGGGATCGAGGATGAAATTTCCTACGCGCTTTTGGACGCGTTGCTTGGAAAAGTTGATTTTGAAAAAGAGAAGGAGCGGGTTGTAAAAATCTCGTTCGCAGCGTGAGTGTGATGGCGGAAGAAAAGACAAACGAACTTTTTATACGGTATAAGCAGACGGGCGACGTTTCTATCAGGAATCAAATCGCGGAAAAATACTTGTACATAGCCGATATTCTCGCAAAGAAATTTGTGGGAAGGGGTGTGGAGTACGACGATTTGAAACAGGTGGCGTCACTCGCGCTTTTGCGTGGAATAGACCGTTTCGATCCTTCGCTTGGGATGCAGTTCTCCACCTTTATTACGCCCACGATTGCAGGGGAAATAAAAAATTATTTCCGCGATAAATCTCGGCTGGTGAAAGTACCGAGGCGGCTGAGCGAAGTCGGAGCGCGCGTTCGCGCCTTTTGCAATGAATACCAAGCCAAAAACGGTGAAAAACCCAAAATCAAGGAAATTTCAGAAGGTATAGGCGTTTCGGAAGAATTAGTTGTTCGCGCCCTTGAAATTGCAGGCACGGTCTCTCTTGACGGAATGCGCATGGGCGACGATGACAACGAGCAATCGCTGTACGGACTGATTGCAGATCCCGAGGATAAATACGAAGAATTTGAAACTAAGGAAACGCTACGCGCGGCAATGCAGTACCTGACGGACACCGAACGTAAAGTAGTCAAATACCGTTTTGTTGACGAGCTTTCTCAAAGCGAAACGGCAAAGCGCTTGGGCGTGTCCCAGATGTTCGTCTCGCGCTTAGAACGAAAGGTACTTGCTAAACTCAAAGAAAAATTAGAAAAAGTGGAATAAGCGTTCGCTTAATCCATTCAAAAACGACAAAGGAGGAGAAGAAATGTTTTTTAAAGTCAATGATTTGAAAGACCTGCAAGAAGCAATGGAACGTCTTTGCGAGCATCTTCTCCGCTTTGAAATCCCGATGGAGAGTATTTTTGACAGTAAGTTGGTTGTGAGCGAACTTGTCGGAAATGTATTAAAACATTCGGACGGAATCGCGTCGTTGCATACCGAGATAAAAGACGGGCTTATCAATTTAAAAATAACGTCCACAAAACCCTATCTTTTGCCCGAAAAAAGCGTATGCTCGGACGTATTCTCCGAACACGGTAGGGGGCTGTTCTTAGTGGATAGCGTATGCCTTACCCGCACGCAAACGTCGGACGGAGAAATCCTCGTTACTCTCAAGGTTAAAAAGTAAACAACTTTTAAAGGAATATCTTAAAGAAAAACAGAACTCCGCGTAAGATTAACTTGCGCGGAGTAATTATTAAATAAAAATAACGGTAAAAAAATACCTCGTTGCGAATCAGCAACGAGGTATAAGATTTTAAGATTAATAGGTGTAAACCATGTAGTTATACATCTTTTCAAGCAAGCCTTGGGAAACGTGGTTTCTATACTTTCCAAGGTTCAAGAAGAAACGACGGAAGAACATATAGTTGTCGCCACCGGGCACGTAAACGGGAAGAGTTGCCGTACCGGGAAGATTCTTGTAAACGAACAAGGAAACGAATTCACGTCTTTCTTCGCCCGTCAAGGATTCAAGGAACCAGTCGTATGCAAGGGTATTTTCCGTGGAAGAACATTCCACTTCCTTTGCGTCGTTACCCATCAAGCTTTGCTTATTTTTCATGAAGGAAGAACCGAAGGTCAAGCCATGGAATTGATCGCGTACGGTAGTTTTTTCTTCTACAACACCGCATACGTTCTCAGAGTTGCCGAGATTTTGCGTGTTGGGATCAACGTTTTCAAGGAGCGCTTCATCGCTTTCTTTCTTCGTAGTATCATCGTTTTCTTCAACAAGTTCAGCAACGTTTACTTCTTCAGCCTTTTCGGACTTCTTGCACTTAGCTTTGCCTACGATAAGGCAAATGATGAAGAGTAAGAAGGTAACGCCGGTAGCTGCGAGTGCTGCAAGGTTGAACTTGATTTGTCCGTCGCCGGATTTCCAATTGATAAACGTGAAGAGCGCAGCGCCGCAGAAGAAATAAAGGAAGTTAATAAAGGTAACGAACTTCGAAACTCCGCGGGATTTTTTCGCGCTGAAGGAAGCAACGAGAGTAAGGATGAGGGTGAAAGCAACAACTGCGGGAAGAATCAAAAGGCAACCGCCGTAAACTTTACCGATTAAACCGCTGACAAAAACGTTATCATACGTTGCGAACAACTCTGTACCAAGTTTACGCGATAACACTCTGGCTGCGCCGAAGAAACCGTTCAGCAAGGTCGTGTTTTCAATCAAAACGTATTTGCGGCCAAGCAAGGTAGCAACAGGCGCTACCGCGCATGCGATAGATACCAAAAGGGTAAGCCAAGCAAAGATCGCAAGCTTTTTCGAGCCTTTCTTAGGGCAGTTCTTAGCTTCCTTTTTCTCAGCCTTTTTTGCTTTTTTAGCAGCTTTCTTTTCAGCCTTTTTTGTTTTCTTAGCGGCTTTCTTTTCAGCTTTCTTTGCTTTCTTAGCTTGTTTTTTACTGGGTTTTTCTACAGGAGCAACAGCCTCTGTGAGCTCAGTGGAAGTAGCCGAAAGGTCAAGCTGAAGTTGGGTGTTTTGCGTTTCTTTATCGTTGAGAAGGTTGTCTCTTTCACTCATAACACAAATCTCCTAAATAAATTTTCTTCTTGCGTGGAGCGGGCGCTCCGTTACATAATATATTTATGTAGTCAATATTATAACACTTTTTTTGCGCCTTGTCAATACAAAAAAAGCCTTTTTTCGCAAATTATAAAAAAACTAAAAAAAATTAAGAGAGCTTATCGGGAGAATTTTGTGAAAAATGCGTCGAGGCTTAGAAAATCCTTGAAAAATTTTTTTGATTGTGGTATAATGATAGTGTAGTCAATGAAATTCAAACCCGAGCCCAAGCAGAGTAGGGGAATACACCGCTCGATTCAAAGCGTTGAGGAGTAAAAATGAAGGAACTTGATAGAATTTCGCAAAATATAACAGAACAATTAAGCGTACCGTTTGCCTATTATCGTGAAGATTCGATTGAAACGGACGTTCCCGTTTGCGACAGACAATTCGACGATATGACCGACGATGGCGAACACGTCTTTTTCCGTTTTTCATATAAGCAAAACGGGTACGTCGGCGTACTTTTTTCAGTGACGGAAGAAGTGAAGAGATACGCGCTGTTGTTGCCTGCGTATATTGAAAGCTTTTCGGAAAAAGAAGCAAACCTGACCAAGAGCGAATATCTTAAAAAGATACTTCTCGGCGAATGTACTTCTAAGGCTATTGCCACTTTTGAAAATAAATTCTCGGTGTCGGGTTTTGAGTGTTTTGTGCTCGTGTTACGCGTGCAAAAACTTATGGAAGAAACGCTCGGGCTAATCGCGCAGTACGCAGGGAACAGCTTGGACGCAGTGGTGCGTATAGACAGCGAACGCTGCGCTTTCGTTAAATTTTTAAAAGCCGATGAGCAAGAATACCATTCGTCAGCTGATTACGCTGAATTTTTGGTACAATCTTTAAAGGAAGAGCTTGGTCTTGACGTGGTAGTGGGCGTCGGATCGACGGTGAAGAGTATTAAAGACGCTTCTCTTTCGTACGCGCAGGCGTCGAGCGCGCTTCGCTACGCAACTGTCTTTTCTGATAAGGGCAGCGTGCATACCTATCGCGAATATATGCTTGTCAAAATGCTCGAAGACGCTTCCGAAAGTAAGCTTGTACAGTACTTATCCGAGCTTATGGACGAAGGGAGCCGTGAAATACTCGAAGATGAAGAAATGGTTGCGACGGCGGAAGAGTTTTTGCGTTGCAGCCTGAACGTGAGCGAAACGTCAAGAAATTTATACATGCACCGCAACACGCTTTTATACCGCTTGGATAAAATTGAGAAAGCAACGGGGCTGAACATTCGTCTTTTCCCCGACGCCGTTTCCTTCCGCGTGCTTACTATTTTGTATAAACTCTTGGATCAATAAAAATAAAAGGAAAGTAATATGAAAAAAGATTATCCCGAAACGGAAGAATTTTTCACAGAAGATAACGCGGACGGGCAGCAAACGCGCCCTCAACCGCAACCTAAAACGGACGAGAAGAGAGCGTCCGTTTTTTGGAACAAATTTGGAAGTATCGCTTTGGCGGTAGGCATGTTCGCTGCGGGCTATTTTACGAGCGATTTGCAATACGACAGTGGACTTAAAGCGCTCAAACGCATCAAGAACCAAATCCAAACCCATTATTACGAGAAAATCACGGACGAACAGTTCTACGGCGTACTTTTCGACGCGGTGAACAACGACCTGCTCGACCTCTATTCCGAATATATGACGCCCGATGAATACAAGAGTATGCTCTCGGACGCAACGGGGGAATGGAGCGGATTAGGCATCACCTTCCTAACGCAAGACGCGCAGGGTAACAAACAACTCTTGGTGCAACGCGTATCCGGGAATTCCCCTGCGGAGTCGGTGGGGATTCAAGAAGGGGATTGCATAATCGGCTATGGCATGGACGAGAGTTCGATTACGGAAAGCAACGATTACGAGCAATTTTTTGAATTCCTTCAAGCCCGCGCGAAAGACGAAATTTTTATTTTAAAGATTTCGCGCAACGGACAAGAACAAACCTTTGAAATTTGCAAAAAGACGTTTGTTGAAAATTACGTATTCTACCGTTCTTCAACGACGGCATACTCTTTTACAGGCAAGGAAGGTACGGATATAACCGCGCTTGGCGAACCCTTGACGGTGTTGGATGAGAAAACGGCGTATATCCGCTTGACGCAGTTCAACGGCAACGCGGCGACGGAGTTCAAGCTGGCAATGGATAAATTCAAGGAAGAAGGAAAAACCAACCTTGTGCTCGATTTGCGCTCCAACGGCGGCGGATATATGAACATTCTGCAGGAAATCGCGTCCTATTTCTGTAAAGGGGAAAGCGGTTCTTCGTTGGTTGCCCTTGCGAAGTACCGTGAAGGCCAAAAGGAAAAATTCTATTCGAAAGACTCCTATTACGAGGACTACTTCCAAGAAACAAGCAAGATAAAAGTCCTTGCCGATTCCTTGACGGCTTCGGCGTCCGAGTGTCTGTTAGGCAGTATGCTGGACTATGGCGCAATCACGTATTCCGATATCTGCTTGAGTGAGCGAAACGGCGTAGCCAAGACCTATGGCAAGGGAATTATGCAGTCAACCTATCCCTTCGGGTTTATCGGCGACGTGGACGCAATTAAGCTGACCACTGCGCAAATCTACTGGCCGAAAAGCGAAAACTGCATACATAGTAGGGGGATTTTGCCCGAAGACGGTACAAAAACGGTTAGTGAAAACTACGAAAAAGACGCGGAAATTTCCAATGCAATCGAAAAATTGTTTAATTAAAGAATAAAAATAAGCTAAGCATATAAAAAATAGTTATCAACAAGGAAAAATACTCCAAAAGCCGTAAAACGCTTTTGGAGTATTTTACTATATTACCACAAGATAAGTATGGCAGGTATGCGTTGAAATATTTATCCCTATACCATATACGAGTTGTATGCGTTGGACTATACCATGTACGCGTTGAAAAAAATATGTTGGTAGCATGTACGAGATGAAGAGTATAAAATGCAAAACCTGTATTTTATGCCGAAAGAGCTGTCATTTTCGCTTATTTTAGAAGTTTTTTTATTTTTATACTTGACAGTATAAACAAAAGAAGATATAATATTAAATGAACACGTTCATAAAAACAAAAAGCAAAGAGCCGTACGTGAACGTGAATCACGCAGAAAGGAGAAAAAGATTGCCGAAAGTTATTGAAAACTTAAAAGAGCAGTTGCTTATCGAGGCAAAAAGGCAAGTTTTCGAGCGCGGATATTCACAAACGACCATTCGCTCGATTGCAAGCGCTTGCGGAGTTGGCGTCGGGACTGTGTATAATTATTTCAAATCCAAGGAAATGTTAGTGGGCTCGTTTGTTTACGAGGACTGGAAGAGATATCTTCACGAAATGTCTATACTTTCCTATGAAGAGCCTAAAAGCCTTTTTAAAGGACTTTACGATTTATTAAGGGAATTTGCAGGGCGCAACGAAAAGCTTTTTTTCGATCCTGAAGCGGCTAAGATGGCGTCGGTAGGGTTTCCTGCTCGGCACAAACTACTTCGCAGTCAAATCGCGTCCTTTATCTTACCCCTTTGCAAAGCAAAGAATTTAGAAAATCCGCAATTTTTCGCGGACTTTCTTGCCGAGTCGATTATTTGTTGGGCAATGGAGAACGTCGATTTTGAAACGGTTTATCCTTTGCTTGAAAAGGTAATAACGGCTAAATAGCCTAAAAATAAAAAACAATAAAAAGGAGAATAAAAAATGAGCAGTTTTGAAAATCTTCGCATCGTGGATAATTTCTATCAAACGTCTTTGTTTTTCCCGATGCCTACCGTTATCATTTCCACCCTTTGTGAAGATGGTATGACGACGCTTGGACCGTATTCGTTGGTTCAACCGTATTACGTTGCAGGTAAGGAATATTACGCAATGCTTTTGAGTTGCCGTAACTCTTCCAACACCGCGCAAAACATTCTTCGCAACGGAAAATGCACGTTGAACTTTATCGACGACAAGCCCGCGACCTTTAAAGAAGCGGTAAAACTTTCTTGGCCGGGGGATAAGCCTTCGGAAAAGATGCCCAAATGCAACTTCAAGCTTGAAAAGAGCATGATTGAAGAAGAAACGGGCGAAAAGCGCCCCATGGTCTTGACGGACGCAATCCAAGCGATTGAATGTACTTGGATGCGCGAGCTTGACGGCGCGGATAAAGACCAAGCGGGAGAGCTCAACGGTTATGAAGGACCTTACCACGATTTCAACGGTATCACGTCCAAATTCGGCGCACACTTCATTCTTCGCGTAGATAAAATTCTCATGAAGAAAAAATACAGCGACGCAATCATCAACGGCGTAAGAGCAAAAGATTTCCCCGCTCTTCCCGTAGATTACGGCTATCGTGATTCCAAGAATTTCTGGTTCCATAGAAAGACGAGAATGAGAGCGGAGCTCCTTCAAATGAGAAAGGCGTCGCTTGAATCCGTCCGTTACGCCGCTGACCGCGCCGACGACAAGATTAAATTTACCGACGACGCGCTTGAAACTATCCTTGGCGTACCCAGAGTATTCCTTTCCGTCGTTTTGAAAGGTTGCGTAAACTGGGCGAAAGAGAACGGCGTGGAGCTCATCACGGCTGAGCACATGAAGATTATTAACGATAAAAGAGCAAAAGAGAAAAACAAAAAATAAGTTTTGACCAAAGTCAAAATATGCCTTGACAAGGCATAAAAATCTATGATATAAGGAGAAAGAAATAAAATGAAAGTTGTACTTGCAGGCGCTTTTGGAAATCTTGGCGCGGAAATTCTTAAATGTCTTTGCGCAGACGGTCACGAAGTAATCGCTGCTGATCTTCGCGAAACGGCTGTTGAAGGCTGTGAAGGGAAATATACCTTCAAGGCAATCGACGCAACCAATCCCGAAACAATGAAAGGTCTTTGCGACGGCGCAGACGTGGTTATCACCACCATAGGTCTTACGGGCGCGTCCACCAAAGTTACTTCTTATGATATCGACTATCAAGGAAACATGAATCTTTACGCAGAGGCAAAAGCTGCAGGTGTTAAGAAATTCAATTACATCTCGGTTATTTCCTGCGACGAACCGGGCGCGGAAAAAGTACCTATGCTTCACGCAAAATATATGGTAGAACAGGAAATTAAGAAGGAAGCTATGGACTGGGTTATTTACCGTCCTACCGGATATTTCTACGATATCGCAAAAGTATTCAAACCCTACGTAGATAAAGGTGAAATGCAGCTCCTTAAAGGCTTCGGCGGAGTAAAGGCGAACGTTGTCGATTGTCCCGATTTTGCTCGTTTTATCGTGGATAGCATGAACGACACGAACGTTACTTACAACGTTGGCGGAAAAGAAACCTACACCTATGAAGAAATGGCGAAAATGTGCTTTGACGCGGCGAACAAACCCCTTAAAATCAAATGGGCGCCCGCTTGGCTTTTCAACGTACTTGCTTGCCTTCCCAAAATCAAGAAAGCCGGCAAACACGACATCATTCTTTTCTCTAAATGGACGCTCAGCCACGACCTCGTTGGCGATACCATGGTCGGGGATAAGAGTTTTGCTGAATATATAAAATCTTACTTTGGAAAGGAGGAAAACTAATATGCCTTGGGCTCTTCTTGGAATACTTTTTATTGTTTGCGCGGTTGCTTGCGCGGTTGGATTTTACAAATTCGTATATTTCCTTTCTATCGGTTACGGGTTCGCGGTTGCCTTGGGCGGCGTTGCAGTGCTCGTAATGTACTTCGTAAACCCCACGGCAGTTCCGCTTTGGATTATGCTCGTACAAGTAGCGTTGTTTATTGCATACGGCGCACGTTTGTCGGGATTCCTGCTTGTCCGTGAGTTCAAGAACGCTACCTTCAAAAAGACGGAAGTGGCAAAAGATACGCTCGCAAAGAACGACCAAAAGAAAATGCCCGTATTCGTACTCGCAACCATTTGGGTATTCGTATCCGCGCTTTACGTTATGCAGGTAAGCCCCATGCTCTTCCGTTACAACAACGGCGCAACCGACGTAGTGCTTCCCATTGTCGGTTTTGCAATCTCTGTTTTCGGGCTTGTTCTTGAAGCGCTTGCGGACAAACAAAAGTCTACGCAAAAGAAGGAACGCCCGGACATGGTCGCGATGAAAGGCCTTTATAAGATGTGCCGTTGCCCCAACTACCTTGGCGAAATTCTTTTCTGGACGGGTGTATTCGTAAGCGGTATCACCGCATACGTAGGCGTAGGTCAATGGATTATGGCAATCTTTGCATACGTTGCTATCGTATATATCATGTTCAACGGCGCGCAAAGACTTGAAAAGCGTCAAATGGCGCGTTACGGCGACAACGAAGAATACAATACTTACGCGAATAAGACGCCTATCATTATCCCTCTTCTTCCCATCTATCACTTAAACAAGAAAAAATAATTTGGAGATACCGCTATGAACGACTTTTCAATTTCAATGGCGCTCGTGGACTATATCCCCGTTGTTTGCTTTGCAATGGCGTCTATAATCCTTCTTCGCGACCTTTACGCAAAAATGAGCAAAAGCGCATTTGCACTCTTTGCGGCAGGCGTAATCGACGTCACGATAGCAGGCGCGTTAAAAGCGACGTGGAAATTACTCTACGCGTCCGGCGCTTGCAATTTTGAAGCGTTAGACCATATGTTCTTCCCCGTTCAGTCTATCGGTTTCTTGCTTGCGGGGATAGGGATTTTGCTCATGCTCACGCAAAAACAATCCAACGCGGCAATGCTTGCCGTTGCTCCGCCCGTATTCTCGGGTACGTTTGTATTCGTCGGGATCATGGTGGCAGGACTTGGCGTTTTGGACGCGGTACTTTGCGTCTTTGCGGTGAAACTGAAAAAGCCTTGGATTATCGCAATCTTAGTTCTTTCTTTCGTATGCTCGCTCGGTATGGGTTACCTTTCCAGCCAAAATTTTACTCAGGCGGCTATGAACTGGGTCGCAGAAGGTGTCAACGTTGTTGGACAAGGCGCGCTTTTGGTATCGACGATCTTGCTCCATAAAAACGGGCTTTCCGACCTTGAACTCCGCAAAGGAGAAAAGGCATGATAGAAAAATTGCTTGGTTTGCTTAAAGAAAAATACTCGCTTACAGCTTTTGACGCAGGCGAATTTTCCATTTTGAAAGCAAACGGAATGAAATTTTCAGTTAGCGCGTACCAAGCGGAAGGGCTTGGCCGTGTATCCGTTATGCAAGCGAAAGGTTTTTTCGGGCTCATGAAAATGGATACGCTTATGATAACGCCAACGTCTGTCGATTTGCCTTTATATTCCTACGACCGCATTTACGCGATGGGGAACGATACTTTGATTGTAGAACTCTACGACACGTTGATAAACACTCTCGACGTTTCTTCGCTTGACGAAGTCAAAGCAAAGTTTACTCATTTAAACGAGCGCGATCCGGGTAAGCACTGGTACGATTCAATCAAGCTCAAGGAAAGCATTTCGAAAAAGGGTAAGAAAGCGCAACAAACAGAGTTTGACGCTCTTGCCCTCGAACATTTCAAGGCGTAT
Source organism: Clostridia bacterium (assembly GCA_017504465.1). GTDB lineage: Bacteria > Bacillota > Clostridia > Christensenellales > Borkfalkiaceae > Scatosoma. The sequence continues at coordinate 15,582 of JAFVRE010000047.1, read as the reverse complement.
TTAAACCTCCCTGCAAACGAAGTGGCTGACGCAGCGAAAAAGCAAGAGCTTTCCGCCGTTTACGTCAACGGACTTTTGGAGCAAGGCGGACCGTCTACCGACGTATTCAAAAAACAGTTCGGCGAAGAGAAAACGGCAAAACTCTTCAAACAGGTTTTGTTCGGAACGGATGCTTAAAAACCAACTCAATATAAAAACAAAAGGGGCTTTCTTGATGAAAGTCCCTTTTGTCTTTTCCTTGCGATAGAGTATGTAACCTTTTAAAAGCATACCTTTTCGTTTTAAAAAAAGGTGCGAAAAATATAAAAAAATCAAATATTTCTCTTGACAATGCAAGAATTTTATTATATAATAAAAACGATTAGAAATAGTCGTTTTTGCAAGGTAATGGCAAAACAAGAAAACATTTTTAGAGAAGAATATTGTCAGGAGATAATTTATGACAAAGAGAATAAGAGGCTGCACGAAAATCCCGCCTTTTAGAATGATAGGGAACCTGTATTTCGTAGGAACGTACGAAGCGTCTTCGCATTTAATCGATACGGGCGACGGATTGATTTTAATCGATACGGGTTACGAAATTACGGCGGACGTGGTTGCGGCATCCATCAAAGAACTCGGCTACGATATTAAGGACGTAAAAATCATTCTCCATTCCCACGGCCATTACGACCATACGGACGCAACGCCGAGGATTTTAAAACTTGCTCCGCAAGCAAAAACGTATTTATCTTTCAAAGATATTAAATACATAGAAGGTTGGACGCCTGATTACGACATTCTCGACGGCGATGTTATCGAGCTTGGAAACACGAAGATAGAATGCCTGTTCACACCGGGCCACACCGAAGGCTCCGTTTCCTTCTTTATGGACGTGGTAGAAGACGGGCAGGTTTACCGCGCGGCTATGTTTGGCGGCGCAGGGGTAAACCAACTCAAAAAAGATTTCATGAAAAACTACGACGTTCCTTACCGTTGCAGAGGTATGTTCTTCGACAGCGTAGAACGCTTACTCGAAAGAAAGGTTGACGTTATGATCGGCAATCACTGCTGGCACAACCAAACTCTTGAAAAACGCGAGAAAATGCTTGCAGGCGCAAAGGTAAATCCTTTCATTGAGCCAACCGAATGGGAAACTTTTTTAAAGAAATTGCACGCTAAATTGTGGAACGTAATTACCGAAGAAATCAGCACGAAATTTGTCAACTACGCGCATAGGGGGGCTTCGGAATATTACCCCGAAAACACTCTGAGCGCATTCCGCGCAGGCTTAGAAATGGGCGCGAACGGGATCGAAACGGACGTTCGAAGAACAAAGGACGGTAAACTCGTTTTATTCCACGACGATACGTTGGAACGTATGACGGGGCAGGCTGGCGGCGTTCAGGACTACACGTATGAAGAACTGCAAAAATTCGACGTAATCGAAGGCGAGCTCACCGATAAAATTCCTTTGTTTGAAGATTTCTTGAAGGAATTTGCGGATAAAGAAATTGCATTCGCAATCGAATTAAAAGAGGACGGAGTCGAAGAAGAAGTTGCGGATTTAATCTACAAATACGGCATAGAGAAAAAGACAATGGTTACCGCATTCTCACTCACGAGAATACGTAAGGTTAAAGAGTATAAACCAAACCTTCGCATTGGATTTTTGACGAAGAGCTTGGAAGAAGAAAGAATCAACGCTCTTCTTGATATGGAAGCAGACGAAGTTTGCCCGCTCTATAGTCTTTGCACTACGGAAAAGGTTACCGAGCTTCACCGTTTAGGTTTCAACGTTCGCGCTTGGGGTATTGCGGCAGATCCCGAGAGAATGAAAATAGCCTGCATAGCAGGCGCTGACGGTATGACCATCAACGCGCCCGATCTTTTGACTAAGTATTTAGCGGAAAACAATAACGTTTAAGGAGAAAATACATGGAAATTTTATATATGGGAACAGCGGCGGAAGAACGTATTCCTGGTATGTTTTGTAACTGCGCGCTTTGCCAAAAAGCGTTAAAGCTCGGCGGAAAGGATATCCGCACGAGAGCGCAAGCGCTTATCGACGGCAAGTTGCTCGTGGATTTCGGGGCAGACACCTACGATCATTTCTTAAAAGCAGGCAGAACGCTTTGGGATATTCAAAACGTCTTGCTCACCCATTCCCACCCCGATCATCTTACGTTAGAAGTCTTCTCGTCGCGTAATCACTGGATGAGCGCGGAGACCTGTAAATACCCCACGCTCAAAGTCTATACGAGCGCAGGCGTTATCGAAAAAATTTGGCGCGTAGTCGAAGCGCGTGGTTTGGAAAAGGAACAAATAGAGAAGTTTTGGGAGTTCATTCCTATGAACTATTTTGAGCCTATCGAAATCGACGGATATACCGTTACTCCCTTTCCTGCCAACCATGCAAGGGGCGAACAAGCCTACATTTTCCTGATTGAAAAGGATGGAAAATCGTTGTTCTACGGCAACGATACGGGCACGTTCGGAACGGAAGTGGAAGAATGGCTTGCTCAGAACAATAAGTATATTGATTTGTTGAGTTTGGACTGCACGAAAGGGGATATCGAAACTCCTTATTACGGACACATGTCCATGAGCCAAGGCCGCGAGATAGCCGATCGTTTCTTGGCGCAAGGGGTAATCGACGACAAGACGAAATTATACTACACGCATTTTGCGCACGGTTGCAAAATGACACACGACGAACTTGAAAAGACGGCAAAAGAAAAATACGGTTTCAAAATCACCTACGACGGTTTTCGATTGGAAGTGTAATTTAAGGAGACCAACTCATTTTGAATATTTATATGTAGTACAAGGAGGAATAAAAATATGAAAATGAGAAACACTAAAAAAATTATTTCAAGAGTACTGGCAATCGCTTTGTCGATGGCTACAGTATTAAGCACCGCAGCTTGTGACATCAAGATAGAAATTGGTGGCGATGCAAACTTGGATCTCGGTGGGATTGGCGGGGATGCAAACTTGGATCTCGGTGACGGGAACCATATCGGCTCCGGAAATAACACTGGCAATGGAGGCAACGATCAAACGGGTGGTAATGACCAAACGGGTGGTAACGACCAAACGGGTGGTAACGACCAAACCGGCGGCAACGATCAAACGGGTGGTAATGACCAAACGGGTGGTAACGACCAAACGGGTGGTAATGGCCAAACGGGTGGTAACGATCAAACGGGTGGTAATGGCCAAACGGGTGGTGGAACAACGGAAAAAGAACCACTTGTTATCAAAATTGGCAATTTTGGCGGTGGTGTAGGTAGATTATGGTTGGATAATGCAGGTAAGCGTTTTGCGGAGCTCGTAAAAGACGTAGAATATACGCCTGACACGAAAGGCGTATCTTTCGATGTAACGAATGATACGAGCATAAAAGTTAAAGATATGAACAAAAAGGAATATCATTTGTTCTTCACGCAAGATAAATACGACGTATATTTCGATCAAATCCGAAACGGTCGCGCTATGGATATTACCGATATTGTAACCGCAGATTTGGGTAAATGGGGAGAACCCGGTGTAACGATTGAAAGTAAGATTAATGAAAACTATCGTTACGCAATGAAGGGCAATGAGGGGAAATATTATATGTTACCCCATTACGAACTGTATTCGGGGGTATCCTATGACGTTGACCTTTTCGAGAAAGAAGGCTTGTATCTTGCTAAAACGGGTGAAGGAACGCAATACGAATGTGAATTGGCGGGCGACACCTTCTATTTCACGGATAGCGCAGCAAACAAGACGGTAGGTAACGACGGAAAAGCAGGCACGGACGATGACGGTATGCCTACCACGCTTAGCGAACTCGTTGCTATGTGCGATTATATTAAGAGCAAGAAAATCTCTCCCTTCAGCTCTGCTGGTATCGGCGCGCACATCGACTACTCTAATAATCTTATAGACGCTCTTTGGACGACGCTTGCCGGCTATGAACAAAAGGCGGCGTTGACTTCGCATAAAGGTGCAGTAGATTACGTCACGGGCGTTGATAAGACCAAAGAGCTTTGGCCCGGCACGGGAATTTACGCTCCCGTAATTGAAAAAGCGACGCTTAAGGGCGACTCCACGGACGGCTATAAAGCGGTTAACCAGGCTGGCAGATATTATGCATTCGCATTTATGGAACTTGCCTTCAAGCAAGGCTGGTTCTATGAACGATATACGAATGCTACCTACACGCACAAAGAAGCAATGAGATCGTTTATTCTTAACGGTATTGGAAACAATCCGAAGATTGCAGGTCACGTTGAAGGTTCTCACTGGTACAACGAAGCAGAAGGCTACGGCTTGTTCAACGACTATAAGATTCTTTCCGGTAATAGTAGCTCGGGTAAGAACATTGCACACTGGCATATGCCTACGTCCGTTGGTAACGACGTTGTAACCGGCGTTGACAACGCAAGAGAAGAAGTGATTACCAACTCGTTCACTGCAAATATGATGATTAACGGAAATATTGGTGACTCAGGGCTTGTTAGGGCTTGTAAGGAGTTCTTCCAATTCCTTTGCACTGAAAACGAATTGAAAGAGTTTACATCTACCACTGGTGTTGCAAAAGCTCTTTTTGATTATCCAATTAACGATTCCGTACTTTCCAAACTTGATCCTTATCAACAAACGGTTATGCGTCTTCGCGCAAACAATCCTGTCGTTCATCAATACGGCAGCACTGCTACCTATCGTTCTAATGCGAGCGCCTTCACTGCTAACATAAACGGAAGCATATTCCGTCCCACCATTAATCGCGTAAAATATACCGCGCCTATTGAAGTGTACTATAATACGAAAAGAGCTGGTAGTTATAAGAATGCATGGGATTGCTTTGAAGCGACGGGATTTTCCAAAGCAGAATGGGAGCTTGAAATTTACATGCCGTAATGAAAGCACGACGGTTTTCGATTGGAAGTGTAATTTATAATATAATATAACCTATAATATGGTTGGTTAGAAATGTAAGGCTAATCAACCATATTTTTTCGTGGTTATGCTTAAAAATAATCTGCTGACGTCCGTTTTTTTGAAGTGGATAACTATTTTTGAAAAAAAATTAAAAAAAAAAAAAACAGGTGTTTATGGGTTGACAAGCGTGCGAATGAGTGGTATGATTATTATAGAATATTTATGGCTTCGACGAAAAATAGTAAGAATAGAAAAGATTAAGTTAGATTTGATAGGTTGAAGCGAAAGGAGGAAAAATGAAGAGAAGTTACACAAAAACTATCGCGTTGGTATTATCTTTGACGGCATTGTTTAGCGCGACGGCTTGCGGTGGCGGAGGTACGACCGGCGGCGGTGGTGGCGAGGAGAGTTCATCTACAACCGTTATCCACGTTGCTAACTACGGCGGCGGCGTAGGTAGAAAGTGGTTGGATGAAGCAGGTCAACGTTTCGCTGCGTTAAAGGTAAACGAGGAATACATGCCCGGCAAGAAAGGGGTATCTTTCGAAGTAACGCACACGACAGGTATTAAGGTTGTCAATATAGCGACGCAAGGCTATCACATGATGTTTGCGCAAGATAAACCTTTCAGTAGATATTATACTGAAATTCAATCGGGTGGATTTATGGATCTTACCGAACTTGTAACGACGCCTTTGACCGAATATGGTGAAAATAAAACGATCGAAGAAAAGATCGATCCGGATTACCTTTTCTCTATGAAAGGGGGCGACGGTAAATATTACATGGTACCCCATTATGAAACGACGTCCGCACCTTCCTACGACGTTGACCTTTTCGAAAAGGAAGGCTTATATCTTGCAAAAGCAAACGAGGGTTCGGAATACGAATGTGAGTTAACAGGCGGTACTTATTACTTCACGGGTAAAGCTTCAAGTAAAACGGTGGGGAACGACGGTATTGCAGGCACGGATGACGACGGTTTGCCCACCACTCTTAATGAACTCGTTGCCCAGTGCGATTACATGAAGAAGAAAAAAAGAATCAACCCCTTCAGTACGCCCGGTGGCCACATCGACTACGGTAATCACCTTCTTGAAGGTATTTGGACGGCGCTTGCAGGATATGAACAAAGGGCGGCGGTTGCTTCGCATAAGGGTACGGTAGATTACGTTACCGGCGTTGATACAACCAAAGAACTTTGGACCGGTACTAAAATTTATGCTCCCGTAATCGAAAAGACGACGCTTAAAGGCGACTCTACGGACGGTTACAAGGCGATCGACCAAGCCGGTAGATATTATGCGTTCGCATTTATGGAACTTTGTTATAAGCAAGGTTGGTTCTACGATAGATATAAAGAAAACAACTACAGCTACAAAGACGCAATGAGATCGTTCATTCTTAACGGTCTTCAAAACAATCCGAAGATTGCGGCGCACGTAGAAGGTTCTTACTGGTACAACGAAGCAGAAGGCTACGGCTTGTTCAACGACTATGCAGTTCTTTCCGGTACTGGTAATACTGTTAAAAATATCGCGCACTGGCATATGCCTACGTCTATTGGTAACGACGTCGTGACTGGCCCTGATAACGCAAGAGCAGAAACCGCAGTTAACGCTATGACGTCTTACGCGTTAATCAACGCTAACCTTGAGAGAACGCCCGGCAACGAAGGTATTATCAGGGCTTGTAAGGAATTCTTGCGTTTCGTTTGCACCGAACAAGAATTGAAGAACTTCACGGCTTGTACGGGTGTTACCAAAGCGCTCTTTGATTATCCCATCGATGATTCCGTACTTTCCAAACTTGATCCTTATCAAAAAACGGTTATGCGTCTTCGCGCTGCGAATCCTTTCGTTAACCAAATCGGTAACAACGCTACCTTCTTTGCTAGAACGGCTCAGTTCTCTTACGGTGGCGCAGGCGACGGTTGGATGCCGATGTTTGGCGGTGTAAAATATTACTGCATTCTTGATGCATATTATAAGACTGATAGTGCAGGCGAATATAAGGATGCATGGGATTGTTTCAAAGCAACCGGTGTAACGAAGAGTGTATGGGATGAAGAGATTTACACGCCCAATTCCTAAGTGTTTTAAGTTGATTTGAGAATAAACGTAATAAAACTAAATAAAAAGGTTGCGAGTAAAAACTCGCAACCTTACTTTTTTATGAATTCATTAATTATTTCGTCTTTTTAAAAGCTCCATCATAAGCGGTTGAAGAGATTTTGCAATGCGGTAATAACCCATATCGTTCGGGTGCAACAAATCAGAGAAGCAATTATCAATATCTTCTGTTCCGAACATGGTCGTGCCGTCGATAAAGTAAACGTTCTCGTCGCCTTCCGCCTTCGCCGTTAAGTAGTTTTGATAAACGACTTCTTTTTTAGCGGCGGATTTAGCTGCAAAATCACCCATTGCTTGCACGGTAATCATGATGATAGGGGTGGTGGGGTGTTTCGCGCGGATTTTGCGATACATAGGCATATGTACCTCAATCAAGCTCTCTAACGTACGAACGTTTCCGTCGAAATCGAGGATGAAAACGGACGGATCCAAGCTCGCAAGATAATCCGCCATAATAGGCTCGCCTCTGCCGTTGCCTGAGAACCCAAGGTTGATGAAATCGGTATCGCACAAACGGCCGAGTACGGAAGTGTAATCGTTGCCCGCTCTCGAAACGCAAGCGCCCTGCGTTATGGACGTACCGTAAATGACGACGGGTTTGTCGTAGGTATAAGGCTTTGCGGGCAAAAGCTCACAGCCTTCCTTAAGACCGATTTCCACGTCGTAAATGGTTTCGCTGTAGTTGGGCATATAAATTTCTACGTCGTACACGCCCGTTTGACGAGTATGATAAATGCCGTCGTAATACATAATATCGTCTTCAGCATTTTCCCATTGTTTGAAATCGGCGCGGATAAGTCCGTCGTACACGCCGTTGACGTAAATACAAAGTCCGCAACGAGCAAACAAGGAATAGTTCCAGCTCATATTCAATTTAAGCGATTTCACGCGCGCCGTGATATAAGGGGAGTTGGTTCTAAAGCGAATACGTCCGCCAACGGTACAGCGCGCAAGCACCTTAACGCCGGGGCTGACCTGATCGGCAATTTCTCTGGGGATGCGATAGAAACAACCTGCCTCTTCGTCATAAAATACGCCGCGCAAATCAAAAGCGGAGTCATACGCCTTTCTCCAAACGATATCCGTTTCCTGAATAGTAGCTTGGGCGAAATTTTTATCTATTTTTGTGATATCCATTTTTTCTACGCTCATTTTTTTCTCCTTTCAAAAGCGTTAAACTATATACTGACTTGTATTATATCCAAATTAAAAAAAATTGTCAAGCATATTCCCGAACAAGATTTATTTTTTTATAATAGTCGAAGTCCCTAATTTTTAAGATTAAAAAGTTATTTGCATAAAAATGACTTAAAAAACAGTATAGAAAAATTTACAAAATCGTATATATATATTTTTATGATTAAATAATTTTAGAATAAAAAAACGCGCGGCGGATTTTGCGTAGAAGCGAAAACAATTCGGCTATCATCACAATAAAAACTGCATAAAAAAGGTTGCGAGAGAGAAAATTCGCAGCCTTTTTCCTTTCTTAACGCTATTTTGGGCAAAATTGTCATCGAATTCTATTTCTTTATACTTTCATTTTTGAGAAAACAGTTAAAAACGCGTTAAAATTAAGCAAAAACAAGCCAAAACCACACATTTTTTAACGGAATATCCGCCGTTTCTTTTGTCCTTTTTGCACAAAGGCGCGTTAAAAATGGTATAGAAAATTTACAAAAACACTGTATATATATTCTCATAATTAAAAAAAATTCGCATAAAAAACACACAGAGTTTTGAGGACGGTTGACTTCATTGGCTCTTACATTTATAATTTAAACTGTCGTATGGTACGGCCAACTTGGAGAAGTTGTAAAACTACTACACTTAATATATGAGGTATTAAATTATGGGAAAAGCTAAAAAAACATTAGCAACAACTCTGGCAACAATGCTGTCGTTGACGGCATTAATCGGCGCTACGGCTTGTGATCCTGCCGGCACTCCCGGTGGCACTGGCGCAGGCGGTAACGAATCTACTACGGTTATCAACGTTGGTAACTTCGGCGGCGGTATCGGTAGAAGATGGTTGGATGAAGCGGGGAAACGTTTCGCTGCATTGAAGGTAAACGAAGAATACACGCCTGGCAAGAAAGGCGTGTCTTTCGAAGTAACGAGCACGACGGGTATCAAAGTTACCAACCTTGCTCAACAAGGTTATGCTATGATGTTTACACAAGGAAGGTACAGCCAATTCTTTGAAGAGATTCAAAAAGGTGCCGTTATGGACATCACCGATATCGTAACCGCTCCCTTGACGGAATTTGGCGAAGAAGGTACGATTGAAGATAAACTCGATGAAAATTATCTCTTCTCCTTGAAGGGTAACGACGGTAAGTATTATATGTTGCCTCACTACCAAATTCAATCTGCAGCTTCTTACGACGTTGACCTTTTTGTAAAGAACGGCTTGTATCTTGCTAAGACTGGAGAAGGTGTGGAATACGAATGTGGATTAGCAGGCGGCACCTACTATTTCACCGGTAAAGCATCTGAAAAGACTGTAGGTAACGACGGTATCGCAGGTACGGACGACGACGGTATGCCCACGACCCTTAACGAACTCGTTGCTCAATGCGACTACATGAAGACGAGAAAGAGCATCAACCCCTTCAGCACTCCCGGTGGCCACATCGACTACGCTAACTACCTTGTAGAAGGTATTTGGACGGGTCTTGCAGGTTATGAACAAAGAGCAGCGGTTGCTTCGCACCAAGGTACGGTAGATTACGTTACCGGCGTTGATAAAACCAAAGAAATTTGGCCCGGTACTGAAATTTACGCTCCCGTAATCGAAAAGACGACGCTCGTTGGCGACTCTACGGACGGTTACAAGGCAATCAACCAAGCAGGTAGATATTATGCGTTCGCATTTATGGAACTTTGTTATAAGCAAGGTTGGTTCTACAATAGATATAAAGAAAACAACTACAGCTACAAGGACGCAATGAGATCGTTTATTCTTAACGGTCTTCAAAACAATCCGAAGATTGCGGCGCACGTAGAAGGTTCTTACTGGTACAACGAAGCAGAAGGCTACGGCTTGTTCAACGACTATAAGATTCTTTCCGGTACTGGTAGCTCGGTTAAGAACATTGCACACTGGCATATGCCTACGTCTATTGGTAACGACGTTGTAACCGGCCCTGAAAACGCAAGAGAAGAAACGCAAATCGACGCTTTGCCTGCCTACATGGTAATCAACGGCAACCTTGATGACGTTCCCGGTAACGAAGGTCTTATCAGAGCATGTAAGGAATTCTTCCAATTCCTTTCCACTGAACAAGAATTGAAGGCTTTCACGGCTGACTGCGGTGTTGCAAAAGCTCTCTATGAGTATGATATCGATGATTCCGTACTTTCCAAACTTGATCCTTATCAACAAACGGTTATGCGTCTTCGCGCGAACAACCGTGTCGTTGAACAAGTAGGTGACAACAACACGTACAGAGCTAGGTCCGCAAACTTCTCCTACGGTGGATCAGGTGCAGGTTTCACTCCCGACTTCATTGGCGGCGTTAAGTATATGAGCGTTATCGAAGCATACCACAAGAGTGACGCAGCTGGCGAATATAAGAATGCATGGGATTGCTTCGAAGTAACCGGTTTCTCCCAATCGAAGTGGATGGCTGAAATTTACGTGCCTGAAAATTAAAACTCTCACACTCTATAATTAAAGATTAAGGAGATCTAAAAAATGTTGGTTAAAACAAATGAAAATGGAGGAACGGCAAAACGAATTAATTATCGTAAAATAAAGCGTATGCTGTTTTTCGCTATGCTCGTTGCGTGGCCCATTTTCCAATTTAGTCTTTGTTATGTTTACGTAAATATCAATTCCTTTGCTTTGGCGTTCAAACACTATGAAATTCCACAAGGGACTTTGGGCTTTAATATTACGTTTGCAGGTATGGACAATTTCAAAGAGGCGATTGAGATTATATCGGCTCGCGCGTACATGTTCAAGACGTCCTTTTTGAACTTCTTCTGGACCGTTCTCATAGGGTTGACGCTTGCGTTGACGTTCTCTTATTACATATATAAGAAATATCCCATGAGCGATTTGTTTAGAGTCGTTTTGTTCTTGCCTAAGATTTTGTCCGGCGTTGTATTCTCTTTGTTGTTCAAATATCTTTCTAACGACGTATATAAGTACGTTGTTGAAGTTATATTGGAAAGCGGACCGACGCTCGGGCTTATGGACAATCCCGAAACCAAGCTTGCTACGGTGTTGTTCTACAATGTTTGGGTTGGCTTTGGCGTAAACGTACTTATGTTCACCGGTTCAATGAGCGGTATCGACGAATCTATCGTCGAATCTGCTCACCTTGACGGTGTAAACACGGTACAAGAATTTATTTACATCACGTTCCCTATGATCTGGCCCACGTTCACGTCCTTCTTCACGATTCACGTAGCGGCATTCTTCACGGACCAAATGGCGCTGCATACGATGTTTGGTACTCAAGGGCATGATATTGCAACGTTCGGTTATTACTTGTACGTAACGACGGCAAGCGCTGAATTAATTCAGGTTAATGCAACCACTCCCAGCTTCGGCGTCCTTTCGGCAATGGGGCTTTTGATGACGGCAGTAATGTTACCGCTTGTGCTTACGCTTAGAAAAGTACTCAAAAAGTACGGACCGAGTGTAGATTAATGGGAGGTGTATTATGAAACAACAAAACAAATCTATTTCCAATAGAGTATTTATCATTATAGTTTGTACGGTGTTGAGCATATACGCGCTTTCCATTATACTTACTCTTTTGTGGGGATTGTTATCCTCTTTGAAGAATCAGTACGAATTCATGTTCTATCAAAACTGGTTAGGATTTCCCACCCTTGACGAGAACATGTTACCGAACAGTAGAGAAGAATTCTTTAAATTGTGGAATTATCAAGTTATCGTTAAAAATTATCACTACGTAGAAGAAGGTTGTAGAACTAACTACGTTGTAAACGGCGTATGGTACCGTAACGAAGCGAAAGGCGGCTTCCCTATGGTTATCGTAAACACTTTCGTCTATACGGTTGTAGGTTCGTTCTTACACGCGTTTGTTCCTGCCATCGCTGCGTATGCGGTAACGAAGTTCGAAAATCCTGTCGGTAAATTTATGACCGGCGCGGCTTTGTTCGCAATGACGACGCCCGTTGTAGGTACGCAGGCATCCTTCCTTACGATGATGAGAAACATCGGGTTATACGATACGTTCTGGGGTTATCTCTTGCAAAAGGCAACCTTCGGTGGTATGTATTTCTTCGTATTCACCGCATACTTTGAATCTATGCCCGATTCCTTCTCTGAAGCAGCGGAAATTGACGGCGCTTCCTATTTCACTATTCTTATAAGCATCATTATTCCTCTCACTATGAAGATGATTTCGACGGTGCTTTTGATCCAATTCATTAACGGTTGGAACGACTATCAAACGGCTTATATGTACATGCCTACGCATCCTACGGTTGCTTATGCTGTTTGGTACTTAACAACCAATAATGCGTCCAGTGGCGGTGAAATGGTTGTCCGTATTGCAGCTGCCATGATGTTAGGTCTTCCCATTTTGGTTGCGTTCATCTTCTTGAAAGATAAGATGATGGGTAACGTTACAATGGGTGGATTGAAAGGTTAAAAATTCAAAAGCCTCAATAACAGCAAGCCGCTTAATTTTATAAGCGGCTTGCAGGTGGCTATTAATTAAAAAAATATCAATTTAGCGAAAATTGTCGTTAATCATTTGTTTTTCGTAATTAAATAATTGCTTTGATTACGGATTGGAAAGGATTTAGACGATTTAGTAATAAAAATTGAAGGGAGAAAAAAACAATGAATAAGAAACTGTTTAAACTTTTAGCGATAACAGCTTGTTCTGTGACCTTTGCAACGACGCTTGGTTTAGGCGTTGCTTCTTCTGTTGGCGCTCTCGATACGGCGAAAGCTTACGAGGTCACCTTCAGCAGAGATTGGCAAAGCGAATACGATTTCGGCTCCACGTTTACAGTACCCATGGGTACGATTGAGGGCGTACAAGCAAACAGGTTCATGGTTATTGCACCGAACGGTAACGCATACAGCTCCGAAAAGATTGAATTGACGGAAGCTGGTCGTTACACAGTCAAATGGTTTGCGACGGTAGGCGGAAAGGAAGTTTCTGCTGAAAAATACTTTGTCGTAAAAGAAGACGCGTTCACCTTGGCGGGAAGATCTACGTGCGATTACATGGAAGACCTTTCTTTGTATGAAGGTCACGACGGTCTCAAGCTTTCGCTTGCAAATCAAGCTACGTTCCGTTATAACAAAGTAGTCGATTTGAGAAAAGAAGGGGATTTTATCCACCTTTTCCCTTATCACAGAATCGCAAACTTGGAACAATATAGAGTTGGTAGCGGCGTTAAGCCAGAAGATCCTAAATATGTTGAAGACGCAAGAAATTATTACGTTACGTTGACGGACTGTTACGATTCCAGCAGATCGGTAACGATTGATATAGAATGGCAAGACGGACGTACGTATTACAATATCAAAGCAGGTGCGCCCGGTCAAGTATCGCACGGTTTGCGTCAGAACTCCACTTCCAGTACGGAATTGGTTAATCTTGACGGCATCGTTTACAGTATTATGTACGCGCCCGCTCAAGGTATGACGCAGTTCAACGAAGTAGTAAACAAGGGTATTAAATTTTCTTACGACGTGGAAAAGAATCAATTAAGATCTACGTACTATCGTTATTATGATGGCAAATCCACGTTGTATAAGGATAATGGAATTATTGCTGATCTTGATGATACAACGATTAATCCCGAGAACCCGTTCGTAGGTTTTACGACAGGTGAAGTTTACGTAAGTATTTCGGCGTCAAATCTCATTAACAATATGGCTAACGTAGAAGTCGCTTCCATCGGCGGCGTTGCGGGTAAAGCATTGTTGGATGCAGTTACTGACGACATAGCTCCTACCATAAGGGTGAACGAAGGCTTTGCTGCGATGAATGATATCGCGTTGAATGAAACGATTACCATTCCCGAAGCAGACGTTTTCGATTTCACTATTCCTGCGGGACAAAAAGCATCTAAGGCAGTATATTACAATTATGATCCTAACAAGGCAGACAATACCTTGGTAGGTATTGTTGGCGGAAAGTTTACGCCGAAGAAAGCAGGCAAATACACCGTTGTTTATTCGGCTGTGGACGGCTGCGGAAACGAGGCGCAAGCTACGGTAGAGCTTAACTGTCAAGCAGTTACTGGCGGTAAAGCGGTGAATTTGAGCGTACCTCAGGTTACGGAAATTAACGCAGGCGAATATGCGTCGGTTCCCGAATGTACGGTCAGCGGTTTGTATACGGACGCTTCTAAAATTAAGACCTATTTAACGAATGATAAGGGAGAACAAGTTCTCTACACTGACAGTGAGATTTTCTTGGATTCCGTAAAGGAATACGAATTCACCTACGTTTATGAAACCTTGTATTCGACCTATACGGTAACGTCTGTAATTAAGGCTATGGCGAATGACAACGTAACCTTCTCGAACGTTACGTTACCCGGATATTTCATTAAGAACGCGAAGTACACGATAGACCCTGTATATGCTCAAGAATATAAAGCAGTCAAGACAGAGCCTCAAGTTACGACGGTTTATATGAAACAAGACGGTGGAGAATACGTAAAGGTAAACACGAAAGAGGTTTTGATTACGGCAAATAGCACGGTACAATTCAAGTATGAATATGGTACGGGTGCAACGGAAAGTGCTCCTATAAAAGTAGTAGATATAGGTTTTGGCGGCGAACTTAAGATGGAAAAAATATTCCATACTGAAACGGACGCAGTCACGAGCGTAGCAACGAAGAACTCGGTACAATATAACGTAAAGGCTTCGACGGAAGAAGCAACGTTGGATTACGTAAACGTATTGTCGCTTTCCGCGTTTGATATAGAATTCAGTTTCTTGGCAAAGGACAAAGAAACCAACAAAACGTATCAACAACCTAGATCGGTTAGCTTCATCTTTACGGATTACTATGATAGAACTAAGTCGGCAACGTTCACGTTACGTCCTAGACCTGGCGCAGGCGTATTCATCGACGTAAACGGCGTACAAAAAGTAGGCGCAATTGCAGATTTGGTATTCCTTGGTTCAAGAGTTTATTTACAGTATGTAAACGGAGGAGTTCAATTCTCTGGCACCACGTACAACTTGAATACGGACTTCACGAGTGATAAAGTTCTCCTTTCGATTTCGATACTTGACACTTCGAAGGGCGAAGTATGTATGGAAGTAAGCCGTTTCTGTGATAATATGCTTACGAACACCAAAGTAGACGAAACGTATCCTTCTATTAACATTTCCGAATCGCACACGGGCTATCAACCTACCGGCAGAGTAATCAACGTTGTAGTGGCAACGGCAAGTTCGGTTATTGCGCCTTATCTTGAAAAAGGCTTGACGTTAAAGGTAATGAAACCCGACGGATCTTTCGCAAAATCCGAAGACGGCGTTTTGTTGGACGGAACCTGTCCTGTAGATAGA
>JAFVRE010000008.1 GCA_017504465.1 Clostridia bacterium | reverse complement strand
GGAGCGACCTCACTTAAAGCGGAAACTTTGGCTTGAATTTCCTCGTTCGTCATACCTTCGGAAATCATAACCTTTGCTTTAATTTTGCTGTTGATTTGCACGGCGTATTCAACTTCGTCTTTTACGAGCGCGCTTTCATCTACAAGCGGATATTCTTCTTCGAAAACAGAATTCTTATGTGCGGTCATTTCCCAAAGCTCTTCGCAAAGATGGGGGGCGAAGGGTGCGAGCATACGGATAAGATCTTCGATGCAGTCTTTGAAGAAAGCAACGTTCTTCACGCCGTCCGCCTCGTATTTTTGAAGTGCGTTTACGTATTCCATAATACGAGCAAGGGAAGTATTGAAAGAGAAAGCTTCCATATCTCTTGTAATGCTCTTAATCGCATAGTGTTTGGTATAATTGAGTTTCTTTTCAGCGGAAGTCATTTCATTGGTTTTACCGCCCGCAAGTTCGGTGGATTTTATAACGAGTCTTTCCACTCTTTCAGTAAATCTCGAAATAGATTTAATGCCGTCATCGTTCCAAGGTCCGCCTTCGGTGTAACTGAAACCGAACATCAAATACAAGCGGAAGATATCTGAACCGAATTCGTCGATATACTTATCAGGGGAAACGACGTTACCCTTAGATTTCGACATTCTATTTCCGTCAGGACCAAGGATTATGCCTTGGTGTACGAGACGTTTAAAGGGCTCACTAAAGCTCAAATAACCCATATCGCGCAAGGCTTTCGTGATAAATCTTGCATACAAAAGGTGCATACAAGCGTGTTCCGAACCGCCTACGTAAACGTCAACGGGTAACATTTTATCCGCAACTTCTTTTGAGAAGGCTTGCTTATCATTCTTAACTTCGGGATAACGCAAATAATACCAACTCGAGCAAACGAAAGTGTCGAGCGTATCGGGATCGCGTTGTGCCTTTGCACCGCAGGAAGGGCAAGTACATTTCATATACTTTTCGTTTCCGGCAAGCGGCGATCTTCCCGTAGGCTTAAACTCAACGTCATAGGGGAGTTTAACAGGCAAATCCTTTGCAGGTACCGTACCGCACTTTTCGCAATGAATCATAGGAATCGGCGCACCCCAGTAACGCTGACGGGAAACAGACCAATCGCGCAAACGGTAGTTGGTTTTTTTACCGCCCTTACCAAGCTTGCTAAGGCGAGAAGCAATCGCGTCGCGCGCTTCTTCGCCTACAAGTCCGTCAAACTCGCCGCTGTTGACCAAAATACCGTCTTCGCAATAGGGGAGCACGGTTTCTCCGCCAACCTTTTGAATAACCTGCGTAATAGGCAAATTATATTTCTTTGCAAACGCGTAATCGCGTTCATCGTGAGCGGCAACCGCCATAACTGCGCCTGTGCCATAGGAATAGAGTACGTAATCAGCGAGATAAACGGGAAGTTTCTTGCCCGTCAACGGATGCGTAGCATACGCGCCGGTAAACACGCCCGTTTTTTCACGTGCGGTAGAAAGTCTGTCAATATCGTTTGCTTCCGCAGCGTATTGAACGTAAGCGTCGATATCATCCGCTTTTTCAGGGTGCGCTTCGCGCAAAGTTTTAACAAGCGGATGCTCGGGTGCGATAACAACGTAGTTTACGCCGAAAACGGTGTCGGGGCGAGTCGTGAATACTCTAATATTATCGCCTGTTTCGCACTCGAAATCAATTTCGCAACCAGTAGATTTCCCGATCCAGTTCTTTTGCATAAGCTTGGTCTTTTCAGGCCAGTCGAGCGTATCTAAATCGTTCAAAAGCTCTTCAGCGTAATCGGTAATTTTAAGGAACCATTGCGTCATATCCTTACGCAAAACGACGGAGTTACAACGTTCGCATTTTCCGTCGATTACCTGCTCGTTTGCAAGTACGGTTTCGCAATCGGGGCACCAGTTAACAAGTGCTTCCTTGCGGTAAGCAAGCCCATGGTTATAAAGCTGAATAAAGAGCCATTGTGTCCATTTATAATAATCCTCTTCGCAGGTTTTAAGCTCGGCGCTCCAGTCGAACATAGCACCCATATTACGAAGCTGTTGCTCCATCGTCGCGATATTCTTTTCGGTGGAATTTTTGGGATGAATACCCGTTTTTATCGCGTAATTTTCTGCGGGTAAACCGAATGCGTCAAAACCCATGGGTTGGAACACTTCATAGCCCTGCATTTTCTTAAATCGCGCATAGGAATCAGTTGGACCGTAGTTATACCAGTGTCCAACGTGCAAATTTGCGCCCGAGGGATAAGAGAACATCTCCAAAACGTACCATTTTTTATCCGCATTTTTCTTATTGAAAACGTTGAGTTTGGATTTTTCCCATTTCGCCTGCCATTTGCTTTCTACAGACTTCATATCCATAGCTAATAACCTCCAAACTAACGGCACCTATGCCAAGTTAGTCAATCAAATATAGTCTAACTAACATTATAAACTTTTTTTTAGGACAAGTCAAGTAAATAAAGGGCGTGAAAAAAGCGCAAAGTCAAAAAAAACGAATAAATAATTTGCTGTTTCCAGCATACAATAATGTTGTGGAAAAGTTAACAGTAGCGCAAAATGCGGTTAAAAGTCATTCAAACCTTTATATACAATATTTATACAGTAGATTAAAAAGCTCGCTGGGTTCGGCAAAATCCGACTTTGAGCTCTTGGAAGAAAGGGACGGCTTTTGCCTTGTTTGCCGTGGTAACGAGTCATGGCTTGCGCAAATGCGTCAGCTTGCAAACGAACATATTTCAGACATTCTCGTAGTGGGTTATAAGTACGAATTTTTTAAAAGTCGTTTAGCGTTACCCCTACTCACCAAAGAAGAGAGATTTTTGCTGTATTCGGCGCTTGTTTCGGCGGATTATAAAGAGGACAAACGTTACGCGTCAAGACGTTTAGGCGCGTTTGAAAATTGCTCGATTGACGGTGTGTACAATTTTCGGCTGAGCGAGCTTCGCAGGCGCTGGCAGGAAGTGCTCGCTTATATCCCCACGGATTTTGGTAAATATGAATTGGAAGGTTTTATCGATTATATCGTAAGTGAAAACGAGGGGAAAGCCTATTTAAAAGCAGGAAAAGCCTACGACGAAAACTATCGTGAGCTTACAAAAAGCGAATTGCTTGGTAATAATTCATTGATATCCGAATTATTGCTTTGCGGTGCAGGCTCGGTGTATTGTTTTGGCGAAGTGGACGAAAGGACGGGGCGTTTTTTGCGTAAATATTATAAAGAAAAAGCAGTCTTTTGCTAAAAATTCAGAAAAGTTCGTTAAAAATGATTGACAAAATATTTTGAAAGGAATACAATAGAAAACGTAAAGACAAGTAACGCCTTTTTTAGAATTTGCAGAGAGCTCGTCCTTGGCTGTAAGACGGGTAATTCGGATTGGCAGTGAAACCACTTTATGCGTATGAATAATTCTATACGCTCAAAACACGAATAGAAAGCGGTCGGAAAATATCCGGCAATTAAGGTGGAACCGCGCGAAAAAGCATTTGCGTCCTTAAACTCTTTTCACAGGAGTTTAAGGATTTTTTATTTGACAGGGCAACGGCTCAAACAAACTTTATGCAAACAAACACGGAGGAAAAATTATGACTATCGTACTCAAAAACGGCGACGGCTTGGCTCTTGAAGAAAACGCAAGCTGTATGCAAGCGGCTATGGCTATTTCGGAAGGCCTTGCAAGAAACGCAATCTGCGCAAAGGTAAACGGAGAACTCGTTGATCTTTCTTATACACTCAAAGAAGGCGACAATCTTGAAATTGTAACGCTCAAGGACAAAGAAGGTTTACAAGTCTATCGTCACACTTGCGCGCACGTTTTGGCGCAAGCATTAAAGACGGTATATCCTACTTGCAAACTCTCTATCGGTCCCGTTATCGAAAACGGTTTCTATTACGACGTAGATTTCGTCACGCCTATTTCGCAAGCAGATCTTGCGAAAGTGGAAGTAGAGATGCAAAAAATTATTAAGAGTAATTTGCCTATCGAACGTTTCGTATTGCCGAGAGAGGAAGCGCTTGAGCTTATGAAGAGCTACAGCGAAACGTACAAGGTAGAACTTATTGAGGATCTTCCCGAAGACGCGGAAATTTCTTTCTATAAACAAGGCAATTTTACCGATTTGTGCCGCGGTCCTCATCTTCCCTCTACGGGAAAAATCAAGGCCTTTAAATTAACGGGCATCGCGGGCGCATACTGGCGCGGAGACGAGCACAATAAAATGCTTACGCGAATTTACGGTACGGCGTTTGCTAAGAAAGACGAAATGGAAGCGTACTTCACTATGCTCGAAGAAGCGAAAAAACGCGACCATACGAAGCTTGGCAGAGAACTTAAATTATTTACAATGATGAACGAAGGAAAGGGCTTACCTTTCTTCTTGCCTCGCGGTATGGTACTCAAAAATACCCTTATCGATTATTGGCGTCAAATCCACACCCGCGACGGTTACGTGGAAGTTTCTACGCCCATTATGCTCAATAGAACGCTTTGGGAAACGTCCGGGCACTGGAATCACTACCGTGATAATATGTACACGACGAAAGTGGATGAAGAAGATTTTGCAATCAAGCCTATGAATTGTCCGGGCGGTATCCTCGTTTACAAAAACGATCCGCACAGCTATAAGGACTTGCCTATCCGTATGGGCGAGCTCGGCCTTGTACACCGCCATGAAAAATCAGGACAACTCCACGGCCTTTTCCGCGTTCGTTGTTTTACGCAAGACGACGCACATATCTTTATGACGCCCGAACAAATCAAAACGGAGATAAAAGGTATCGTAAGGCTTATAAACGAAGTTTACACGTTGTTTGGCTTTAAGTATCACGTGGAACTTTCCACCCGTCCCGAAAACAGTATGGGTAGCGATGAAGAATGGAATTTAGCAACCGAATCTTTGCGTTCCGCACTCGACGATATGGGGCTTGAATACGTAGTAAACGAAGGCGACGGCGCTTTCTACGGACCAAAGATCGACTTCCACTTGGAAGATTCTATCGGTAGAACGTGGCAATGCGGTACTATTCAGCTCGACTTCCAGCTTCCTCAACGTTTCGAGCTTGAATACGTTGGTGAAGACGGCGGCAAGCATAGACCGATTATGGTACACCGCGTAGCCTTCGGTTCAATCGAACGCTTTATCGGTATTTTGATCGAACATTTTGCAGGTAAATTCCCTGTATGGCTTTCGCCCGTACAGGTTAAAATTCTCCCCATCACAGAACGTCAAACGGAATACGTAAACGCGCTCGCTAAGAAGATGAAAGAGCTTGGAATTCGCGTGGAAACCGACCTTCGTAACGAAAAAATCGGTTACAAAATCCGTGAAGCGCAAATGGAAAAAGTACCTTATATGCTCGTGGTAGGCGAAAAAGAAGCGGAGGCGGGTTTAGTAGCTGTACGCCGTCGCGACAAGGGCGACATGGGCGCAATTCCCGCTGACGAATTTATCCAAACGATACTTTCAGATATTTCGGACAAGACGGTATTTTAAGTAGCTTTCTTAAAATTTTTATAAAAAAAGGTATTCAGACGGATCTAACAACCAACGCAACGGCTTGCGGCGGAGCATAAACGCTCCGTTGTAAGCCGTTTTATTTATTCAATCATTGTTTTATTTACTCAATGTGACATATTTTTCAAAAACTCTTGACTTTGGCTTTATGGTGTGATAGAATTATAGTGCGCAAAAAACAAGGAGAAGTATTGATATGATTGTTTTTTATGGAGCTACATCACAAAAATGTAGACAATTTATTTATAATAAACTAATGAAGATATTTTTTTTTGCGGGGTTAACAACATTATTAATTTTCGAGATTCCTATAATTTTGATCGCGAGAAATAATCATCCTATCATATATCTTTATTGTCTTGGACCACTTTTTCAACTGGTACTCTTTTGTTTTATTCCTAAAATGTCAATAAAAATGTATAGTTACAATAGGATTGAAATTTCTGAAGATATTTTTTCAAGTAAAGTGGGGCATAAATATGAATTTAGAGAATTATCGAAAGTGAAAATTGTTAAGGATTGGGGGGAATGGTATGAGATTATATTCTTTTTTCCTCATAAATCAATTGGATATATATGCCAAAAAGACTTAATCGTAGAAGGCACAATAGAAGAGTTTGAGAAACTCTTTGAAGATAAAATTGTGCGAAAGTCTCAAGCGAAAGACTAACAAATGAGCATTTTTATGGAAGTACCGATATGGATATATACGATATATTTTCTTTTTTAGTGAATGATTATAAATTAAATTACATGCTTCAAGAATTTAATTTGGGCGGAGGATTCGTTGCGCAAGAACATAGTTTCTATAACGAAACTGGTTGTTTCACTATTCATAGTTTACCTGTATGCGATGAGTTGGCGTTTTACTATGCAAAAAAGTGTTATGCAAGCTTAAATAGTTTACAGGAACGTGGTTTGGATGTTTATGCGATAGAAAAAGACATTTGGGATAGATATTCCAAATGGTTCAAGATTATTCCAAATCCGTTTTTTTGGTTTAATAAGGATAAGGTTTTAAGAGTTGTTGCAAAAGTCGTAAAAGAACAGATACTCAAAAATAAAAGTTTTTTTGGGGTGAAAGTCGATTAACAAGAAAAAAAGCAAATTGTTACAGTCCCTTAAAATACTAGTGATATTATTAGAAATGCAACGGCTTACGGCGGAGCGTAACGCTCCGTTGTAAGCCGTTTTATTTATTCAATGTTATACTTTTTACAAACTTAACGATTTTACGCTATAAAATTTTTTCGCCGTTTATTTTTATTATTTTTTTCTTTGACAAACGCTGAAAAATATGTTAAAATAATAGATGTTAACGTTGGAAAGGAGCGCGATATGTTGGATAAAGAAGAAGTCAGCAAAGTCATTCAAAGAATGATAAATAAAGGCGTAGAAGACGTGGCAAAGGTTGAGGACGTCAAAGCCATAAAATCCAAATCGGCTCAAAACCACGACGGGCATAGACAAAGGATTATAAAAAAACTCGAAAAAGACGTACTTTTAGATCATGAACTTTTAGAAGTTTTTTTGTTCAATGCAATTCCGAGAAAGAACACCAACGGTTTAGCCCACGCATTACTGGCTGAATTTAAAAACGTGCGCGGTGTGTTCAACGCCAAATACGAAGATCTTAAAAAGATAAACGGAATAGGCGATAGCGTCGCGGCGTACATCGTATGCGCAGGCCGTATATTTGAAAAGTTTTACGAGCTTGAAAACGTTGCAATGCCGAAGTTTTTTGAAAATAAATCCTTTTCGCAATTCGTCGCGACAGAATATTCAAAAGCGCGTACGGAAGTTTTGGATTTCTATTTCATGGACAAGGATAGGAAGATTTTTAATCGTCAGCGCTTTTCTTGTTCGGACAGTTCAAGTGTAGGCGTTGAACCTGCGGAAATATCTAAAATGTTATCGGCAAATAAGCCTGTTGGTATCGTTGTGGTCCACAACCATCCGTTCGGACCTTGTACGCCTTCAAAAACCGATGATGAAACGACGGCAAAATTTCAAACCATATTCAGTTTCCACAACATTGTTTTTTGTGACCATTTTATATGCGGTACGGACGGTGTATATAGTTACTATATGGCAGGAAAAATGTCGCAGTACGCGAAAAAATATTCCATTTTATCGCTCATTAAGGAAAAAGACGAAAATTAAATTTAAACCATATCATTATGAATTTTGATTTGTCCTATTATAAAGACAAAAGAATATGCGTAGCCGTATCAGGCGGAGTCGATTCAACTTCGTTGCTGCATTTTTTAAAAGCGAATGAAGAAAAATACGGCTATCAGCTTTGTGCGGTTAATTTCGAGCATGGAATTCGCGGCGCAGAAAGTGTTGCGGACTCTCAGTTCGTGCAAGAACTCTGCGCGCAGTGGGGCGTGGAATTGTATAGCTTTTCCGAGGACTGTATCGCGCGCGCTGAACGCGAGAAAGCCAGCCTTGAAACGTCGGCAAGGAATTTCCGTAACGAGCATTATGAACAGTTGCTCAAGTTAGGTAAGGCCGACGTAATCGCAACGGCGCATCACGCAGACGACGTCGCAGAAACGGTATTGTTTAGAATAAGCAGGGGATCTGCTCTATCGGGCGCAACTGGTATAAGACGGGCGGAAAACGGAAGAATAAGGCCTTTTATCAATAAGACGAAATCGGAAATTTTAGCTTATGCAACCGAACATAAAATTCCATACCGCGAAGATTCGACGAATTTACAAACGGAGGCAACGAGAAACGCCTTGCGATTGCAAGTTTTACCCATTTTGCAAGCACGTATTCCTTCGGCGGTAAAAAATATTTCTCGTTTCGCCTTATCGGCGGCGGAAGACGATAGTTTTTTATACGAGCTTTCCAACGAGTTGTTGGAACGTAAAAGGGACGGATATATAGTACGCTTTTCTAAGAAGAAACCTATCTTTTCACGCGCTTGTCTAACGGCAATGAAATCGCTTGGAATCGACAAAGATTACACGCAAACGCATTTAAATGATCTTTTCGTGTTGCAAACACTTAAACGCGGCGCAATGATCACTTTACCTAAAAATGTGGTAGCAATTTGCGAGAATGACTATATATTGTTTCGTTATCAGCGCGACGAGGCGTTGAAGTCTTTTGTTTCTGTTCCTATGCAAAAGGGTGAATTTCAGTTGGGCGAATACGAAATTTGCATTTCGGACGAGTCCCCAAAGCACGCTTATTCTTTAAACGTCTTACGTTTAGATTATGAAAAGCTTCCGTGCGGATGTGTAATTCGAAGCAGGTTGGAAGGGGACGTATTTGAGAAATTTGGCGGCGGCACAAAAACTCTTAAGCGGTATATGATCGATAAAAAGATCCCTAAAGAAAATCGGGACGTTCCCGTCATTGCAAAAGATAACGTTGTCTATGCGATATTTGGAACGGAAATTTCCGAGAAAGTGAAAATCGATGAACAAACCAAGACTACGGTCTATTTGACAATAAATTTTACAGGAGATAAAGAATTATGAAAGAACAAATCCACGCTGACGTTGAAAGGATTATGCTTACCGATCAAGAAATACAAGCTCGTATAAAAGAGACGGCGGAAAGGCTGGACGTGATTTACAAAGACAGGAATCCCGTTGTAGTTTGCATTTTAAAAGGCAGCGTAGTATTCTTTGCCGACCTTATTCGTAATATGACTTCGAGAATGGAGTTGGATTTCATGTCCATATCCTCTTACGGCGCAGGTACGACTTCTTCTGGAGAACTGAGAATTATACAGGATTTAAGAACGGACATTCAAGGCCGTGACGTACTTATCGTCGAGGATATTATCGATTCAGGAAACACTTTATACGTTTTGAAAAAGATGTTGAACGAGCGCAATCCTGCGAGTTTGAATATCGTCACGTTGCTTGATAAACCTGAGCGTAGAGTTGCTCCGATTGAACCTGAATATACCTGTTTTGTTATTGAGGATGAGTTTGTAATCGGTTACGGATTAGATTATGCGGAACGGTATAGAAACCTTCCTTACGTAGGGATATTGAAAAGAACAGTTTACGAAAAATAAAAAAACACCCGTCGGCATTGCCGACGGGGCTTAAAACTTTTATTAGTATTTTACGATTTTTACCTTAATTTTTAACAGTTTCATTTTTTTATTTCTCGTCTTTAGAAGAGGGCGCGCTTGTTAACGTATAAGTATAGTCGGCGTCCGGATTCAGCTTAATAAGCTCATGCACGAAATCGTCTGCCCAAGCAGGATCAAGCAAAAGGATGAAGAACTCTTCGCCGAAATTGACTTGCAATTTTGAAATTTCGCGATCGTGCGTTAAAGCGGTGATTTTCAAAACGTCATATTTGCTTTTAATGAAACCGAATTGCGTAATGAGCTGGGTTCCCATTAACGTGTATTGCGATTTGATAAGCAAAGCAATAATCAAAACCATGCAAAACAAGCAAATCAAAATCAAGAAAGGGTATTTAAGAAAATCGTAAAAAGTCAAAATACCACCATTTGCGATCATTCGATAGATACTGACTGCTATGCCCGCAAGACAAAGCAGGAGTACGAGAACGCAGAGTAAAAGCAATTTGGTTGTAAATTTATAACGAAAATCTTGCCGTTGGGCTTGTTGTTGAGAGTTCTTATTCATAAGCGTATTATAACACAGGCAAGAAAAAAAAGCAACAAGAAATCAAAAAAAATTCAAAGTATTTTAAATAAAAGGAAGTAGTAATGAAAGAAAGCGTTGTGCATAAGGCTATGGACGAAACAGAGGTTTTAAAACGCGAAAAGGCGCAGTTTGAGAAAATGACGCAATCGCCCATTCCAAAACTGATTGTTTCCCTCGGAATTCCCACCATGTTAAACATGATGGTCACTTCTCTTTACAATCTTGCAGACACTTATTTCGTGTCAGGCTTAGGTCAGGAAGCAACGGGTGCGGTAAACGTCGTGTTGTCGTTGATGTCGATAATCCAAGCAATAGGTTTCACGCTCGGTATGGGCTCGGGCGCAGTGGTTTCTAAGCTCTTAGGCCAAAGAAAACAAAAGGACGCGGACACGGTAGCTACTTCCGCATTTTTCGCCGCAATCTTTGCTGGGGTATTAATAACAATTTTAGGCTACGTATTCTTAACCCCGCTCATGTGGCTTTTGGGGGCAACCGAAGAAGTGGGTGTTGCCGTCACGACAATGGAATATGCAAGGCAATATACGCGCTATATTCTTTTAGCTGCTCCGTTTATGTGCGCTTCGTACGTGTTGAACAACGTATTAAGGGCGCAAGGGAAAGCTTTTTTATCTATGGTCGGCTTAATCTCGGGCGCGGTAATAAACGTAGTGTTAGACCCCATCTTAATATACGGTGCAAATTTAGCAATGCGCGGCGCAGCGATTGCTACTTGTGTTAGCCAAATAATCAGTTTTGGAATTTTGCTGTATATGTTTTTATCAGGGAAAACGATCGCTCGGATAAGATTTGAAAGTCTTTCTAAGAAATTTGCGGTATATTTTGATATTATTTCAACGGGATTTCCGTCCTTTTGCCGTCAAATTTTAGCAAGCCTTTGCACAGTACTTTTAAACTGGGCGGTAAAGCCTTACGACGGCGCTCTTGCCGCGCTTGGCGTTGTGCAAAAAGTTTTCATGTTTGCGTTTTCCATTTCCTTAGGCATAGGGCAGGGATATCAGCCTGTTCTTGGCTACAATTACGGTTGTGGTCGTTATGAACGCGTGAAAAAAGCTTACGTTTTCACACTCTTATTTTCCACTGCGCTTATGACCATATTTGCAGCTGTTTGTGCAATTTTTGCACCCAATATTATGAGCGTATTCCTTGACAACCCCAACGCGATTAAGATAGGTACGTTATCCCTTCGTTTGCAATGTATAACCATGCCGCTCTTACCGATAAATTTTATGGCGAGCGTCAGCTATCAAGTGGTTGGAAGTAAGCTTGCCGCGGCAATTTTATCCGTTTCCCGGCAAGGACTGTTCTATGTTCCATCCGTGTTAATTTTACCGAAAATTTTTGAGCTTTTAGGCGTACAATCCTGTCAATCAGTTTCCGATTTTTGTTCTATGTTATTCGCAATCCCGTTTACTTTGGCGTTTTTCAAATCACTTAACAAATTAAGCGAAAAAGAAATAAAAGTAGCGCGTAATAGGGGGGATGCGCAATCGATTATGCAAGAATAGAAAATATCATAATTTTGTACTGTTTTGTAAAAAAACAAAGAAAAAAATCAGAATTTATCTTGACAATTTTAAATTGTGTGGTATAATATATATGCTTTAAAAATATAATGTATATGTTTTTGAAAATATGATAAATTGAGGTGATTGATTTGGGCGAAATATTTGGGGAATTTTTTAGCTTTAATTGGTTGGAAATTGCGAGGGAAGCAGTTTTTCAGTTTAGAGTCTTATTTGATTTGATTCTTGCAGCAATCTTAGGCTTTTCGATCGGTTTCGAACGTAAACTTCGCGCGAAAGAAGCGGGTATCGGTACGCATACGATAGTTTCCGTGGGTTCGGCATTATATATGGTAGTATCAAAATATGCCTTTTCCTCCGACGCGGATTCGGCTCGTGTAGCGGCACAGATAGTAACGGGTATCGGCTTCCTTGGCGCAGGTATAATTGTCAATCGTAAGCACGAGGTTCGCGGTTTAACGACGGCTGCGGGCGTATGGTCAACGGCGGCAGTTGGTATGGCATGCGGCGGTCAGCAATATCTTTTGGCAATCGGTGCTACTATACTCATCGTTGGTTGTCAATTCCTTTTCCATAAGAGGTGGAGAGTTTTTCAACAAAAGCGGTATTACTCTATCAATATTGTTTTTAGACAAACTTTTGACGAGCGTGAACGCATCAAGGCTATTTTTGATATAGACCGTTATAACCGTTTGGTTTTAACCCGTGAGGGAGATAGCTTGATTTATCACGCAACCTTGAATACGGATATCGAATACTCTTCCGCACAGCTTG
>JAFVRE010000046.1 GCA_017504465.1 Clostridia bacterium | reverse complement strand
TAAAAGGTTTACGGTTTTGTGGAGAAGTGCTGGACGTTGACGCGTTTACAGGCGGTTTTAATATGCAAATCGCTTTTGCGACGGGGTATTTGGCAGGTTCGACGATTAAGAGCGATTAAAACGCGAAAAAATTGAAAATTATCGTAAATTTATCGTAATTTTCGTATATGCGCGCGCATTTACGCGCGTCAAAGACTTGACGAAAAGGATAATTTTGGATATAATATTATCAAATACTTTATTTTTTTAATACACTATGGAGAGTGAATTATGACCATCATTCGTGGTGCTACGACGATTGAAAACGATTGTAAAGAAGAAATTTCCGCGTCCGTAAAGGAGCTGTTAGACGAAATTTTCTCCGTCAATGCCTTAAAAAAAGAAGATGTTAGCGGATTTTTATTTTCGTTGACCACGGATATTCATTCCTATCACCCTGCGAAATCCGCAAGGGAATGCGGATACGATTTTGCGCCGTTATTTGCTTGTACAGAGCCTGAAATTGACGGTGGATTAAAACTTTGTATCCGTTTAATGTTATTTACGGAGCTTATGGAAAATCGCTCGGTTAAGCATATTTATCAAAAGGGGGCTAAAATCTTGCGTAAAGATATATCCGAAGTTTATAATATTGCGCTGGACGGACCGGCAGGAAGTGGTAAAAGCACGGTAGCAAAAGCGCTTGCCAAGGATTACGATATTCTTTATTTGGATACGGGTGCAATGTACCGCGCTTGCGGTTTGAAAGCGTTACGGCTTGGTATTGACGTCAAAGATGAAACCGCCGTGAAAGAAATGTTGCAAACAATTAACTTAAAAGTGGAATATCAAGGCGGTAAACAGCATACGATACTTGACGGCGAAGACGTTTCCACGGCAATTCGCGAAAATGCAGTATCTATGGTGGCGTCAACCATTTCGGCGCATCCCGTTGTGCGTGAAAAAATGGTGGAAATGCAACGTGAGATAGCCAAAGGTACTTCTTGCGTATTAGACGGTCGAGATATCGGTTCGGTCGTTTTGCCTAACGCTAAATATAAATTTTTCATTACCGCCGATAGCAAAGTGCGCGCTATGCGCCGTTATAAGGAATTGCTGTCGCGTGGTGAAACGGTGGATTTTGATAAATTACACGCTGAAATTATTGCGCGTGATAAGCAGGACAGCGAACGTGCGTTTTCACCGCTTATTCAAGCGAAAGACGCGGTGTTAATCGATACTTCGGATATGGATATCGAGAGCGTTTTGAAAGCCATTAAAGCGGTTATTCAATCAAAGATATAATCAAAGGTAGCTGTTATGAGTGAAACGCAAAAAGCAAAGGAAAAGAAAACTAAGAAGAGTAAACAAATTACGGTAAAAGCGAATAAAAAGGGTAGACACATTATGAAATTTATGAATTTCTTACGTGTGATTTTTATTCCTTTTTACTATTTAGTAAAACCTTTTCGCTATTACGGCAATCGTAAAGTAAAGGACGGGGCTTGTATTTACGTATTGAATCATTATACCATTTTTGACGTTGTATACGCCGTGTCGACGACTTGGGAAGGTATTCACATTATCGCAAAACGCGAAGTAACGGACGCACCCGTTTTAGGAGCGCTTGCGCGTGGAGTAAAGGTGATTTCCGCAAATCGCGACGGAAACGACGTTCGTGCGCTTTTAGACGCGTTCAAATGCTTGAAAAATAATGAAAAAATTGCGATTTTCCCCGAAGGTACGCGTAACAAAGAAGGGGTAGATATGTTGCCCTTTAAGCACGGTGCGTCGGCTATGGCAATCCGTTCTAAAACGCCGATTATACCTATCGTCATTTACGATAAACCCCGTTTATTCCGCTGTGCGCATATTCTTATCGGCGACCCTGTGGAGCTTACGCAGTATTACGACCGTAAATTGACGGAAGAAGATTTCAAACAAGCGGACGATTATTTACGAAATTTAATGTTAAATATGAAAGCGGAGCATAAAGTCTACTTAGAAAATAAAAAGAAAAAAAGGAAAGCATCTAAAAACTGATGGAAATTATAGTCGCAAAGAGCGGTGGATTTTGTCAAGGTGTAAAAAAAGCGGTGGATACCGCTATGACAATTACGCCTGAGAATACGTATATTTTCGGTGAAATTATTCATAACCCCGAAGTGGTGGAAGAGATTACTAAGCGCGGTATCGTTACCGTGGAAAGCTTAGACGAAGTTCCCAAAGGCGCAACGCTGATTATCCGTTCCCACGGCGTCGGAAAATCGATATTTGAACAATGTAAATACAGAGATATCAAAGTCGTGGATTGTACGTGCGAATTTGTGCGTAGGACGCAAAAGATTATTAGCGAGCAATACGCCTTAGGTAAAACAATCGTAATCGTCGGTGAGAAGACGCATCCCGAAGTAGTTGGGTTGAACGGCTGGTGTGATAATACCGCGTTTATTTTTTCGTCGCCGGACGAAGATTTTTCAATTTTACCCCCCAAAGAATGCGTTGTAGTAGCTCAAACGACCTATTCTAAGGAAAAATTTGAAAAAATTATAAAAAATCTTAACAATAGTAGGGGAAAAACAGTTGAAGTTTTTCAAACAATTTGCTATACTACTATAAGACGGCAAAACGAAGCAAGCGAACTCGCGAAAGAATGCGACGCAATGTTGGTGGTCGGTGGCTTAAACAGTAGCAACACAAATAAGCTATACGACATCTGTGTGAAGTATTGTAAAAACGTTTTTCGCTTAGGGAGTGCAACCGAGCTAAAAAATAAAACAATCAAAGGATACAAAAAGGTAGGTATTGTTACGGGTGCAAGCACCCCTAACGGGCAAACTCAGGAGGTTTTAATGGAAATGGAAACAGAAGCAAAAGCAACGATGGAAGAAGTTGTTGCGAACATGGACAATCAACAAAAGTTCAGAAAAGGACAGTTGATTACGGCTACGATTTCGTCGGCGGACGACACGGGCGTTGCGGTATTACTTCCCAACACGAAAAAAGAAGTAATGCTTGACAAGGCAGAAGTGGACTGTGAAGTTTATAACAAAGACGAATTCAATGCAAAGACGGGTGAAGAAATCGAGCTTATGGTTGTTGCAGTAAGCCCCCGCGTCGTGCTTTCTCAAAAATTGATTAAGCAAGTAAAAGAAGAAGAAGCAATGATTGCGGAAATTCAAGCGGGCAAAGATTTTGAAGTGGTATGCTCCGGCTCGAATAAGGGCGGTTTAACGGCGCAACTCGGTTCTTATATGGTATTCGTACCCGCTCGTGAAATTCGTCCTGGGTTTGTTAAAGAGCTTGAAAAATACGTTGGTAAAAAGCTCCGTCTTCGTATGCTTGAAATTAAGAGCGAAAGAAGAAAGGAAATTATCGCATCTCAACGCGTAATCTTGGAAGAAGAAAGAAAGGCGAAAGAAGAAGCGAAATTAGCGAAAGAGGCTGAATTCTTCGCATCTATCCACGTTGACGACGTAGTGGAAGGTAAGGTAGAAAGAGTTACGGCGTTCGGCGCATTCGTATCCGTAAACGGTTTCGATTGCTTGGCGCACGTTTCCGACCTGTCCTGGACGGGTGTAAAAGCCGTTACCGACGTTTTGGAAATCGGTAAGAAGTACGAATTTAAGGTACTTAAAATTGACGAAGAAGCTAAGAAAGTTTCCATCGGTTATAAGCAGTTACAACCGCAACCTTGGGAGCTTGCAAGCGAAAAGTATGCAGAAGGCGACGTTATTCACGGTAAAGTCGTAAGAATCGTTCCTTTCGGTGCGTTTGTAGAAGTAGAAAAGGGTATCGACGGTTTGGTACACGTTTCTCAAATTTCTCACGAATTCCTTGAAAATCCTACGACGGCGCTTACGATTGGTCAAGAAATCGACGCTAAGATTTTGAAGCTTGACTGCGAAGAAAGAAAGATGACGCTTTCCATTAAAGCGCTTGAACCGAAACCTGAAAACGTTGAAAAGAAAGCGAAAAAGAGCGAAGACGGCGACGGTAAGGAAAAAACGAAAAAAGCAAAAGCAGTTAAGCCTGCTGACGAAGTTACCGAATGGAGCGAAAGCGACAACGGCGGTGCGTCGATTGCAGACTTGCTCAATTTGAAATAAGACTTCCTGATTGTTTCTTTGAAAAATTGATAAAAAATAAAAAGCTTGTTTTTAATTTGATTAAAGACAGGCTTTTTTGTTTATAAATAAGTATTAAAATATTTACGAGAGGGTT
>JAFVRE010000045.1 GCA_017504465.1 Clostridia bacterium | reverse complement strand
TATGTTATTCTATGTAGCTGTCAAAATCGTCTATATAACTTTCAAAAACACCAAAAAATATTTGGCGTGCAATCTTTTTTGAAAAATCCCAGCTTTCATAGGGCTGTTGATATATGCAATAAATTCTTTTTCGTTAGGAGGCTTAATATGAAAAGAAAAACAAGAAAATTGACTCTCTTGTCGCTTGTAGCAGCAATGACGCTCACTTGCGGCGCAGCAGTTGCAACCGCAGGCTACTCGCCCAACTTCACGTGGCCTGAAATTGTAACCGCAGAAGAAAATCAAGGACCTGTAGCAAAGGTAGGCAACACGGAATATGCAACGATTGACGAAGCGATTACAGCATGGACGAACGGCACCACGTTAACCCTTTTATCCGACGTAACGTTGAGCGACGTGGTTGAGTTTAGCTCGCAAGAACATCATTACCTTGACTTAAGCACGCACACCATGACGGCTGCAGAAGGAAAGAATGCTTTTGAAATAAAGTCTTATGGTCGAAACAATCGTAGTGAAAGCGGTGCATTGACTATTACTGCAGATGCTAATAATCCTGGTACGCTTAATGCAGGGTCGAAATCCTGTGTTTACTACAAATACAACTCAACCCTCGCTAACAACCAATACGATCGTCCTATCATCTATATTAAAGGCGGCGTATTTTATGGAGCAAGCTATGGTGGATTCTCTAGCTCAGGCCACACCTCTGCTCAAGATAAATGCGCAACGTTTAATATCAGTGGCGGTACCTTTAACTGTGGGTTGAATCTGACCAAAACTAAGTTGCTGATCTCGGGTGGCACTTTTAATGGTTCGATTAGTTGTACTGGGGGAGGAACCTCTCATCGTTTAATTTCAGGCGGTACGTTTAAAAGTTTTGGTTGGTTAACAGCGGACGCAGCATCCAAATTTGCTGTAGGAAGCGCTATCAGTAACTACAATGTAGGTCTCTACGTTGACGATAACGGCTATCTTGTAGTAGGCGGTCTTGTTATCACGGAAACAGGCAATGAATTTGAAGCTTCCTCTACATACGATAGTTGGTCTTCTTATCTTCAATACAGTAGCGCGAACGCTAACGGATTGTACTACACGTCAGCAGAAGTTGCGGTAAATAAAGGAAAAGCTGTTACCCTTTATACCAATGAACTTGATTTTAGAGAAACAGCTTTGACGACTTCTGCAAAAAATGCAAAAATCACTCTTGCTACCCAAGAACCGCTTACGGTTAAATATAACCAAGCTGATAAAGATAAATTGCCCAAAGCTGAAAATATTATTCCACCGCAAACAAACTCTGAATTTATTTACATAGACAAAGTTGAAGACGGCGTTGTTACGCGCACCTACTCGGTTGTTCCAACCAAACTCGACTCGACAAACAATTCGTTAACGGTAGAAGTCAACGAAGGCAACGAAAGTATTTTGCCTGAAATTACAACGCAAACCGAAGATTGTAAAGTCATTTATGAAGACACGGTGACTAACGGTATTCTTGAACGTAAGTATATGCTAGTTTCAAACGCAACCGTTGCTAAAGTTGACGATACATATTACAAAGAAGACGAAATTTCAAGCATTGTAGGCGCTATTAAAAAAGAGTCAACGGTTACTCTTTACGAAGACATCGACCTTACCCAAGTTCAAATGCAAACGTTTGCTCTCACGCAAGCTACGTTGGAAAACGGCACGCTTACCCTTCCCGAAAACGTTACCATTAACGGCAACGGCAAGAAGATTACAGGTTCTATTCATTCGGAAGGTCCCCTTAAGGTAAACGGCGGTCTTAACGTTGAAGGCACCCTTTACACGAACAATACCCTTACTCTTGGCGGTTCTCTCAACGCAACCTCTTTCTTTAAGGGCGCAAACAGCAAGGTAACAGGCACCGTTACGGCAACCAACACCTATAACTTGAAGGAAGTTAAATTCACACTCGCAACGGACAAAACCGAGCTCAAAACAAACGAATCTTTGAAGTTGACCGTTTCTATCAGCGAAGATTGCTATTCGGCAGAATACACCCTTACGTACGACGCGGGAAACTTCTTATGCCCTGCTGATATCGACGGCGACGGCGAAATCTCCGTTCCCCCCTTATTCAACGTTAAAGCAGGCGAATTGGCAACCTACAACTTCGTTGCTAAAAACGAAATTCAAAAAGTTACCGAAAAAGAATATTTTCAGGTAACAGGTAACGTTGTTGAATACAAAGAACAAGTCCTTAACAATATTCCAAGCAGCGTTGTCGGCTCTAGTGCAACCGTTAAAGTTTCCTTGAACTACACGGCTGAAGTAAAAGCTGACTACGTAAACGGTTATTCGCTCGTACTTGTAAAAGGTGACAGCGAAGAATACGGCTACGCTTATGACGGCGCTAAGATGTTCTACGTAGAAGCTTACGAAGCGTATGCTATTCTCGTTGAAGGCGAAGTTGATGCTGCAACGATCGACGAAAATCTTTCCAAAGCTTACAATTGCGAAACGATTTCTCAATCCTACGACGTAAACGCTAAATACGTTTCGGACGGTCTTGTTGACTTGAAGGACGCAACGGCAGTTTATGCTTGCTCCATTAAGGACTTCGCTGATGTAGCGGCTTACATGGAATTATACCTTCGTGCAGACGTTAACGGCGACTACAAAGTAAACGTTATTGACGTTAACGAAGTTGTTAAAAATTACACGAAATAATAATTGATAAAAATTTATAAAAATTCATAAAAAAGGCTTTGTCGCATAAACTTCTATGTGGCAAAACCAAAAGAAATATTATGGAGGTTTTATTGTGAAAAATAAGACAAGAAAAAAAGCGATATTGTCGCTTTTAGCGGCAATGACGCTCACTTGCGGCGCAGCAGTTGCAACTGCAGGCTACTCACCCAACTTCACGTGGCCTGAATTTGTAACCGCAGAAGAATCGCAGGTAAGCGGCGCGGCAAAAATTGGCGACGTAGAATATACAACGTTTGCTGAAGCTCTTGAAGCAACGAAGACGATGACTGGCAACGTAACTATGGGAATTTATGAAAAAGTTACGTTGAACACGAGTCTTAGCGGTAGCTACGATAGCATTACCTTTGTTGGTAAAACTGCAGACGCTGAAATTTATCTCGACGTTCAAGGCTATATCACGGCTACAGGTAAAAAAGTAAGCTTTACGGATTTAACGTTGTCTAAATCTGCCGGCGGTTTCATTGGCAACGCAGGCTTTATGAACGTTGCATTCGGCGTTTATGACGTTGTTTCCGTTACGTACACGAATTGCTACTTTGCAAACGGCGCGTACGCTTCTTCGGGCAACGTAACGTTTGAAGGCTGTACGTTCAAGCGTTCCAACGATAAATACGGTTTGTGGGCATACGGCGACGTAACCACAACGGTTAACAACTGCACGTTCGACGACTATCGCGGTATTAAAATGTACGCGGAAGGCGCGGCAAAAACCGTTGACCTTACGGTTACCAACACCAAGTTCTCGGCAGTTACCGATAAACCCGCTATCGTACTTACTTATGGCGAAAGCGTAACGCTTGCAGGCAACACGTATTCCGACACGGGCGTATTCGAGCTCGATTTGGACGGCTCTCCCAACGGTACGACGGTTACTTCCACCGATCCTATTACCTGTATGAACGACAACGGCGATTGCGGTGTAATGGTTGACGGTAAAATTTACAAAACGGTAGCAGACGCTGCTGCAGTTGCAAATTCTGGCTCGGTTGTAACTCTTTTACATAACACGACGGAAGACGTTACTTTACCCGCTGGCGTAAGCTTTGACAACAACGGTTACACGGCTGCAAACGTTGACGCGTTAACGGGCGAAACTGATGAAAACGGCAATCCATTAACGGCTATCCCCTCGTTTACTGCTGTTGCAAAAATCGGTTATAACTATTATGCAACTCTTAAAGAAGCTTTCGTTGCTTTACAAGCTGGTGGCACGTTAACACTTATGAACGACGCAACCATTACTGAGGATTGGGATTGTAGAAATTATGGCGGAACCGCTGATTATGGACGATTCACGGTTCCCGTAACAATCGACGGTAATAACCATACCTTGAAATTCACGGGTAAAATCAACGACGGGGGTAACTGGTACTCCGTATTTAGATTTGAAGCGGCTGCAACCGTTAAAAATCTTACCATTGATATGAGCGAAGCTATTTCCGTTTTCCAAAATCGTTTTAGCGCAATTTCCACGAAAGCAGGCCTTGCAGTAGAAAAGTGTACGTTTATCGGTAGCACAACCTACACCAAAGCAAGAGCAATTATCTATGGTGAAGGCGCAACTACGGGTAGCTTAAACGTTTTCGTTGATAATTGTAACTTTATCAACTGGAATTACGGCGTCACTGATGAAATGGGCG
The DNA here is from genome assembly GCA_017504465.1 of Clostridia bacterium. Classification (GTDB taxonomy): domain Bacteria; phylum Bacillota; class Clostridia; order Christensenellales; family Borkfalkiaceae; genus Scatosoma. The sequence goes on along the minus strand of JAFVRE010000045.1, from coordinate 40,011 downwards.
GTAAAGACACTGCTCAATCCGTAACGATTACGAATAGTACGTTCGACAATTCGAAAGCGCAGTTGAGCGTAGCTGATAAAGTTACTTTCAACAACAACACTGTGAAAGATGCTGTATTGAACGTTAAATCTTACACCAACGATGCAGGTCTTAAAGTTGAAGCAAAGGATAATACACTTGAAGGCGATTGTGCTGTTCAAATTGACGCTGAAGATTCCAACATCAATGCAAATATTCCCGCTTACGCAAAAATGGGCAGCTTGTATTACATGACTGTAGAAGAATTGCTTGCCGCTATTACGGTTGCTAACGCTGAAAATACTTATAAGCTTTCTGACAACGTTACCCTTATTGGCGGAGCTCTCGAACTTCCTGCAGGCGCTACGTTCAACGGTAACGGCAAAACCCTTACAGGTACTCTCACTGCAAACGGCGACCTTACCTTTGAAGGTAAAACCACTGTTACAACCTTCAGCGCAGGTTTCTATGATAGAACTTTCACTATCGGCGCAGACGCAAGCCTTAATATCGTCGGCAGTAGCAGATTGTCTGTCGGTTGGGGCAACACCTTCAATATCGTTGGTACGATTGCTCAAGGAACCGCTAAATCTGCTGACGCTTCTGCCTTAACCCCTTCGTTGTACGTAAAAGAAGGCCTTACCATCGTAGGCACTGGCACTAACTTCAACGTAACAAATGCCCTTGTTAAATTCGACAAATACTCTTCTTCGAAAAATAGTTCGGCAAGCGGTACGTTTAACATTAACGTAACCAACAGTATTTGGGAACAAACTGGCTCGTTTGTATTCTCTGCTCCTAACCCTGGTTTTGATCCTACCTTCAACTTCAACCTTAAGGACAGCGTATTCAATTCTACCAGCCACGTTGTATTTGCAGCAACCAACAGCAACGTTGTTTTCGATAACTCTAACGTAAACGTTGGAAATTCCCAACAACTTGAAAACCGTGGTACGTTGACAATTAAGAACAACTCCGTTGTACACGCTGCTAACGCAGAAAGTCAAAATGCTGGTATGCCCGGTACCACCATCGTTGATAACGCAACCTACGTTGGTACGGGTACTTTCACTGGCGCTATTGTTAAGGATAACTCAATTGGTACGCTTATCGTGAAGAACAATGCAACCGTTGAGTTGAAAGGTATGGAAAAAACGAACGTATATCTTTATACTAACGATAACAGCACGTTGAAGATCGGCGACGTTGAAATTACCGAAAAAGATCAAGAAAAGAATTATAAACTCACCACGTTCTATTTAATGAGCGCATACAACTTCTCGCTTACGGTTAACAAAGACGCTTTGAAGGCAAACGAATCCTTGAGCTTGACGGTTTCTATCGACAAAGCTTTCTATTCCGCTGAATACACGCTTACCTACGACAAAGACAACTTCGTTTGTTCGGCTGACACAGACGGCGACGGTAAACTTTTCGTTACCGGTTTGTATAAAGGCGAAGCAGGCGAATTGGCAACCTACAACCTCGTTGCTAAGAACGAAATCGCTTCCGTTGACAACTTCGGTTTCACGGTAACTGGTAACGTCCTTCAATACGCAGACCAAGCTCTTAACGACATTGCAAACGTAATTACAGGCGACGAAGTTTCCGTTAAAGTTTCCTTGAACTACACGGCTGAAGTAAAACTTGACTACGTAAACGGTTATTCGCTCGTACTTGTAAAAGGCGACAGCGAAGAATACGGCTACGCTTATGACGGCGCTAAGATGTTCTACGTAGAAGCTTACGAAGCGTATGCTATTCTCGTTGCAGGCGAAGTTGATGCTGCAACGATCGATGAAAAACTTTCCAAGTCAAAGGATTGCGAAACGATTTCTCAATCCTACAACGTAAACGCTGAATACGTAACGGACGGTCTTGTTGACTTGAAGGACGCAACGGCAGTTTATGCTTGTTCCATTAAGGACTTCGCTAACGTAGCGGCTTACATGGAATTATACCTTCGTGCAGACGTTAACGGCGACTACAAAGTAAACGTTATTGACGTTAACGAAGTTGTTAAAAATTACACGAAATAATAATTTCTAACGTGAAAAAGTGATTCCTCTGTGCGAAAAACGCAGGGGAATCGCTGAATGCTTTTAAAAACGATACTCTTTACGTTCCAACGCGAAAAGGTTATCGGTTTGGAGAATTTAAGATGAAAAAATTTGTACTAATTATATTGAATGCCATCCTTGCGTGTTTATGTTTTATGCCGAATTGGCTCGTAGCGAATGCGGAAGGCGCGTTTTCTTTGAAATTTGCCTTGACGGCAAACAACGGTCGTTCCGTTGTTTACGCGGAGCAAAACGAAGTAATTACCGTTTCTTTCGTAATGCAACGTACCGATTCCAACGAGAATTACACAACGAATGGTTTTCAAAACTATATCCGCTACGATTCTTCTTTCTTCGAATACGTAGAAAACAGTATCGTTTGTATGGATACGGGAAGCGCTACGGCTAAGCTCGATAATAGCCTTACCTACGGCAAGATTATTCAATGTCAAAACATGGGTAAAACGTACGAGGCAAACTTCGTTTTTTGTATCTTTCAATTAAAGGTACTTGCTGAAGACGGAAGCAGTGTAGTTTCTAATATCAATGACGAAATTTACGCCTTTGATTCCACTTTCCAAAAAGTTACCGTTACAACGCAAGATTTAACGGTAAACGTAACCGACTGTTCCCATCAGAACGCAACGACGGTTGCCGCAAAGGAGCCTACCTGCACGGAAATCGGCTGGGATTCTTATGAAAAATGTGATGAATGCGGCTACACAACGTACGTAGAAAAAGCCGCGCTTGGACACGATAAAGTACAAAACGGCGCCAAGGCCCCTACTTGTACGGAAATCGGTTGGGATGCTTACGAAACCTGTACTCGTTGTAACTACACAACGTACGTAGAAAAAGCTGCGCTCGGTCACGACAAAGTACTTCACAGCGCTAAGACCCCTACCTGCACGGAAATCGGCTGGGATGCTTATGAAACGTGTACCCGTTGTAGCCACACGACGTACGTAGAAAAAGCTGCGCTCGGTCACGACAAAGTACTTCACAGCGCTAAGACCCCTACTTGTACGGAAATCGGTTGGGATGCTTATGAAACTTGTACCCGTTGTAGCCACACGACCTACGTAGAAAAAGCTGCGCTTGGACATAACGCAGAAGGTGTTGTTGCTCACAAAGACGCAAGCTGTACGGAAACTGGTATTGTAGGAGGTACTTATTGTACGCGTTGCAACGAAGGTAAAGCAAAGGCGGAAGAAGTTATCGCAGCGCTCGGCCACGCTAAAGTACAACACAGCGCGCAAGCACCTTCTTGTATGGCTATCGGTTGGGACGCTTATGAAACCTGTTCTCGTTGTAACTATACGACGTACGTAGAAAAAGCTGCGCTCGGTCACGACAAAGTACTTCACAAAGCGAAAGCGGTAACTTGTACGGAAGACGGTTGGTCGGCATATTATTCTTGTAGTATTTGCGGATTGCTTTTTGATGAAACAGGCGCAAATCAAATTTCAAGAATTCCCTATATCGCAGGCGGTCATAATTTCTCCAAAGAGGCAGCTTACGACGAAAACGGGCATTGGTATGAATGTACCCTTTGCGACGAAATTTCCGGCTACGCTGCGCACAGCGGAAAGAAAGCCGACTGTAAGTCTAAAGCAAAATGCGACGTTTGCGCACACGAATACGGCGAGATAGACGCGCACAACCACACGGGTGAAAAACGCGTTGAAAACGAAAAGGATCCCTTGCCTTGGCAAGACGGATATTCTGGCGACGTTTATTGTTCAAACTGCGAAGAACTTTTAGAAGAAGGCGAAACTATTTCTCAATGGAGTATTTTGGATTGGCCTTGGAAAGTTGTAGTCGCTTGCTTCCTGTTATTGTTATTCGGATTATTGTTAATCGCTATGATGCTTTGCTTAATCATTTAAGGACAAAATTCAATAACGGCTAATAAAAATTCTAACGCCGAGCTCGATTTAGATGAGCTCGGCGTTTTTTATTCCGTCGTATTTCTTTAATTTTTTGAAGGGCTTCTAAAACGCCTTGTAACCACGTTAAAACGCGCGTTTTTATTTTCTTGATAATTTATCGCGAAAGAGTAAAACGTTTGAAATGCCCCGCTTTTTCGCCGTAATATGAGCATGTTTTAATTAAAACTGAAATTCGTCTTTATTGCAGCTTATTTTTTGTGGCTGTTTGCAAGCGCAATTACTCTATTCATTTCATTTTTTACAATCATATATCCTTCGTCAACGCCCATGCCGGGTTTTGCTAGGCATTGAACCGCGCGGCAAGCAAGCGCGATATTCGTCGTTATTCTTGTGGATTGATCGGTTTCGTTACAAGTACCGCCGCAATAACTACCCACTCCCTTACTGTTACAATAAAGGATTGCTTCCGCAACGTTATTGACGCCGCCAAGGTCAGGCGTTTTAATTTGAAGCACGTGCCCCGCCTTGTTGTCGGCGAAAAGTTTAATATCTTCTAACGTATTGCACCATTCGTCCGCTACGATTTCAAGCTTACTTCCTGCGTTATCAAGCATTTCCGTGAGCATCTTTTCAAGCTGCATCGTGCCTTCTTGGTCTCCCGTATCGACAGGCCCTTCAACGCGGATACGGAAAGGTTTTGCCGTCTCTTCGCATTTGAGAAGATAGTTGAGCATTTTATCAAGATCGTAATTAAAAGCAACGCCTATCGTGCCGTAAACGTCGATATGGAAGACGGGCGAATAATCAGCGTTTGTTCTTTGCTTTAAAACTCTGTCGCGCAACCAAGCAATGTATTCAAGCAAAATCCCACCGTCGTTGCCGAGCTTGGTTTCAACGTGGTTAATGAGCGCGTGGGGAAGAGCGTCCGCCTCTTTGATGATCATCTTATCAGCGTTTTCGTAACGGTTGTCGCCCGATTGCGTGAACACGGGAATAGCCTCGTAAACGTCGCCTTCAACCCCATATTCTTTTCTGATAACTTCCGCCATAGTAATGCGGTTTGCCATTGCCGTTGCGCTCAAAAGCGCTTGCGTTACACCGTAACGAATCGCGGTGTGCAAACGCTTACCGCCAATGACCAAACGGTCGTATTTTTCCGCTAACGGACGAAATTTTTCAACGTTTTCGCCGATGAGCAAGGGCTTAATATTCTTTTCGATGAAAGGAATAAACTCGTCCGCAATAAACAAGGGATCTCTGCCGGCTGCGCCCGAATACTGCACCGCCGCGCAATCGCCAACGCCAACCGTTCCGTCTTCTAAAACGAGCTGTACGGAAATTGCTTGTCCTGCTTGTCGAATACTTTTAAAACCTTCCGTTACGGGCTCGCCAACGTACATAAATCCGTCGTGACCTGCGCCTTGTTTAATCGCGTTTTGGTCGTCGAAATAAAAACCCGTATAAGATTTTGTTAAAATAACGTCAATAATTTTCATATTTCACCTACTAATTAATAATTTTCATATTTCACCTACTAATTGGAATTCTCAGAAGGATCTATAAAGTTTTTCTTTCAATTTGTTATTTTTTATACTGCTCAATACCCTGTTCAAAAAGATCGTTTCCTTTCGAATCGTAAGTGACGATCGCATAAAAATTTTCCACTTCCAAACGGTGAATAGCTTCCGCGCCAAGATCTTCGTAAGCTACTACCTCGCATTTCTTAACCGATTCGGAAATTTGCGCCGCAGCTCCGCCGATTGCGGATAAATACACCGCGCCGTATTTAGGTAAAGATTGCTTGAACTCTTTGCTTCTCGGGCCTTTGCCAATCATAACCTTCAAACCTTCTTTAAGAAGTTGCTCGGAATACGGATCCATTCTATAACTTGAAGTAGGTCCGGCAGAACCGATTGCTCTGCCCGGTTTTGCGGGCGTAGGACCAACGTAATATATCACTCCGTTTTTCACGTCGATAGGCAAACTTTCTCTTTTATCCAAAAGCTCGCAAAGGCGTTTGTGCGCAGCGTCTCTGCCCGTATAGATAACGCCAGTAATATACACTTCATCGCCTATTCTTAATTTTTTCACTTCTTCAGGATTTATCGGACTGTTTAAATAAACTTTCATACCAACCTCCGCTTACAACGTGCAAGACTTGTGTCTTGCCGCATGGCATTGAATATTGATTGCAACGGGAAGACTTGCAATATGGCAAGGATGAACGTTAACTTTCACCGCAAGGCAAGTTTTCGTTCCGCCGAACCCCATTGCGCCAACGCCCGTATTATTGATAAGCGTCAAAAGCTCTTTTTCGAGTTTGTTTGCGATAGGATCGCTACTCTCGTCGTCAATTTCACGGAAAAGAGCTTCTTTTGCAAGGAGCGCGCACTTTTCAAAGTTACCGCCTATACCTACGCCGACAACGAGCGGAGGACAAGGCTTACCGCCTGCGTTGAATACCGTATCTACCACAAGCTTTTTAATGCCTTCTATGCCGTCGGCAGGAATCAGCATTTTAACAAGCGACATATTTTCACTGCCGCCGCCTTTGGGCGCAACGTCAATTTTGAAAACGTCTCCGGGTACCATTTTAATGTGCACGATAGCAGGCGTATTATCTTTGGTGTTCACTCTATCCAGCGGATGGCGAACGACCGATTTTCTCAAATATCCTTGGGTGTAAGCAAGTCTAACGCCTTCGTTTACTGCTTCATAAATATCCCCTTCGAAATAAACTTCCGAGCCGATTGTCAAATAAACCACGGCAACGCCGGTATCTTGGCAGATAGGCAAATGCTTTTCTCTTCCTAAATACGCATTTTCAACAATTTTATTGATAACCTCTTTGGAGAGAGGCGACTGTTCTTCTTCCGCCGCTTTTTTAAGCGCATTCAGCACGTTTTCAGGAATGTTTTCGCAAGCGTCGATAAACAATTCCTTTATCTTATCCGTTACTAATTGTAAATCTATTTTTCTCATAATATCTCCTTATTTTTGTGGGATCTACAATATTTTAACATTCTTTTTTTTTCTTGTCAACCATATGAGCATAAAATTACAAAAGACGAGAGCATTCTCGTCTTTTTTGCTTTTTATTTGAATTTTAATAATTTTCCACTTCTTCGCAGGTGGGAACGGACGGTTGCGCGCCCTTTCTCGTACAAGCGATAGACGCCGCCTTACTGCCAAACGCCGCTGCCCTTTCCAAGCTTTCCCCTTGCGCTAATTTCGCGCAAAGTCCGCCGCTTAAAGTGTCCCCTGCCGCCGTCGTATCAATCGCTTTTACCTGAATACAGGGGTACGCCTTTTCTCCTTCCTGTGTTTGAATGGAATAGCCCTTGTTGCCAAGCGTTACCAAAAGCTTTGCGGCGGTGTTTGAAAGAATTTCGTCCTTTCCTCCAAGGATATCAAGCTCTGTTTCATTTGGAGTGATGAGATCGCAATACTGAAGATAGGGCTTAATATCAACGTTTGCAGGCGCGGGGTTAAGTACGACGTACATCCCCTTTTCTTTTGCCTTTTTCAAGCCGTAACCGATTACGTCAATGGGATTTTCAAGCTGGGTAAGATAGATATCCCCTGCGGTTGCGTCCGCTAAAAATTCGTCGATATCCTTTTCGGTTAAACAAGCGTTTGCGCCTTTGTCAAGGATGATGCGGTTTTCTCCGTCGGTTACCACGATAACCGCCGTGCCCGTTGCAACGCCTTCAACAACGCGGATATGCGTTACGTCTATTCCTTCTTCTTGGAATGCTTTTAAGGTTTCTTGACCGAATAAATCGTCTCCGACGCAGCCGCACATAGCAACTTGACCGCCCAAACGGCAAGCCGCTACCGCTTGGTTTGCGCCCTTACCCCCTTTCGCCGTAAAAAAGCCGCTACCCGTAAGCGTTTCGCCGCCAACAGGCATATAGGGCGCTGAAATTACGAAATCGGTATTAACGCTGCCCGTTACAAAAATTTTCTTCATACGAGTTCCTCTATCTCTTTGGTTATTTTTTTGCAGTATTCGGCAATCGCGTTTAATTCGCTGCCTTTGCAAAAGTATTGCAAACCGCTTTGTTTTGCTTTGGAAAGGTAGGTTCTATTTCCCGTGATAATCCCGCCGATCTTGCCCGTGTCTTTACATGCTTCGCCGATTTTTTCAATCGCGCTTAAAATTTCAGGGGCGTTGTTATTTCCAAGACAGCCATAATCCGCCGACATATCGTTCGGACCGATAAACACGCCTTCTACGCCTTCTACCGAGAGTATCTCTTGAATATTCGCGACGCCTTCTACCGTTTCCGCCTGTGCGAAAACTTTTGTGCGAGCGTTTGCTTGCGTCAAATATTCGTTAATGGGCGGCGGGTTATAGAAGGTATGCGCGCGCATTGTGGAAATCCCACGCATACCGATAGGTTGGTATTTCGCATACTCCACAACCTTTTTAATATCTTCCGCGGTATTCGTCATAGGAAGCAATACGCCGTCCGCGCCCATATCCATCAATTTGATAATATCCTTTCTATCGTTGTTGGGCAAACGCACGATAACGGGCAAGCCGCAAAGCCTTGCCGTCATGATTGTGCGGGATATATCGCTGTAATCAAATCCACCGTGTTCACAGTCGAGAATAAAATAATCCAGCCCTGCATTTTTAAGCAACACGGGCATATTTGAAAAAGCAATTTCAGAGAGCATTATACCGCATTTATTCATTTGATTTCTCCTTTGGATAAAATTTCAAGTCCTGCCAGCGCGTCGCATTCTTCATTGAAAGAATATTCCACGCCAAGCTCATCTAATACCTTACAAAGCAACGTTCTTCTATATTTTACCAACCCGCCCGTCGCAACCAAACGCTTGCAAACAGGCAGCTTTTTTAACGCTCCGCCGTATTCTTCCACAAGCTTTTCAAAAATTTCGTCGTCCGAGTATTTGGCAATCACGCCACCGCCTATCAGTCTTGTAACGGTACAAAGCGTTTTTCCGTCGAAATACGGCCTGCTTTCAAACTCTCCGCTAACGAAGCCGTTTGCGATCTCGCAAAGCTGCGCCGCCGTACCAAGATTGAGAACGTATCCGTCGAAACACCTTCCCACCGAGCCGAGAATAGAGGCTTGTTGATCGCCCACGGGGGTATAGATTGCCGTGTCTAAATAATGCCCGACCGGTTTAATTTCGTAGGACGGGGTAGGTAATTTGAACGCAGTTTGTTCGCGTTCGCGTAAGCAAACGTTATAAAACCCCGACGGCGCGGCGTCGGAAATATGCGTTTCGTTCTTGCCCGTCAAACGATAGACAAGGTAAGAACCGAGCGTGCAAAATTCGTCAAATTCTACCGTTTGAGTTTGCAGGGAAAGACGAGGCAGGTTGGGTTTGATATCTACTCCGTACTCTTTGGTAAGCGTAAATGCAGGCTGAACGGCTGCGCCGCGTTCGTCGCGCCAAGAAATATAGTTGCTAACCGCAACCCCGTCTTTGAGCAACACGTATCCGTGCATTTGCACCGAGAAAAACACCCGCTTAGAATCTTCAATCAATCTACGGACGATATTAAAAATCTCTTCCGCATCAACTTCAAAACGACCGTTCTCTGAATATACGGGCGTAGGAAAAGGCGTTTGAGAAACACCCCCTGCTCTCTTCCATTTAATATTCGTACTGCCTATATCGATATATAAATCTTTGTTCATAACTTCATTATATCATAAAAGTGTTCTTTCCTACAAGCAAAAAAGAACACTTTTTTTCTAGATGACTTTTTGTTTGATGAAATATACGTCGTGACGATTAAACTCCACCGCCAAGTATAAAACTCCGTTTTCTATGAATCCGTCGGGATAGGAAATCCAGCCGTCTAAATCCCATATAGAAATTTTTTCGGACCAAGTTTTCATATCGTCGTCGCTGATCCAAAGTTCAAGCGGCGTTCTATTCGACATTCCGTGTTTTGGATTGGGCGTGTGGATTAAGGCGATTCTTCCGTCCCCCGTGTCCATAAGTTTGACCTTATTCGTCGGGTTGGGAATTTCTGTTTGTTCGGGCTTAGACCAAGTCATGCCGTCGTCGGAAGAATAGCTCACGCAAAGCCTGCCCGTATAGTCGAAACGCAACAGCATTGCAAGACGTCCGTCCGAAAGACGAGTTATCGTCGGTTCGCTCCAAACGAATTTGAGCTTGCCTTCTGCGTCCTTTAACGGTAACGTCGCTTCCTGCGTTGAACGCACGTACGTTTTGCCGTTGTCGTTTGAGAGTAAAACCCCGCTTCTTACAACGTCCAACCCTGCGTCCCAAAGATATTTATTTTCACTTGCAAGACGTTCGGAAGTTTGCTTTTCGATATCGTAAAGCTGATAGGGTAAGATATGTTTATTCCCTTCGCGAACGAGTCCACGTATGAAATAGAATCCGTCTAAATGAGGAAGCGCGCCTTCATCCGTCCACGTATAACCATTGTCACGGCTCACGTAAACAGCGTGCGTGTTTTGGCAGAATTTGCCACTGTGGAAAGTGAGATATACCCTAATTTCGTTATCAATAACGCTTACTTCGGTCTGATAAACGGCGCGGCCGTCCTCGGGCGCGATGAGCGTCCGAGGAGACCACGTTTTACCGTCGTCAAGACTGTGCCATACGTAAACGCGATTTTTAGGAGCGGGTTCGGTCACGTCGCCGCATTGTCCAACCATCAGGAGCTCGCCGTTCGGCATGCGTCGTACGATCGCTTCACAGCTTAATAGATCTCGCTGTACTAATTTAATCATAATTATCCCTCTTTACAATCGCTATTCATTTAATTAGTCTTCTTTCTTCTTAAGTACGATAGCTGCTGCCGCAAGAGCTACTACGCCCATGCCGATTGCGCTAACCGAACCGTTACAGCCACCGAGAATTTCTTGTACTTTGCCGGTAATCTTATCGATCAAGCCTGCTTCCGTATCGCCTTCGCCGCCGTCCGTTACTTCTTCAAGTTCGAACTTAGCAAATACTTCGATGTCGCCAACGCTGCCCTTTTCAATACCGGTAACCTTAACTTCGTTTTCGCCGTCCATGGTGAACCAACCAACGAATACGTAGCCGTCCTTCGTTGCGTCTGCAAATACGATTTGGTCGTCAACCGTGTAGGTTGCAGGGTTGCTTTCAGCATTTTCGCCTCTGTCAAGGTCGTACGTGATGGTATAGTTTACTTTTGCGAACGTGATCGCAAGCGTTGCGTCTGCCGTCAAAACAACTTGATAGCCGTTTCCAACCTTTTCAAGCGCTACGCCGGCAAGCATAACCGTTTCAGCATAGCCCTTTGCAGGAATTACTTCAAGCGTGTACGCCTTGCCTTGTTCAAATTCAAACGTACCGTTTGCAAGTACCGTTCCTTCAAACTTAGCCGTACCGTTTTCACCAACGCTTACCGTAAGGTTTGCGGAAAGAACTTTGAATTCAACGCTGACAGCCGTCGTGCCAACGGGGATTACGTAACCAGCTTCCGTTGCTTCGATAACCGTTTCGCCAACCTTAACGGTTGCAACGTTACCGAGCGCGGGAGTTACTACGAGCGTGTAAGCAGAGCTTGCGCCTACGTAGAATTTACCCGTTACTTCAAGGCCGTTGTAGGATACGCTGCCGTTACCGGTGATCGTAGCCGTTACTTCAAGGACAGTGTCAACCGTTGCTTTCAACGCGATGGTTTCATAGTTGTTCGCGTATGCGTTATTGATTGCAACCGAATACGTACCGTCTTGGTTAGCCGTTACTTCACAGCCTTCGGGAGCGGTAAGCGCGGTGATCATCTTGCCTGCAACGGGGGTAACCGTTACCGTGGAAGAACCAAACGCAACTTTATCAGCGGAGAGCGTTACGTCCGTCGTGTTTACCGTTACGGGCGTGCCAACCGTTTTAAGTACGAAGGGATAGTTCGCGTTCTTATCAACTACAGTTTCCGTAGTGTAAGTAAATTCGCCGTTAAGTTCGCCGTCATAGCCGATCCAAGCAACGTTACCGTACATAACGCCAACACCCGTGTTAGAACCGATATAGAAATCGATTGCCGTTACGGTAAGGTTTTGTCTGTTTACGTTATCTTTCAAAGAACCTGCGTTATCCGTTGCGTATGCGCCCAAGTTGATAACGATCGTACCGTCGAAACCGTCGGGGATAAGCATATTTCTGTTCTTGTCGGTGTTCGTGGTAACCGTACCGTCAGCATCGATCAAGGAATATACGTTTGCCGCTTGAGGAACGAAGGTCTTTCCGCCTGCGATGATGTATGCGCGGATACCGTAATCTCTACCGGACATGTTCTTGAAACGAACTGCCAACCCTGCTTGATTGAAGGTTACGGGTTCTGCGAATTTATAGGTCAAGCCCCACGTCGTACCCGAACCAGCTTGGTTTGCTGCTTTTTCGGTGGGAGCGTCTGCAAGCAAGCCGCCGAAGAAGTCGCTTGCGCCGTTCTTGTAAAGATTTGCTTTCGTCAAATCTGCGAAAGTCGTTTCAGGAAGTGCCGTTACGTATTCAACGCTCGTAAATACGCTTTCAATTACACTCTTTTCAACTGCCGTGTCGATATACACTTTACCGGTTACCGTTGCGGGCTTGTTGTCGTAGTCGAAAGGCATACATTGAGCTTGACCGTAGCCGCCTGCCTTGTAGTTGAAGGGAACGTAGATGTTACCAACGTAACCTGCGGGGATGGAGAATACGTTACCGAAACGTACCGTGCCGTTATCTTCGAAAAGACCTACGCCGCTTGCCGTAAAGAATTTCGTACCTTCCGTCAATTTAAGCACGAAGTCGATTTGTTCGCCGTTTGCGTTGTTCACTGCAATCTTGAGACCTTTCTTATCGGAAAGAGAAACGTTTTCTTCGCTAACAACCAAAGTAGGCATATCGATGGGCTTCGCTTCAACTTTTACGTTCAACGTCGTAACGTTGATGAAATTATGAACGAAAGACAAGGAATCGGTTACAACCGCATTTTCGCCTTCGCCGATCGTTACTTGAGGAATGTAACCTACGGGGATAGTAGCTTTGATATCATAGGTAGCGCCATACTTAACCGTAGCCGTCGTTTCCGCGAGAGTAACGCCTTCGCCTGCCGTCAAGTTAAGCGTAATAGAAGAAATACCGTAAACGTCCATGCAAGGTTCGCCGGAGGGTTTAGTAACCGTTTCAACGTTGAGGTATGCAGGTGCGTCAAAAGCAATCGTACCGTTGGTTTCGGTGTACGTCGTGTGTGCGCCGACAACGAGTTCTACTGCGTTCGTACCTGCAGGCAAATAGAATGCAAATTGATTCCAAACGCCCGTAGGAGGAGCAAGATGTCCTTCCGTTGCAGAGCCAACGTAGCCTGTTTCATTCCAGTACCAAGCAGAGCTATCCGCCTTACGAAGCGTCTTCATTTGATTGAAAGGAACTACCATCCAACCGTCGAAGGATGCGGGAATATGTACTTCACGCGCGCTGTGGGACGTCACTTGGTATTTACCGCTAACGTCATAGAATTGAATCTTAGAATTATGGGGTGAATAAACGAGATAAGAGTTCTTATCAAAGATACGGAATTGGTAAGGTTTTACCATCGTTTTAGCCGTGTTCTTGATACGAATTGCAATACCCGTTTTACCCGTCAATGCAACGCCTTCGCCTGCGAAGGTGTATTGTACGCCACCTGCCGCATCCGTGCTGGGCGAGATTACGTAAGCGTTCGTGTCAAGATCCGTGTTGCTGATTTGCAAGTTGTGACGAGTTCCCATCGCAACTTCCGCTTGGCTGGGCGTCTTTTTGGTCGCTGCGTCCATATATACGGGCGTGTCAAGCGTTACTTTGCTGTCGCTGATCGTATAGGTCGTGTGTGCGCCAAGGATAAATTCGTAGCCAATGCTGTCGATAAGATAGAAGTCGATTTGGTTGCAAAAGCCCTTAGGCATACCCCAATCGCCTTCGCCGTCAACGCTCAAATGTCCCGTTTGACCCCAATCCCACGCAGTTGCATTCGAGAAACGAAGAAGAGTCATTTGATCGAAGGGCATCATCACGTAACCGTCGAAAGAAGCGGGAATGGTTACGAAACGAGGTTGGTTTGCAGGCGAAACGGAAGAAGTTACCGTACCGTCTGCGCCATAGAAGTAGGACGTTGCGCCTCTGGGTGAATATACGAGGGTAGATTCGCTGTCGTAAACCATCATTTGTTTAACGTTGATGGGCGATTCGCTCGTATTCTTAACGCGAAGGGCAATACCCGTCTTGTTTTCCAAGTCCATCGAGCCGGTCAAATTGTAACGAATACCGCTGTTAGCGCCCGTTGCGGACAAGAAATAGGAATTCGTTGCAAAATCACTTTCGCTCATAGTCAAGGTATGCGTTTCTGCCGAAGCAACGGAAAGGTTGTTATACGCAATCCCTGCCGACAAAGCACACGCGAGAGCCGCTGTACCAAGAAGGTACGTTTTGGTTTGTTTTTTCATGTTTTTTCTCCTTATCATTATTTTTTATGTTTCTTTTTAAACATCCAAGCAAGTGAGAACGCTGCCGCCGTTACAGGCGCGATCCCTATCGAAGCGTTACAGCCTAACTTTTCTTTAACGTTCGCTAAGAAATCCTCTTTTCCTGCGTTAGGATTTCCAACGTTGACCGTTACGAGCAAATGTCCGTAACTGTCTGCGTAACCGTCAGGCATATCGGGGGAATCAAAACGGAAGGTATATCTTCCCGCTACGTTCGGGTTGTAATCGGGGCAAACCCACATACCCGTCATCTTTACCTTTTGTCCTTCACCGTATAATACGGTAAGCTTTTCAGGTAACATTTCGCCAACTTCGTCTTTTACGACGCCAAGATCAATCGAGTATTCTCTGTCAAATTCTTCTTCAACGCCAGAAATATCTTTTAAAATAACACCGTTTGCGTTCGCATTTCTCAAAATGTGACCGTAGCTGTAACAGCCGTCGGTAACGATTTTACCAGCCTTAATATCCGCTTCCGTGAATTTTGCGCAACCGATTTCTCTAAAGCTTTCACGAGAATCCCATACGACGTAAATTTCGCCGTTCGGACCTTGCAAGTTCGCTGCTTCGGGGTAACCGCTGCCAAACCATTCGTTAGGCTTTCTTGCGTCAAGGCTTAAGCTGTACGGCCAAGTTTTACCGTTGTCTTCGCTAAGGAACGCCGTGAGATTTTCTCTTGCAGACGTCGAACAGCCAACGACTAATAAAAGATTACCGCTATCCAAAAGCTGCATATGCGATTTGTTGGAATATGCCGTGAAAGGTCTGCCGTTGCTTGCTTGCGTTTCCGTCCAAGTTTCGCCGCCGTCGTAAGAGTATGCAAGCTGCATACCGTCGTCTGCGCCTTCTTCAAGACGGGATACGTGGATAAGCGTACCGTCTGCCGCTTCAACAACCTGAGCTTCCCACCATCTTCTCGAGCCGTTCGTGGACGTTACGGAAGAGTATTGTTCCCATTTTTCTCCGTTTGTCGAAGCGAAAATCGCGTTTGCGCTATCGTTGGAGTTTTCCGCGGAGAACAACCAAATGTTATCCCACTTATCGCTCAAAATCGTCGGACGGTGCGCCGCGTTTCTGTTGAGAACTTTTTTAGCTTTGCTAAGCTGAAGTTCTTGAGAAGGATTTTCACAATCGGGATTGGGAATGGTGATTGCGTTTTGACCTGCGTTATTCAACCAAAGGTGCATTACGCCGTCCACCATGAACAAGTGCGGTTGATAAAGATGCATACCTGCGTCTTTGTGTTCGATAACAAGGCTTTCTTCAGACCAAGTAACGCCGCCGTCATCGCTATAATGGAAAGCGTTGTAGTTCAGCTTATCAGGTTCGAGATGTCCGCCCGTCATAAAGCCTGCCCAAAGGCGTCCGCCTTCCGTTAAGCAAACGGTCGGAAGACCGGACCATTGTCTATCCATGGGATCGTACGTTTCGCTGGTCGAAGAAGAAAGCGTTGCGTCTTTCGCGCCTTCCCAGTCTGTCCAGAACGCCCAGTAGCTGCCCAAATCCATTTTATTTTGGATTGAATCAAACGTGTATGCGGACGCGGTGACTGTTTTCGTCGTCGCCATTGCGGGCATAACTGCAAAGCCAAGCGCCGCAGTAATTGCTAAAAATTTCTTACCGAATTTAAATTTCATTACGCGCCCCTCCCTATCGTGTATTCGTGGATCATCGGCGTGAATTTGTATTCGTCTCCTTCCAAGCCTTCAGCGCCGCTAAGCGCGGAAGAAGTGAAGTAAACGTTAATTTCACGCGAAGAAATCGTGTAGCCGTATGCGTCCGAAGCAATACAACCGTTATAGATACGCTTGTAACCGTTCGTGCGCGTCATATCTTCGCCGTCGGGCGAATCCATTGCGGTATGTACTGCGCTGATACGTCTTTGCTTATTGTTATACAACGACCATACCGCAGTAAGCATTGTATTTTCATTGGGAGCGTTGTCGTTAATCTTATAGATATCCGCACCGGAAGCTTTCAAGGTTTGTACCGCTTCGCTTACGGTAGGAAGCCCAGAAACTTTACCGCCGTAGTTACGGCAAACTGCATACATATCTTCGTCGGGATCATATACCCAGTCGCCCGAGTATAACATGGTGTTTTCCACACCGTCGGCTACGCCTGCCGTATTTACGCGAACGTTTCCGCTCTTTTTGATCGCTGAAAGATCGGATAAATCAAATTGCATTGCATAGTTACATTCAAAGTAACCATAGAAGGTGTAGAATACCGTCACTTTTCCCTTTTGGTCATAGCTTACGATAGAAGGTTCTACCGCGCCCTTGTAGTTCTTTAAACCAACGGGGGTTTGCGTGGTCTTGTCGAATACCACCAACGGCTTGTCGCTGACGCGGATATATTCCCCGTCGATCGTTTCGCTAACCGCAAAACCGATTTGCGCGTTACCGCGGTTGCTCTTAGAAGAGCCCGAATATACCATCAAGTAAGAATACGTTTTGCCTTCGAAAGCAAATTTGCCTTTTACGACGTCTGCGCCGAATACGCTTGCCTTATCCCAACCGTTTTCGGAAGGACGAAGGATTGTTTTTGCGTCGCCGTAGCTCCATTTACCGCCCGAAAGCGTAGCTTTTCTTACGGCAATAGTGTCCGTAGTGTCGTCGTTTTTCGTTTCGTTGCGGGTGTAGAACATATATTGCGTTGCGCCTTGACGAATTACGGAAGGCGATTCGTTGTAATGCCCTAACTCTTCGTTAAAGCAAGCGTCGATACCCGTCAACGGTTTTTGTTTAGATTGCCCCATAGGCGAGCAAGCCGCTGTAAAAAGAACGGTTGCCGCAAGAAGTCCTGTCAATAATAATTTTCTTCTCATTTTTGTCCCTCCACGCAATCTTTAATCGAAGGAAGCGTCGATCCGAACAACATTCCTACGTTGAAATCATCATAGTAAAGACCGATATTATCAAAGTACATCGTCACACTATCGTTAAGAGCAAACTGGCTGGTGATGTAGATATTCGTATGAGGATTATTTTCTTCATAGATACCGTCGTGACCTTGGCCCATGCTCCACGAAGGACAAGCGTATTGAGAGAAAGGAAGACGAATCCAACCTTCAAAATTCGCAGGAACGAAGAGAACGTGTAAGGTAGGTGAGGAGAATTCTTCGCCTGTAACCACGTCATAGAAGTATGCGGTACGGTAATCCGTTCCGTTCAAATTCCAACGTTCGTTACCCGTGTCGTCAGCTTCTGCAAATTCTAAGTTGAAACTTACAGGGTAAGGTTGAGGGTTCTTCATCCAAAGCGTAAGACCTTTCGCGCCTCTAAAATCGGTATATTTGCCCGTAATAGGTACGGTCAACGAACCGTAAGAGTTGAGCTTGGAATCGTAAAGATCATAGAAACTGCCGTATTCCCATTTGAGCGCGTTGCCAAACGTTTGTTGTTCACGGCTAAAATCAAAGATTTGACCGCTGGTCGAATATTTGCTCTTAAAGCCTTCCGTTGCAAGTTTGGACATGATTCCTTCTAAGTGCGCAAGGTCTGCAGTCGTTGCCGTGCGCGCTTCCATAACCTTGTTGTCGCTCCAAGTTACCGCGTCTAAGTCCACGTCGCCGAAATTGAAGATTTCCTTTTCGGTTACGGAAAGAACTTCGTTTTCGAAATCTTCAAATACTTTTACGTCACCGTAAGAAACTTCTTTTTCTTCCGCTACGAGCGTTGCGTCCGTCAACGTGAAGAAGTTTGCAAGCATGTGGCGGCGAGCCGTCGTGTAGGACGAGTTGTGTTGAATACGGATTTTAACGATTTCCGTAGGCGCTTGGGTAGGCTTTTCTTCCGTACCGCCGTTACTCAAAGCCCAAGGAAGATACATCGTACCGTAGAAACCTTGCAACGGCCAAAGATAAGAATACATCCACGTAACCTGCGTTGCCGATCCGTCCGCGTTTGCCGCGGGGATAACCGAGTCGATTCCGCCGAAATTATCGGTGTTGTATTGCTTTCCGTTCGCGTCCGTGAAGATGAAACGGAACATGGACCACTTCGGCGAGTTACCGTTTTGGTCCGTTGCAGTAACGGGATTTACCTTGATACCGATATGCGTTCCCGTAATGTTCAAAGAACCGAGATCAATTTCAAGATAGTCTGCGCCCGTACCGCGCGCGCTACTGGGTAATTCGAGCGTCATTGCTTTTTCATCTGTTTTCGCAGTTGCAAAAGCCGTAAGTACGTCACTTGTATTTGCCGTGCCCATAAAGAGCGTCATGGCAAGACAAGCAAGTCTCGTTACCCACTTTTTCAAGTTTTGTTTCATACTTTCCTCCTTAAATATTTATTTTTTATCAACCGCGTCTAAAGCGGTAAAAAATGCGTCGTAGAATTTTTCCACGTCAACCGTTTCGGCTATTGTGATAGGCGCGCCTTCGTCGCCGATTATCGTAT
This sequence comes from Clostridia bacterium, assembly GCA_017504465.1. GTDB lineage: Bacteria > Bacillota > Clostridia > Christensenellales > Borkfalkiaceae > Scatosoma. Next base: position 21,151 of record JAFVRE010000045.1, on the reverse strand, counting down.
AGCCGTCTAAGCCGTTCTTTTCGCAAATCTTAATTTTTACGTCTTGATATGTACAGATATCCCGTTGTACGTACGATAAGATGCAAAGCGGATCGTGCATCGTCGGATAACGGCGGGGTTGATCTGCGTGACGGTTGTTGGATTCAATCCAAATGTTCATCATATCTCGAACGAGCGAAACGGAAGAGGAAGCAAACGCTTTCATCTTTTCCTGTTGCGCTTCGTAGAGCTTACAATGCGTCGTTACGTTCAAGCCGTACGCCGTTATTTTTACGCCGCTGTTGAAGAGTATTTCCGCCGCTTTGGGATCCACTCTTACGTTCCATTCAGCGTAATTTCCGCCCGGGTGTCCGCACATAACGAATACTTCCTTGAGCTTGGAAAAACGTTTTGCGTCCTTTAAAATAGCCGCCGCTACGTTCGTGAAAGGCCCAAGCGCGATCAGCGTAACTTCACCTGGATACTTTTCCGCCGTATCTAAAATGAAATCCACGCCTCCCTCTTCGATTTGTTCGGTTTGCATTTCTTCCTTGTAGTGATGTACGCGGATTTTACCGTCCGACATCACTTCTTCGTAGTCCCACTTAGGAATAATTCCGTTCATAGGCGTATCAATACCCGTATAAACAGGAACGTTCACTCTACCCGCCAAACGGAAAATTGTCTTTGCTATTCTTGCGCGCTGGACGGTGTTTTTGAACACCGTCGTTACGCCAAGGATATCAAAATCCGGCTGCGCGATTGCCGACAACAACGCAAACGCGTCGTCGATATCGTCGCCAAGATCAGTATCGATAATAATTTTTTTCATACGCCCTCTTTCTTTTCGTTCTTATTTTCTGTTTACCGTTCGAAATATCTTTCGTTATTTTATAACAATATCCGAAGGAATTGCTTTATCGTAGCTGTAATCACCGTAAACGCCCGTAAACTTCAAGTTTTGATATGCGGAGTTGGGATCGTTAATAGGCCAAGCGAATTTAATGTTCATATTTTTCTTATGCGCTTGGAAACTATTGTTTCTATATTCGATAAACGTCTTATAGCCTTTACGTTCAGCCGCTTTCAAGGTGTCTTGAACAAGCTCTCTTGCATATTCGGAATCTTCCGCGCAAATAATTTCTGCATAGTATTCATTCCAAAGCAATCTCAAGTTGTTTTGAATATCAACGACTTGCGAATAGTTGCTGCCGGTAGGATCAAGCTCAAATTCGAAGCCGCGATAGCTATAGGTATAAGGAATAAGCCCTGCTTTCAAGTTGTGAGATACGTAGTTAACGTAGGTGTTGAACGTACCGCCTTTTGCGCTTGCTAAGTATGCGTACATCGGGCTATATAATACGTTGGGAGAACCAAAGCCGTAGCCGGACGTGTTGCCGTCGTTGAACGCTCTCTTAATCTTGTTCGTGTATTCGATTTGACCGTATTTTGCAACTACCGTCTTACCGTTCACCGTTACCGTTTCGCCCGGTTTTACAGTGTAGTAGAAAGTGCCGTTTTCGTCTTCTGCGCTCGTTGCTTCGATACCATAGGTCAACAATCTTTGACCTTCTTCAGAGTATAAGAAGTCGAAGAGTTGGATAACTCTGTCGGGACGCTTACACTTGTTGGTAATCATAGAGAACATATAGGAGTTACCCGTAACGGAAATTTGAGGAACTTGACCTGCCGAGTTACCGAATACGATAGGTACGTATCTTGCAGATTCGTAGTTATAATCGCCGCTTGCAGTCTTCTTGATTGCCCAGTTCTTGAAGTAGCTTGCCATATCTTGAGGGGAACCGATATAGATGAAAGGAAGGCCGTTTTGAATGTAACCGCCGATTTGAGAAGCGGTAGCCGTCAAGTTACCGGACGTCATCAAATGGTTGTTATACAAATCGTTAAGCCAAACCATCATTTCTTCAAATTCAGGTTGCGCGTATTGGTAAACGTAGTTACCGTTTTCATCTTCTTCGGGTACGGAGAAGTATTCCATGAGCCAACGAAGACCTACGCTGCCCGTCGTACGATGGGATTCGAAGGGAGCAAGACAAACGGTGGGATTGTCGTTCTTTAAACCAAAACGGTTCTTAACCCAAAGACACATATCGATCATGCCTTGAGGGGTGCATACGGTTGCGGGATCCCAGTTTGCGTCTTCTGCAAGCATTGCTGCGTGGTATGCGTCAAGGTAGTCCTTTCTTGCAACGATACCGCCGTTGGAGTTGAGCGCGTAGCCCATTTCTTTATATTCGTTTACGTCTTCCGTAGAATAGAAATGGTTGGGAATACCGTACAAATTACCGTCGGACGCCGTGTACATGGTCACCATTTCTTGATTGAGACGGTTAAGAAGCGTGGGAGCCCAACGTTTAGCAAGTTCTTGAATGGGGAAAATATAATTCCCGGCTTCCGCTAACTTGATACGTTCTTGTTGGTTTGCCGCAATCGAGATAACGTCGGTAAAGTTGTTTGTTTGCATCATCGTCGAAAGCTTTGTACCGTCCGAGTTTGCAGGGGTTTCGAAAACAACGTTTACACCCGTACGCGCGTAAATTTCTTTACTGATAAGGGCGCTGGTGTTGTTGTTCCAACCGGCAAGGTCAACGTACCAGCTAACGGATACTTTGTCGTCATCCGTCCATTGCGTCCAGCTATCCTTGGTGGGATCAGCGTTAGGACGATCGGGATACTTGAGTTCTGCGCGAGTAATACCCGTGCCGCCGCCGCAAGCAACAAGGCTCAATGCCGTTACGCTTGCGCAAAGTAATGCAACGATTTTTTTGAATACTTTCATTTTTCTCTCCTTATTTTTTGTTATTTTTTAGAAGTTGCCTTCTTACAGCCGAATGTTAAATAGTTTGTTAGCCTTTCAACGCGCCGACGAATACGCCTTTTACGAAATATCTCGAAAGGAAGGGATATACGAATAAGATAGGTAAAATCGCAACGACGATCGCCGCGTAACTTACCGTTCTTGGCGTAACCTGTTCAAGAATTTCCCCGCCGACTTCGGGAGAATACGCCGCTTTATTGATAACGTTCATTAAATAATATTGTAAGGTGATAACGTGATCGCCCCCCTGCGTATAAATCATCGTGCTATAATACGCGTTCCAGTTTCCGACCGCAAGCCATAAAAGTACGGTTGCGTGAACGGCTTTACTAAGGGGCAGATAAATTTGCCACCAAATTCTAATTTCCCCTGCCCCGTCGATAACCGCGGAGTCGTGCAGTTCTTCGGAAATCGAACCAAAGCCGCCCGAGATAACGATCATGTTATAAACGGAATACATTGCGGGAATTATGTAAACCAAGAACGAGTCGTACAACCCGAGTAGGTTAATCATAGCAAAGTACGGAATTAAGCCGCCGCCAAAGAACATGGTTATCAAATTTAAAATTTGGAATACGCCGCGGAATTTCAATTCTCTTCTGCTCATTGCGTACGCAACGATAGAGGTGAAACTCAAAGACAGCGTCGAACCGACAAGGGTACGGATTGTGGTATTTTTATACGCAACCCAAAGCAAGTTGTCGGAAACGATAACTTGGTAGTTCGCCACCGTCCAAATACGAGGCAAAAGCCAAACTCCGCCGCCCATATAGTCCTGCCCTTCCGAGAACGAACCGATTAAGACGAAATAGAAGGGATAAAGCATAAAGAGCACGCAAATCAAAAGGAAGGTGTAGTTCACGTAATCAAACCAAGTCATTGCCTTAAGTTTGCTTCTCTTCTTTTTTCCGCCGTTTTGTTCGGGAGCGAGCTGCGTTTGCGATTGTTCAAGCTCCGCAACTGAGCTTTTCATTACTTCTTCCATTAGCCGAACAACCCCCTTCCTGCAACTTTCTTGGAAATGTAGTTCGCCGTCAGCATCAAAATAACGCCGATACACGATTCAAACAAGCCCATTGCAGTCGTATAAGAATATTTTCTCGAAATCATACCCATTTGATAGATATAGGTCGCAAGCACTTCGCTCTTCTTGATATTCGCAGGGTTTTGCAAAACGTAGAATTGCTCAAAGTTATTCGAAAGCAAGTTGGATATATTCAAAAGAAGGAATACCGTAATCGTCGGAGCGATAGACGGGAGCGTGATATGTAACATACATCTGAAACGATTTGCCCCGTCGAGCTGCGCCGCCTCGTAAAGCTGCGAATCGATACTCGTAATTGCCGCAAGGTAAATAACCGAGCCCCATCCAACGCCCTTGAGCATGGAAATGACGATTAGCAATCCCCAGAAATAATCGGCGGTCAAAAGGTTTATGGGATTATCCCTCGAACCCCAGCCAAAGAAATATATAATTGGATTGACAACGCCCGTCGTCATATCCGTCAATGCAAGAACGATACCGCCGAACACTACCCAAGAAATGAAATGCGGGAAGATGGACAGCGTCTGCACAAACCTTTTATATTTGCTGTGCATAATTTCGTTGAGCAAAATTGCAAAAATAATCGGCGCAGGGAAATTGATGAGCAACATTAAAAGATTGAGCCCAAGCGTATTGGAGACGACAGACCAGAATTTTTGGTCGTTGAAAAACTCTTCAAAGTTTCCAAACCCCGCCCAAGGCGCAAATTCGATTACGTCAAAAATATTAAAATAACGCGAATCGTCCTCTTTAAACGCCAAAAAGATACCTGCCATAGGAATGTATGAAAATACCAAAAGAAAGGCTATTCCCATACAAGCGAGGGTAAACAAGGTGATATCGCGCCCCGTCCACTTTTTGAATTTTCGCTTGTTCTTTTTGACAATCGGGTGTTCTAAAGTAATATTTTCGCCCATTTTTACCTCCTTATCTTTCTATTTAGAGCTCTTTTTTTTCCATGCCGTTTAAACGTTAAAAATCTTTTTTTTCAACCTCTTCGCAGGTTAATTTTACCAAAAGAATTTTCAACAACGGACGCTGATTGATTCTAAATATATTATGCTGACTTAAGTATATCGCATTCTTTTTTTCATTTCAATTGCTAAATAGCTTGTAAAAGTGTTATTTTCGACTGTGTTTATAAAAGCAAGTTGCTATTTTTTTAGAGCTGTGTTATAATGATTTTGTTCAATGATAAGGGGAAATTTCATGAAATTACGATTTGTACACGTCAACCAATATCTCACGCCAATTACCGTGAAACCGCACGTTCATAATACGTACGAGCTTGTCTATTATATCGATGGACAAGGGATTTCTAATTATGCAAAAAAAACCGTTCCCAATTTGGAAAACGGTAAGTTTATCAATTATACGAGCAGTATTGCAAATCCCGAAACCATTTCTTTCCAAAAGAACGAATGTCTTTTGTATCCGCCCGGATTCGTCCACGACGAACAGCATTTGCAGCCCTGTCAATTAGTAGCCGTTGGGTTCACTTCTGATGATATTCCTATCGAAAATAAACCGACCGTCTATAAAGATTACGAATTGACTATTTTGAAAAAGATGGAAAAGATCGCAAAAGAATTCCAAGAAAAGCGGCCTTTTTACAATAAGAAAATAGAGTCCATTCTCACCGATCTTTTCATTGATTTCAATCGGAAAGAAAATATTCCTTCTCAGCTTGAACAATACAACACCATTCATTACGCAAGAACGTATATCAAGGAATATTTCACGACCAAAATCAATTTGGAAGAGCTTGCTGCATCTACGGGATACAGCCCTTCCCGTTTCCGTGTTCTTTTCCGCAAAGAAACGGGCTTTTCTCCCAAGGAATATATTTTAAACAAACGTCTTGACCATGCCAAAACGTTGCTCGAAACGACGCAATTACCCATAACGGAAATTGCTTTCTTGTGCGGGTTCCTCGATTATCCTCAGTTTAATAAATTCTTTAATGCCCGCGCGGGTATGAACCCTAAGGAGTATAGAAAACGCAATAAAAAGCCCACTATCTCCCCGCTTGAATAACTATGCTGATGAAACGTAAAAATATTTTATCAAAAAACCTGCCAAGTTCGTTGGACTTGCAGGTTTTTGTTTTAGCAATCAAAGAATCGTGAAAAAATATTGACATTTCTATTTTAAAAGTGTTATAATGAATTATACCGCGAAAGCGTAACAAGGTGCGTTAAGGAATATTATGAAAAAGAATAAGAAAAACAACACTAAAATCGGAAAGGTTAATCCTATTCTCTATGCAATCGTATATGCCTTTTTCAAGGCGAAATATAAAAAGAAATACAATATAACCTTTGACAACGAAATCGTGAAGGATTTAAAAGGCCCTGCTATCATTGTGGCTACGCATACCTGCGATAAGGACCATATCCTTTCTGCCCTTTCACTCTATCCCGTCCGTCCCACTTACATAGTCAGCGATCATTTCATGCGCAAGCGTTCTACCGCTAAGCTCATGAAACTCGCCCACGTTATCACCAAAAAAATGTTCTGCGCGGACTTATCCACGATCAGAAACGTACTCCGCGCGAAAAAAGAAAACGCGGTAATCGTCATCTTCCCCGAAGGCAGACTTTCCTGCTACGGCAAGACCCTGCCCGTCACCGAAGGCACGGCGGAGCTCATTAAAAAGCTTAGCGTCGATCTTTACGCGTGGAAAGCGGAAGGCGCTTATCTCACCTTCCCAAAATGGCGGGATAAGGGCGACAACCGTTGCGGACGTATCCACGCGAGCGTGAAACTTCTTCTCTCCGCAGACGAGGTTTCAAAAAAGAGCGTGGAAGAAATCAAAACCATCACTTCGGAAGCCATATACAACGACGACGAGCTTGCGATGACGGGCGTAGAATATAAGTGCGAAGATATCTCCCGCGGTGTTGATAAAATCCTTTTCAAGTGCCCTAACTGTCTTAAAGAAGGAACTATTACCGCGTCCGAAGGACATATCCGATGCAAATGCGGGCTGGACGTCACGCTCGACTCTTTCTATCGTCTGCACAACGCGCCGTTCGAGCGTATTAACGAATGGTTCGACTGGCAGCAAGACTCCATAGACCTTGACAGCGAAACGCTTTATGCAAAAGCCAAGCTGAGCTGCTGTAATCAGGACGGATATATGGACCACGAGGCAGGCGAAGGCGAGATTTACTTAGACAAAGACGTGTTCAAACTCTCGGGCACGCTCCACGGCGAAAAAATAGAACATACCGTATCGACGGAAAAGCTTGTTGCTTTCCCCATCTCCCCCGGTCATCATTTCGATATCTATATTGACGGAAAACTCGTACTTGCTTCCCCGCAACCTGATCCGAAAAGCACGGTTAAGTGGGTATGTTTCTTAGATAGGCTGACGGCAAGACGTAAAGCCTTGGAAAAGAAAAGTTAATTTACGTTCTAACTGAAAATAAAAATGAAATTCCCATCAAGTTTCGGCTTGATGGGAATTTTTTTTGTTATAACTTTTTCTATAGCCCTTTTATTTTTTGGTTACGTTGCTGAAAACGAAATCTTCTCTCACGTCGGGGCGGTAGGTTTCTACCGTCACGTTGTCGAGCGTTAAACCGTCAATGTGTCTGAAATAAATCCCCTTCGCAGGCAAGAATCTGCCGTAAACGTAGACTTCGGGATAGTCTTGCGCTTCCTCGGGAACGTCCTTTTTGTATTCTTTTAAGCCGCCGTCGAGCTTTAAACTTACGTTTCTAAGCGTGATATTTTCAAGCGGACTTTCCTTTAAACCGCAAATATTGCTCGTCATTTGCCAATCGCTATCGGCGGTTTTTTCTTCCTTCGTATCGTCGAAGCTTTCCGCAACCCCAAACACCCAAGGCTTTTGCAAGGTATCGTTTGCCTTGCAGCTAAAATAATTCCAAGGCATAATTTGATATTCTTCGTAAGGGCCTTCCGCCGTGATATTTTCAAGCAAGAGATTTTTAATCTTGCCGACCTTACGGCCCTCAGGACCGCGCATACGCTTACCGATATGTACGAAAATGGGCGCGTTGACGTTTTTCATCTTCACGTTGCGAATGGTCACGCCGTCCACGATAGCCCCGTCCACGCTCTCCACGGAAATACCCGTGATACGCGTTTCGTAAACTTCCATATTTTCAATCAAGATATTTTCAAATCCGCCGTTGGTTTCCGTGCCGAATTTGATTGCGTTGCAACGGCTCTTTACCTTGCAGTTCCAAACGTGAATATCCTTACAAATATCCAGTTTGTTGAGGGTATAAGAGGACTTGAATACAATACCGTCGTCACCCGTTTCCACGTCGCAATCGTGAATACGCACGTTTTTAGAATTATCGGGCGAAATACCGTCGATATACACGCGCATTTTAATGCCGAAAATATCCACGTTTTCGCAGCCTGCAAAATAGATTGCAAGGTCGGTTACGTTGTTCATTTCAAGGTTAGAAACTTCTACGTTTTTGCAGTATTTGAGCGCAACGCATTTTGCGCCGCGGTGCTTGATTGCCGCGCCGCGAACACCGTCTTCGTCCCAAACGGAGCGCATATCAATTTTACCGCCGCCCGTGATACACATATTCTCGCAGTCAATGCCTACAAACAGCGAAGGGTGGTAGTAGGTATGCGACGAATCCTGATAAGCGGGATAATCTATCTTTTCTTCCTGCGCGTAATCGTAATAGCTTTCCGCGCCTAAAATTTCCGTGCCTTCGGGGATTTTTACCGTTACGTTGGATTTTAAGAAAATGGTCGAAAGCACGTACCTGCCCCCGTCAAAATATACGATTCCCCCGCCGTTTGCGCTACATTCGTCCACCGCTTTTTGTACCGCTGCGGTGTTGAGCGTTTTACCGTCGGCAATTGCGCCGAAATCATTTACGTTATATACTTTCATAGTTCCTTCTTCCTAATTTATAATAAAGTGATGAGCCAGTAAAAGAGCGGAATGGTGATAACGGAAAGCAAGGTCGTACCAAGCGTAAACGCAACGGCATTTTCGGTGTCTCCGTCGTAGTTGTCCGAGAACGTTGACGCAAGCCCTGCTGTAGGCGTCGCAAACGCGATAAAGATACCGAAAATAACTTCCATCGTAATGCCCGACCAAGCCATTTTCAAAGCAAGCGCAAACGCCACGATTACGAGCGGGAACGCCACGAGCTTCAACGCCGCCACGTAATACGTCTTCCAAGACTTGAACAAATCCACGAAATTGATAGCGCCCATTTTCATACCCAAAATCGTCATGGAAATAGGAGTTACCAAATTAGAGAAATGGTTGGAATAGGTTACGAGTTCAGGTACGTATTCGTGTACCTTTAAAAGATTTACGATAATACCTACGACGAACGCGATCAATACGGGGTTCAAAAACGCCTTTTTAAGACTCATTGCTCTCTTATCCCCCGATACGAGATATACGCCCAAGGTGTACATTAATACGTTCGTGATAATGTTGAGAATGATAACGACGGTCAATACTTTCGAGCCTGCGCCAAACACTGCCATAGCCAAGGGGATTCCTAAAAATCCGCTATTGGAAAATACCGAGCAAAACCGCATCATGCCCTTGGTTTTTTCCTCTTTTTCCATGTCCGTCAAAGGTTTGGACGCGAAAAACATTGCAAACGTATAAGCAATGCCAATTGCGGCTACTACGCCGATCATAAGCAACAATTCTCCGTCAAATGCGATCTTGATTGAATTGGTCAAAATCAAGAAGGGCATTCCGACGAACATTAACAGTTTTGATAACGCCCCCGATTGCGCTTGCGTGAGCTCTTTGCATTTGACAAGCAAATATCCCGGTATTGCCAGCGCAACGAAAACCATAACGTTTTTAAGCATTATCCATAAAGCGTCATTCATAATAAACTTTCTTTCCTTTTATTTTACTTGTATTGTCCCTAATACTGCAAAATCGCCGTCTTGACAAGCATCCGTCGCAAATACTACGCTGGGCGCGTCCTTTCCACCGATACCTACCTGCAATTCATATTCGCCTTTTGCAAATTCTTCAGGAATAGAAATTTCTATATTTTCTTCATATTTCCCTTCAATCCAATTGCGGATATCTACGTCCGTTTCAAACGTTTCTTCGTTAGAAGTATTTTTTAAACGGATATAAAGGGGCAAACGGTTATAAATGGGCGCAACACCCACGTTCTCGACTGCAAGCCTTACGGAAAGTTTTTCGCCCGAATTTACGCTATTTTGCGTTTCCACTTCGTTAATCACGAAGTGATACCCCATTTTATCCACCCACGCGTCAACCTTATCCTTCAATTCGTAAGGAATCGGGAAAGATTTGGTGTTGAAAGTACTCATATGGTGTTCGAGTGTCAAATTGATAATTCTATCAATATCCCAGTTCTTACGATACCATTCGGACACCCACCAGTAACTCTCGAAGGAAACGGGGGATTTTTTCCAAAGGTCTTTGGGAACTAAGGGGAATCCCGCGGGATAGAGCACGTCCATGTGTTTAGGACTACCCAACCCGTCCGCGCGCCAACCAAGATTTCTCTTTGCGCTGATATAATGAAGCAAATGCGAGTTGACGAATTGACCGACGAGCTTGGTATTCGGGAATACGCGAACGTAAACGTCCATCAATTTTTCCATGTCTTCTTTGGAGAAGTCTTGCGAACCTTCCCCCCAAGCACCGCCAAGCGACACGTCCAAGCAGTCGAATGTTTCGTCTTTATCAAAGCGTTCGCCGAGCTTTTCCACCGCTTTTCCAAAGAGTTCTAAATATCTCGGATCGGTGGGAGAATCTTTCACTCTCATACCTTCAGGACGAGCAGGACAAGGCATCAATTCTTTGAGCCAGTCGGGCACGTCGTCCCGTTCGCAAGTGCTGTGTGGCATCAGACGAAACATTACCGTTTGACCTTTGGCTTTCGCCTTATTTAAAATATCTTCGATAAACGCGTAATTGTATTCCCCTTGCTTAGGTTCAAATTCCTTCCAAAGCGAGCGAATATACGCAACTTTACCGTCGGGGTGAAAACCTTGTTCTCTACCCTTTTCTTCTACGCCGTCGGGAACGGGGTAACATTCGTAAGGCTCGGTTTCGCAACCGGCAAGCCCTTGCGTGCCTACGATACAATCCGAATACAACGCTTCGCCGTCGAAATGGTTAAAAGTCATAAAGCCTATATACGGATTTCTTTTACTTTCTCTTTTATATCCAAAAGTTTTTTTCATAGCAACTTACTTCTTTATTTATATTTTTATCGTAATCGTTTCGCCGTGATGATAATGCGTTCTTTTACGAATACTTTCATCACGCAAATAGCTATTGTAATCACAACCGCCTTCCCCTAAACACCATTGATAGCGTTGGTTAGGCTCCAACCCTAAGAATCTTTTCTCGGCGACCGGCCAAAAACAGGTTTCAGGGTCTATCAATTTGTACAACCCTTTATCCCCGCCAATCAGTCCGTGATGCGTTACTTGAAGGATATCACTCTTCAAGTAATCGCCATATCTTTGAGAAATCTTTTTACATGCTTCTATTTGACAATCCCCCAAGAACGTCATTGTTTTTCCGTTCTTGAACTTTATCCTAAACGCCGCGCTCGTATCGTTAAAGGATACGTACGAATACGGATAGGTGTCGTCTATCGACCATAAAATTTCAATCTCTATACCGGGATAAAAATAGCTTTGCCCCGTGTGTAACGTATAAACAATCGTGTTCGGATAAGCATTTTTTATATTCTCTTCAATCTCGCCGATTTGAGTTTTCATCAATTCAACGTCTTCCATCGCTACTTGGACTTTTTCACAATTCGGGAACTGATAAGCAAACGCTTTCACGCAAACTTTGTCCTTATAATCACGAACGAAGTTGGTCGCCAACCCGATATGGTCTTTATGAGAATGCGTAAAGATCCAGAGAGCAACGATCGGTTGTCCGTTCGGCGAATTATCTTTTAAAAAATCATACAAACGCGATTCCGACTCTTCGTCTTTTATCCCGCCGTCCACAAGAATAAACTCTCCGTTTTCAAGCCGTATCGCGTAACACATACCGTTTTTTAATTTCAATTGCGCAACGGTTGGTTCAACGCAAGGCTCGCTTTCTAAAACCCGTTCCAAATTAGGCAAAAGCCCTTTCGGTTCAAGGGTAACAGTCGCAGATCGTATCGATGCGTCCCAAAACACGAATACGTTTTCACAATCGTTTTGAAATGCGTAGAATAAATTTACGTTATAAGAGCACTCCGTCCCTGCCGAAATTTGCTTTTCCGCGCATTTTCGATATCCCAATTTTTCCAAAAGCTCCGCGTATTCTCTACATTCGTCTATCGTAGTGCTATGAATGCGCAAGCGTGTATCCGCTTTTCCTATCGAACCAAGCGGGTATTTTTGTCCTGCTAACGTATTATAAGGAATCATAATTATATAAAAATACTTTTCTTATAAATTTTCCATAAATTCCAAGAATTTTTCTGCAATGTAACGGTGACCGATATCGTTGGGGTGAAGACCGTCTGCACTGATATATTTTTCTTTTAAGACTTCATCTCGCGTCGTAATTTCCCATTCGCTATTCGCGTCAAGAACAGGGAATTGAAATCTTTCCGCCATTTCTTTAATCGCATCCGCGTAAGCCTTCATTCCGCCAGGTCTTTCCGCGCCTACTGCATTGAGGTACTTGAATTCGGCAAAAAGATCCAAAGGCGTAATCGTGATGATTTTCGTTTTTGGATATTTTGCTCTAAGCTTTGTAAACAAGTCGTGCAATGCACCGTAGAAGGTGGTAGGCGTAGTATCGCCAAATTTTCCAAGAGGCGCGTCGCCGTTCCCCATGTCGTTATGACCGCCGAATACTACGACGTAATCTGCTTCCCCACGCATATCACGAACACGGGATGCGAAATACATGTCGTGTCTAGGGTTAGACACGGTAGGGTTGATTTGATAAGCAATACGCGTACCGCCTATACCGTAAGTATATGTAGTTGCTCCACTGATCTTTGCGAAAACGTCCGTGTAACGATTTGACTTCATTGACGGACCATGTACCCCTTCCGTAATACTGTCGCCAAGGAATAAGAAGGTTTTTCCTGCAAACTTTTTACCCTTGTAATTATCAAAAGTAGCGTTTACCGCTTTGATTGCGATTGCTCTTTCTTCTTCGGAAACGGGTACGTCAAATTCGTCGTAATCGTTGTCCGTGATATCCATACCGAGCAACGCTTTGCACCACGTCAAGCCAAGTAAATATCTGCCCACTCCAAGCGCGGCGTGGAAAGTGTCTCTATGTATCTTTTCAATGCCAAGTTTAGTAGCGTTAAACATAGCTCTTCCGCAAGGGATAACGCCGTCTGCTTTAATGCGGCCTGCCGCTTTTTCATAAGACGCTTCGATATCGGAAAGCATAGCTTCCGTACTTTCGTAGCCTACTTTATTCAATCTCTCGCTGCCCTCTTCATACGCCCAAGTTTGATGCATATATATCTTAGCTTTAGGGCAGTACTTTCTCACGTAGCTAGCAAGATTTTCTAAATAGGTCGAATACGTTTCAAAGTCGGGGCTAAATTGGCTTGCCTGTTGCAAAGTAACAACGTCCCAGTCGTCGCTTGCAAGGGCTTGGCTTATACTTACTTTAAAGCCCGTTTCTTCGCCGTTAAAGCCTAAAACGTAAGCGGCAGAGTCTTGTAATATATTCAAATAATGCGTTCTCAAAGAACAGCCACCGATAAACAGATTAACCGTCTTAACCGTTTCGCCGGCTTTTTTTGCGATTCTTTGGAAATATCTTTGCGCGTCACAGGAAAAACTATTCCCGATAGATAAAATTTTCATAATTTACCCTTCTTTAATTATTCTTTTGAAATCCAGTCTAAGAAGATTTCCGTATAAAGCGATTCGCCTTTTTCATTGTATTGTTTCATTGCGCTGCAATGTTTGCCGTTTAATAAGCGATATTCAATCTTCGCTTCGGGATTGAACGCAAGAATAGCTTTATATAAAAGTTGGTTTTGCTCGTATCTGCAAGGCATATCGTTGTCGTACAAGATAAGAATCATTTTACTGAACTTGCTGTTTTTGTCCAAGTAATACATGGGAGAGTATTGATCGATTCTTTGCGTAAGCGGATCAACGCCCGTTTCTTGCGCTAATACGTTGAAGTGCGACGTCGTTTGCGCGCTGTCGATAATCCAATTCTTGATTTCTTCGCTATCAATACCTTCGTTTGCTAAATATTCCTTATTAAAGCAAAGCATAAGCGACATCCAAGCGCCTGCGGAATGTCCTGCGATAATGATATCGCCGTTTCCGCCGTTCTCTTTTATAAAATTCTTTACGAACGCCGTTGCCTTTGCGCCGTCCACAAGGAAATCAGGGAATTTTGCGTTCGGATATTTTCTATATTCCACCGACGCAAGCGCGTAGCCTGCCGCCGTGAAAGCCGCCGCCATTTCTTCATATCTTTGGCTGTATTTCGAACCGTGGTCAAGTCCGCCGCCGTGAAAATCGACAACCGTCGTATAATTGTCGGTATCAGGCAAATAAATATCTACCAAAGTTTCATCGTATTCACCGTATTGTACGTCCATGAATCTTCTCATTTTTCTAATCTCCGTTAAATGATTTATTCTTTTAAAATCCAATCCAAGAAAAGTTTAGCGTAAAGCGAGCCGCCGTTTTCGTCGCGTTGTTCTATTGCGTTGCAATGTTTACCGCCGAGTAAACGATACTCGATTTTCGCTTCCGGATTGAATGCAAGCACCGCTTTGTAAAAAAGTTGATTTTGTTCGTTTCTGCAAACGACGTCGTTCTCATAGGTTAAGAGTATCATCTTGCTGAACTTACTATCTTTGCCTAAGAAATACAAAGGAGCGTATTCGTCAATTCTTTGCGTGCGTTTATGCGCGCCCGTTTCTTGAACTAATACGTTGAAGTGCGAAGTCGGTTGTGCGCTATCGATAAACCAGCCTTTGATTTCTTCGCTGTCAATCCCTTCGTTTTCCAAATATTTTTTATTCAAGCAAAGCATAAGCGACATCCAAGCGCCCGCAGATTGACCTGCAATGATGACGTCTCCGTTTCCGCCGTAGTCCTTTACGAAGTTCTTTACGAACGCAGTTGCCTTTGCGGCGTCTAAAAGGAAATCGGGGAATTTTGCGTTGGGATATTTTCTATATTCTACCGACGCAAGCGCGTACCCTGCTGCCGTCAAGCCAGCCGCCATTTTTTCAAAATCTTCGCTGTACTTATCGCCACGATCAAGTCCGCCGCCGTGAAAGTTTACGACCGTCGTATAGTGATCGGTATCCGGCAAATAAATATCTACCAGCGTTTCCTCGTATTCACTATACTGCACGTTCATAAATCTTCTCATTTTTTAATCTCCGCCTACAATTTATTTCACTTTCTTACCGAGCAAAGTGCCTTGATATTCGTTCAAGAAATGCTCCGCTGCTTTTTGGAAAGTTGCATACACTTCGTCGCCTTTGAATGCGAAACGAGCGTCCATGTTTCCAAAATATTTATCAATGATTTGCACGAACAAAAGCAAATTTTTCTCGCCCATCCAAGCCACCGATACCGCGTCGTCGTACATAAATCCGTCCGTCGTCGGCACAGCGCCGTATTCGTTGGAATATCCAAACTGCGGGAATTGACCAAACTCGTTGTGGTTCACACCGAAAGGAATTTCCTTCTCACCCTGCGCGTTCTTGTAACGGAACACACCCTTGGTTTTATCTTCAAAATTGAAAGAGAATTTCTCTATCCCCATCGGATTTTGCTCGCAAACGTATTCCGTTCCGCTCAATTCGGCGCGGAAAGGCGAATCGTCTAACCCTTTTGCCGAGCGTAGCGTTAATCCCGCCACCAACTCGTCGAGTTCTTGCTCTGCCGCCGTATCTTCCGCTAAAGGCTCGTCCTTGATTTCGTTAACGAAAAGTTCTTCTAAAGCGATATACATCCTTTCGCGAACGGACGGCTCGCCTTGATTGCACGAATTACAAGTGAAAATCAAATCCTTTTCGGGATAGCACATCGTGAGCTGGTCTCCCATGCCTACGAACGCGAACCCGTTACCGCAAATACGCCAAATTTGATATCCGTAGCCATATTTATAAGGAGAATATCTCATCCCATCTGCGTTGTTCACTAACGCGCTCGTCGCGTCGCGGAGGTATTTCTCGTTCATAAGTCGTTTGCCGTTCCAAACGCCGTAATTCATTACGATTCTCGCGAAAGCCGCCATGTCGCGCAAGGTACAAACCATCGCCGAATCACCCCAAGAATCGCCGTTTGGCGTCTTTAAAACGGTTGCCGTTTGGAACGCGCCCATTTCGTTGAAGAGTTTTTCTTTCATATACTCTAAAAGCGGTTTCCCTGCGAGCTTTTCAACGAGCGCGCAAAGCACTTGCGATCCTGCGCTATCGTACGCCCAATAAGAACCCGAAGGGCGCATTACCCTTTTGCAATTGAAATAGTGATGCGTTCTATCGGGGTTGCCGCTGACAAACCAAGCCGAAGGGCTTCCAACCGTTTTCATCATTAACATTTCGCGAATGGTTTGATCTTGAAGATACTTTTGACATTCTCCTTCTATCTTTTCGGGGAAGTAATCGACGATCTTATCGTCTAAATTAAGCTTTCCTTCTTCTTCCAAAAGCCCGATGGCAACGCCTACGAAACTCTTGGTTTGGGAATATTGTCTGTGACAAAAATCACGATGGAAGGGCTTCCAATACCCTTCCGCAAAAATTTTATCACCGCGCATAAACAAGAATCCGTGCGTTTTTGCGCCGTGGGTTTCAAGCAATTTAATAAATTTCGTTACGTTTTTCGACGAGATTCCCGCCTGTTCGGGCGTAATTTTTTCAAACATAATTTACCTCTTATAAACAGTTCAAACGCCTTAATTGCTTAAGGCGTGTTGACGTCATTTGATTGCTTTTTTACCTAAGAGCGCGCCTTGATATTCATTCAAGAAATGTTCAGCCGCTTTTTGGAAAGTAGCGTACACCTCGTCCCCCTTAAAAGAGAAACGAATGCTCAAGTTTCCAAAATATCTATCAATGATTTGCACGAAGAAAAGCATATCCTTTTCTTCAAGCCATGCGAGCGAAACGGCGTCTTTATACATCGATCCGTCCGTCGTGGGAAGCGCGCCGTAGTCGCCTGAATATCCAAGTTGCGGGAATTGCCCGAATACGTTGTGGTTGACACCGAAAGGAATTTCCTTTTCGCCTTGCGCATTCGTGTAGCGGAATACGCCCTTCGTCTTGTCTTCAAACGTGAAGGAGAATTTTTCAATACCCATCGGGTTGGGCTCGCAAACGTATTCTGCGCCGTTTAATTCTTCACGGAAGGAAGAATCTTCAAGCCCTTTCACCGAGCGAAGCTCTAAGCCTGCAATCAAATCTTCAAGCTCTTGTTGCGCTTCTTTGTCTTCGGGCAAAGGCTCGTCCTTAATTTCGTCAACGAAAAGGTCTTCTAATGCCATGTACATCATTTCACGAATCAACATCGTGCCTTGATTGTCCGAATTGCACGCGAAAATTAAATCCTTTTCAGGATAGCAAACGGTGAGCTGATCGCCCATACCAGTAAAAGTAAATCCGTTTCCGCAAACGCGCCAAATCTTGTAACCGTAGCCAAAACGGAACGCCGAATATTTCGCGGTGTCCACGTTAGAGCCAAGCGGGCTCGTCGCTTCACGAAGGTATCTTTCGTTCATGAGTCTCTTGCCGTTCCAAACGCCGTAATTGCCCACAAAACGGCTAAACGACGCCATGTCGCGCAAGGTGCAGATCATAGCAGAATCTCCCCAAGAATCGCCGTTTGGCGTCTTTAAAACGGTTGCCGTTTGGAAGGTGCCCATTTCATTGAATAATTTTTCTTTTAAGTAGTCTAAAAGAGACTTCCCCGAGAGTTTTTCAACGAGCGCGCAAAGAACTTGGGTACCTGCGCTATCGTACGCCCAATAACTCCCCGAAGGGTGCGTCGCTCTCTTGTTGTTAAAATAGTGATGCGTTCTATCGGGGTTACCGCTGACAAACCACGCGGAAGGACGGCTAACCGTCTTCATCATAAGCATATCGCGAATGGTTTGTTCTTTGAGATATTTATCACACTCGCCGTCGATTTTTTCAGGGAAATGATCGGCGATTTTATCGTCTAAGTTAAGTTTTCCTTCTTCTTCCAAAAGCCCGATTGCAATACTTGTAAAGCTCTTAGTTTGCGAGTATTGTCTATGTAAGTAATCTTGATGGAAGGGTTTCCAATAGCCTTCCGCGAAAATTTTATCTCCACGCATAAACAAAAAGCTGTGCGTCGTTGCGCCGCGCTTTTCAAGCATTTTAATAAATTTCGTTACGTTTTTTGACGAGATACCTGCCTGTTCAGGCGTAATTTTTTCAAACATATTCTTCACCTTGCAAAATTTTTACTTAAAGAGCATTAAAATTTCTTGCATTTCAACGCGAAGTGGTTTTGTTGTATTCTTCAAACAGCATTTCGTAATTCTTACGAATATCCGCGTACGTATATCCGTACTTTTCACGAAGAAGTTCGTACGTGAATGCGCCCTTATATCCAACTTTTTCAAGCGCGCCGATAATCTTCATCCAGTCGTTGACGCCTTCTTTTGGCATCCAGTGCTTTTCGTATATGCCGTCGTAATCGGATACGTGCACCGCACAAAGCCACTTTCCAAGCGCAGAAATCGCATCTTCCACTTTATCGTGTAAGAAATGGTTCATGTCAATACAGCATTTTCCCCCTTCAACTTCTTCTAATATGCTCACCATATCAGTAATGTTGTCCGGAAAAGATGTGACCATATTCTCTATGCAGATATTGTTTTTGGTCGTAGCGATCATTCTACGAAAGGTATCCGTCAGCGCAGGCTTACGAAGTTCCCAAAAGGGCGCTTCTTTTGCTTTAGTCTTGCTGTGGAATACGTAATGATTGGGATTGTACTTATCGCACTCTTCAATCAATTTACAAAACGCATCCAACGCAAAAGCTCGTACGTCTTCGTCGTAGCTGGAAATATAAATAAAGCGTTGGAAGGGCATGTGTATGCTGTTTAAGATTAAACCTTCGTCAAGGACGGCTTTAATGCCGTCCCCGACTTTTTCTATACACTGCTCCATATTCACTTTATACCCGCCAACTTTTCCAAGCGACAATTCTATGCTTTTAAAGCCTTGTCTTTTAATTTCCTTGATGCTTTCATAAAATTCTTTATTCAAGCCGTCAGGACGGAAAAGATGAACGGTGGTACCTAAATCTAACTGATACATAAAACCCTCCGTTAGTATTTCTTCATGTACTCGTTATATGCGGACAGGTAGTCCTTCGTGTTTTCTAACGTTTCATTAAAAAGCGCGCGAGCCACCGCCGATATAAGCGATTTTTAAGTCTTCAACTATTTTTCTCCGTTTTTTACTTCCATAAAGTAGGAACGCCTTCAACGTAATGCCAACATCCTGATTTGCTCGTTTCCGAATAGTACGCGATCGTAACCTTTGAATTTGCGATCAAATCGTTGTTGCCGGGCTTTTCAGCAGTAATTATAAATGCTTTTTTGGTTTCTGCCCAGTCACTGCTCGAGCCTTCAAAGAACAACGTCTTAAATTCTTTCGCGCTCTTTTCGACGTTGCCATTAGCATCTCTTTTATACTTCCAGAATGCATTTTCGCCTACGCTACCGTTTTCCAATTTGCTCTTGAGTACGACCGTAACAAGCACGCGGTTGCGATAGAATGCGTTCAAACCAATTGTCTTTACTGATTTGCCGATTACTGCTTTTTCTAAGTGATAGCAGTTTTGAAAAGCTCTTGCGCCGATAACCTTACAACCGTCGCCCGTATCAATACTTCTTACGTAATCAATGTTATAGAAGGCTCTCGGTGCAATCTCGTCAACGTCGTCGGGAAGAACAACGTCCGTATAATCTTCGAACATGCTACCAACAACCACTTTTTTATTACCGTCTATATAATAGATAAGTTGAAGTTCTTCGTCCACGGATAATTTAGAGGGCTGTTTTCCGGTACGAACGTAGTACGCGTTCTCTCCAATTAAGCCAAATGCTTCCGATTCGGAATCCGCAACGATATTCAAGGTCGAACGGTTGTAAATTTCTCGAATTGCATAGCAGTGATAAAACGCATTAGTGCCTATCGACGTCACCGACGAACCAACCGTTACTTTATACATCTTCTTGCACTCATAGAATGCTTCGTCTGCAAGGCTCACAACGCTATCACCGATTACCAGTTCTCTTAATTTTGATACACCTTTAAAGGCTGCGTTACCGACGTTTGTTACGCTATCGCCTAAAGTAACGTATTGTATTTTTTGACAGTTTTCAAAAGCGGAAGTCTTAATATCCGTAGGCGCGCCGTCAGGAATGTTGACCTCTAAAATCCCCTTACAGTTATAGAACGCGTAACTGCCAATCTCTTTTAACGAAGTGCCAAAGGTAACGTTTTCAAGACCGTCGCAATAATCAAAAGCGTGTTCGCCGATCGTTTCAAGAGTCTCGGGGAAAACTATTTCTTCCAAATTTCTGCAACCGTTAAACGCGTTATCTCCCATATTTACAAGCGATTCGGATAACGTAATTTCTTTAAGCCAACCGCAATTGTTAAACGCCTTGTCTTCAAGGACAGTTACGCCGTTGCCCATTGTTACCCCAGATAAGTTGATGCAGTTGTCAAACGCGCTTTCCCCTATCACCGTAACACTGTCGGGAATGGTGAGTAAGCCGATTTCTATGTCGTTTTGAAACGCATTTGCGCCAATTGCCGTTACCGGCTTCCCTTTATATTTGGACGGTATTTCAATAATCCCTTCCTCACAATCGCCTCTGCCTACAACGGTATAGCCGTCGCCTACTAATTCGTAAGCCAAACCGCCTTCCGGTTCGCTTTGCATTAAGCTTTGCAAGAAGTCACAGCCTCCCAAGGCAAGACCTGATGCTAAAAAGAATACGCTTAAACACGTTGTCATTAATGTTTTTTTCATAATAAACACCTATTCCTTTTCTTTTTTTATTTCTTTTCCTTGACAGGAATAAAAACCTATGCTATAATCGTATGTATATAAATTCTTCAAAACAGGAGAGAATGTGTATATGTCATACTATAACTTGAGGCATAAAACCCAGCCTCCCGGGCAAACTATGCTTGCTTTACATACCCACGATTTCTTTGAACTTGAGTTCTTAGTAGCCGGCGAACGTTTTTTCTTCACGAAAACGCAAATGTATAAAATGCGCGCCCCTACGTTACTTGTATTACCCCCTC
>JAFVRE010000044.1 GCA_017504465.1 Clostridia bacterium | reverse complement strand
GGATTTGAGGGTGGCGCCGTTTTGCGAGAGCAAAACGCTTTGCCCAGCTAAGCAACTCTAACGATAAAAAACAATGTATAAAATACGACAAATTTTTTCATAAATAGACTTCTTTCTATTGACAAATAATCTGCTTTTAGCTATAATTGTATTTAAGAATTTTTTCTTTTTAGGAGACAATGTGGAAGCCGTAGTAAACATTTTGAATGAAGCCTTAAATTTTATATATAGCAACGTGCTTAGCATTGCAATGATGGTTCTTTTAATTGCAGTGGGGTTGTTTTTAACTATCAAATTGCGTGGATTTCAATTTACACGCTTTGGATACGCTTCAAAGCATACAATAGGAAGCCTGTTCCAAAAAAATATGCATACAAGTGATAGCGGAAGCGTAAGTCCCTTTCAAGCGGTTACCACCGCGCTTGCGGGAACTATCGGAACGGGAAGCATTGCGGGTGTTGCAACGGCGCTCTTTGCGGGCGGCCCCGGCGCTATATTCTGGATGTGGATAAGCGCGCTTTTGGGTATGGCGACCAAATACTCCGAGATAGTTCTTTCGATTAAATATCGTGAAAAAAACGAAGCGGGCGCATTTACAGGCGGTCCGATGTTCTACATAAAAAACGGTCTTGGTCTTAATTGGTTGGCAATTTTATTTGCCGTATTTGCGATGATTGCTTGCATTGGGACTGGAAATGCGACTCAGTCAAACTCAATTGCTAACGTTTTTGAAACTACTTTTAACGTTTCTCCTTGGATAACCGGAATAATTCTTACAGCGATCATTAGCGTAGTAATCCTCGGCGGTGTTAAGCGCATTGCTTCCGTAAACGAAAAGATTGTTCCTGTTATGGCTATTTTCTTTATCATTTCGTCTATTCTTGCGCTTATCTTCAACGCAGAAGGCATCCCCTCCGCATTTCAACTTATTTTTAAAGAGGCGTTTAATTTCAAGGCGGCGTTTGGCGGTGTTGCCGGATACGGAATACTTAACGCAATGAGATACGGTGTCGGCAGAGGCGTTTTCTCAAACGAAGCCGGCCTTGGAAGCGCTCCGATAGCTCACGCAGCAACAAACGCGCAAGATCCTGTCAAGCAAGGTCTTTGGGGCGTGTTTGAGGTATTTATTACGACTATTATAATATGCACAATGTCTGCTCTTGTGGTTCTTACTTCCGACATATATCTCGGGGCATTCAATATGGGTACTAGTCCTATATATAACGGCGCCGCGCTTAGTTCGGCTGCTTACGACGAAGCTCTTCCCTTCGGTAGTATCATAATCTCGATTGCAACTATCTTTTTTGCTCTTTCCACAATTCTCGGTTGGGCTTATTACGGTGAGGTCTGCGCTATGTACCTCTTTAAGTCTCATCAAAAGACTGCCGTTCTCGTATATAGACTTATCTACGTTGCTTTTGTCTTTATCGGCGCAGTTGCCGAGATAGGAGTTGTTTGGTTGATTGCCGACTGTTTCAACGCGCTTATGGCCTTGCCGAATCTTATCGCTCTTACCGCTCTTTCTAAGGTGGTAGTTGACGCCACTAAAAAGCATTTTGAAGACAAAAAACGTTCCGATGAAGGAAAAATGTAAATTGCATACACTGCGGATATGAATTATACTTTGTATATGGTGGCATAAAATTTTAGGACTGACCGTACTGGTCAGTCCTCTTTGATTTTTACTTTTAAATTTCTTTCTTGTTAAATCTTATGAATGAAAATTCCGCTTCTGAGCTTTGGCTCAAACCACGTCGATTTTGGGGGCATTATCTCGCCCGCGTCCGCTACCGTCATCAGTTCGTCCATGCTTACCGGATACATAGATATAGCCGCCACCATATCTTCCTTACAACGTTTTTCCAAATAGGAAAGTCCGCGAATTCCTCCTACGAAATCTATTCTCTTGTCCGTTCTTGGATCGGTTATTCCAAGCACCGGCGCAAGCAAATACTTTTGTAAAATTGCGCAATCTAAACGCTCGGACGGACTCTCCGCTTGACATAAATCTTCACGAAATTTTACGCAGTACCACTTTCCGCCGACAAACAAACCTATGCTATGGCGTTCCGTCGGCGCAAACGGTTGAGAACTGGGACAGGGCGAAACTTCGCCAAGCGCGGTTTTTACTTTTTCTAAAAATTCCTCTTCGCTACCGCCGATATCGCAAAGCAAACGATTATAATCGAAAATTCTCAAGCTATTAGCAGGGAAAATTACAGATAAAAAGAAATTAAATTCTTCCGTACCGTCGAAATTGGGAGTTTCTTCGCGGCGTTTGAGCCCTGCTTTTACCGCCGATGCGGCGCGGTGATGTCCGTCCGCGATATATAAATTGGGAAGAGCGGCGAAGTTTGCTTGAATATCCGCATCTATCGCCTCGTTCGAGCTTTCCCAAACCGTATGACGAATTCCGTCTTCGGAAACAAAATCGTACAACGGTGTTTTTTCAGTTTCCTTTTCGATAATTTTATCTAACTGCTCACTATTCTTATAAACGAGAAAGATAGGTCCTGTTTGCGCAGAGCAGGTATCTACGTGACGGATTCTATCAAGTTCTTTATCCGCGCGCGTAAGCTCGTGTTTTTTAATTTTTTCACTCAAATACTCGTCGATAGAAGCGCACCCGACGATGCCCGTTTGCGCCCTACCGTCCATCGTTTGACGATAAAAATAAAACTTTTTCGTTTTATCTTGTACGTACACGCCCTTCTTTTCAAATTCTTTTAAGTTTTCAGCCGCTTTTTGATATACGCTGTCGTCGTATAAATCCACGCCGATCGGAAGGTCTATTTCCGCCTTGTCGATATGTAAAAAAGAATAGGGATTCCTCTTTACAAGCTCCCTTGCTTCATTACTCGACATAACGTCGTAAGGAAGCGCCGCACAGTCTTTTACGTACTTTTCTTGAGGTCTAAGAGCAGAGAAAGGTTTTACTATCATAACTATATCTCCTATAAAAATAATCTACTACGTTTTAAATACAATAAATAACCGCCGCTAAACGTTTCGCCGATTCTTTGAGTGACGTTTTAATCGCATATTCGTTGGGGGAATGAATACCGCCGCCGCACACGCCTAAACTATCAAGACAGGGGATTCCTGCCGTCGTTACCTGAGCGGCGTCCGAACCACCGTTTTTCTTGATAGGTTTTAACGTCGCCATTCCGTTTTTCGCGAAAATTTCGTTTACCGTATCAAGCAAATCAAGATTCCTTTGTACGCGCTCCATCGCAGGACGAAATCCATATTCTTCCGCTTCCGTTTTACAGCCTGCAACGTAAACTTCTTCCGCGAGTTTTTGCATATACTCGGCTATATACTCGCTTTGTTGATTGTTTACGAAACGGAAATTCGCACGGAATTCACAATACCCAGGTACGGTGTTATGCGTCGTTCCGCCCGATATAACTCCGCAGGTACACGTGATACCGTCGTTGTCTTTGAATTTTTCAAGCTCTAAAATTTTATGTGCAGCTTCTGCGATTGCGTTTGCGCCACTCACAGCGCAAAGGGAAGAATGCGCCTCTATGCCCGTAATTTTTACTAAATACGTAACAATCCCTTTGCGTTCTACGCAAGCAGAATCACCGTTACTACCTTCTAAATTAAAGAATGCACGTGAGTCTTTAGCTTTCTCGCAAATATAGCCTATCGTCGCTTTATTGATAGGTCTGCTCCCTGCCTCTTCGTCGCTTTGCAACAGGAAACGGACAGGTCTGTCTCTAAAGTTGCATTTCTCAAGCGCATCCATGGCTAAAAGCGCCGCCACCAAACCGCCCTTACAATCGACAACGCCGGGGCCATAAATTTTTTCTTCGTCCATAGTAACGGCAGGCGAACCGAACGAACCGACGGGATGTACCGTATCCATGTGCGCTGAGAAAGTGATAGGCTCTTTTTTCGCGTCGGCATTCATTGTAAGACAAACTACGTTACCTGTCACGCTTTCAAAAACTTCCGTTTCCCAGCCCCTTTGTTTTGCAAAATCTATAAAATACTCCCCAAGCCCGTCAATAAGCGCCTTGTTCATAGTGGGAGTTTCCATATTACAAATCTTTTCCCAAAAACTTAAATACTCTTCGTAAAGTCCGTCGATACAATCAAATAATTTCTTGCATTCCATAGCTCGTTTCCCTTTCTTTTTTTTCATGATTATAATAAAACATTTTTCTCAAAAAGTCAAGGATATAGCAAAGGAAATCTTACGTTTATTTTGCCTTTAAGAAATTTTTCATTACCACGCCTTGACAAACCCAGCGAAGGAGTGCTATAATCATTATAATTTAACGAATATTTTTCAAGCGAGCACATAGAAAAATGAAGAAATTTTTTACTTTTACAATGGACGATAATATTCAGTTTTTAGAAGACTTGACGACAAATTGTTCCGAGAGTATTTTTTCGCATCCTTATACCAAAATGCTGAAAGAATTTCATGAAATTTACGGAATAAAAGTCCAGCTAAATTTATTTTACGAAAACCCGTCTTTCAACTTATCCAAATTTCCCGAAACATACAAGGAAGAGTGGCAAGAAAACTCTTCTTGGTTAAAGCTTTCTTTTCACTCAAAAAAGGAGTCCCCTAAGCCCTATTTAAACTCGGACTATCAAGAAGTGTACGACGATTGCAAACAGGTACACGACGAAATTTTGCGGTTTGCAGGCGAAGATAGTTTGGCGAAAACAACCACCATTCACTTCACAAGGCTTACGGAAGGCGGGCTTGTCGCACTTAAAAATTGTGGCGTTCAAGGGCTAATCGGTCAATACGGCACGGAAGAAAAACCGAGAAGTTCTTACCAAAACTCACTGGAAGAAGACGCTATTCTTAGAACAGGTGAAATCGTTGAATCAAACGGAATTTCTTACATAAATCTCGACGTCATTTTAGACCGTTTTACAATCCCTGAAATCCTTGAACAGTTAAGCGCGTTGAAGGATAGAAAAACGATTAAAATCCTCATTCACGAGCAACAATTTTACACACATCACGTAAAATACCAGCCTGAGTATAAAGACAAATTAAAAACGGCGTTTGAGTTCTTGAAAAACAACGGATACGAGTCCGTATATTTCGAAGAATTATTAAACCCAAGCTTATAAAGGAGTGCACTTATGAACGAATGCGCATTTGAAAAATTTGGCGTAATGCTCGACTGCTCTCGAAACGCGGTAATGACGACGAATACTTTTAAAAAACTCGTAGATATCCTGTCCGTTTTAGGCTACAATACTATTCGGCTTTACACGGAAGACACCTACGAAGTGGACGGCGAGCCCTATTTTGGCTATTTGCGCGGTCGATATACGCAGGAAGAACTCAAAGAAATGGACGGGTACGCGAAAAGCAAGGGCATAGAAATTATCCCTTGCATTCAAACGCTTGCGCATCTTGAAAGAATTTTCACCTACGAAGACTATAAGCCGATCAACGATATTGAGAATATTTTATTCGTTGGAGAAGAACGAACGTATACGCTAATCGAGAATATGTTCAAGACGATTTCCGAGTGCTTTTCCACCAAAAACGTCCATATCGGTATGGACGAAGCAAGACGGCTTGGTCGGGGAAAATATTTGGATAAAAACGGGCCGTCCGACCACGCGGAGATTATGAAAAAACACCTTGACCGCGTATTAGAAATCGCTGAAAAATACGGTTTTCAATGCGAAATTTGGGGAGACATGTACATGCAGGCGGCGTACGGTGGTAGACACGTTTGCACCAAGGACGAATCGGCGCGCGTAAAGACGTTCGTTCCGCAAAATTTAACCCTTTGCTACTGGGATTACGCGCACTCTGAAATTACTCACTACGAAAACTCTATCGATCGTCACCGCAAACTGACGGACAATGTGAGTATGGCAAGCGGAATTTGGACTTGGAAAGGATTTTGCCCCGACGTTAGCTACAGCTTGACAGTCGGCGAACCTGCCATTAAAGCGTGTGTGAACAAAGGCGTGAAGGAATTTTACTTTACAATGTGGGGAAACAACGGCGGGGAATGTTCTCCTTTCGCTGCCCTTCCTGCAATCGTTGCAGGCGCAGAGTTCGCAAAAGGAAACTTCGATATGCCGAGCATTAAAGCGTTGTTTAAGCAAATAATCGGAATAGAGTTCGATTTGTTTTCCGCGCTTGAAAAACCCGACTACGTTTACGCGGACGACACCGCTCCTTTAGCGCCCGTTCGAACGAGCCGAGCAATGTTCTTTTGCGACCCCTTATGCGGCGTGTTCGACGGGAACGTAAAAGAAGGCGTAGCGCCTGCCTATTATCAAAATCTTTCCGCCCTTTTAAAGACGGAAGAAGACAACGAAGACTGGGGTTATTTATTTAAGAGCATACGAGCTTTTAGCGACGTACTGGCGATAAAATTTGACCTTGGCGTGAAAACGAGAAGGGCTTATAAGCAAGACGATAAGCAAAAGCTTGAGCAAATAGCCAAGCAAGACTATCCCGCTCTTTTAGACGCTCTTGAGCGCTTTTACGACGCCTTTGAAAAGGCTTGGGCTACAGAAAGAAAACCTTTTGGTTTTGAAGTGCAGGATATCCGTATCGGCGGCTTGATTCAACGCGTAAAACATTGTAAATCCGTGCTTGAAAAATATTTAAACGACGATCTGGAAAAAATTGAAGAATTAGAACAAGAAATTCTTCCCCCCTTTGGCTCAACGCACGGAAAAATCAATGGCTATCGCTACGTAACTTTGGTCACAACGAGTATTTTATAAAAATTTTTTTCGAAAACTTTAAAACTTTTCCAAAAAGCCTTAAAATCTGCGCATTTTAAGGCTTTTTTCGCGCTAAGTTTACCACTTAACTAAATTAAAAAAATTGTGTTCGAAAGATTGCATTTTTTTTTGTATTATGATATAATATGTGATATATAGATGTGCAAACTATGTTTAAGGAACGTCTAACCGATGAAAAAAGACTTAAAAGAAAGACTAATCAATCGAAAAATTAAGAAACCCAACCCTTTGGTTATGTCCGCCGTTATGGGCTTACTTGGGATTCTTTGTAAATCGTATAAAGTGAAATTTAGTCACGACTATGAAGTGAAGTCTTTGGACGGAACGCCGACCATTTTACTCGCTTCTCATTCGTCTAGGCTCGAGTTTATTTACATGATGTACGGCTTTAAGCGAAAAGATATCAATATGGTGTGCGGTTATCAAAACATTCTCAAGAAAAATCTCTACCATATTTTCTTGTCTATGGGCGTAATTTCCAAGTACTTATACCAGCCCGATATCGTTTGTTTGAAACAGATGTTCAAGGTATTAAAACGAAACGGCGCGATCGGACTTTTCCCCGAAGGCATTCAATCGACGAGCGGAAGTACCCACCCGATCAATCCTGCGACGGCGCAGTTCATCAAACATAGCAAGGCAAACGTCGTGGTCGCAACGTCGCAAGGCGCGTATTTAGCGACGAACAGGTACTCGTCCGACCGTAAAAAGGGTCCTATCAATATCCGTTATAGCTTGCTCTTCACCCCCGAAATGCTTGCTACGCTCAGCGAAGAAGAAATTTATAAGATGATGCTGGAAAAACTTAGCTATAACGACTTCGCCTTCAACAAAACGGCTCGGCAAAAATACGTGGGCAAGAAGCCGAATGCGTTTGGGATTGATAAAATCCTCTTTAAATGCCCCGCTTGTAAAAAAGAGCATGCTTTGAAGGTCGTAGACGACGCCGTGATTTGCGAAAACTGTAATTTCAGTGTTCGAGTCAACGAATATTACGACTTAGTGGACGCAAACAACTCCTGCCCTACCGATATCGACGAGTGGTACAAATGGCAACGCAGATGCGTAACCAAAGAAATCCAAAACGAGAATTTTGAAATGACGTTGCAAGGGAGTTTGTGTGCGTTGAGGCTGGACAAACTGAGAAAATCCCCCAAGGATAGAATGGTTTTATCTTCCGGACAAGCGCGCTTGACGAACCGCGGTCTTAGCTTTCACGGAACGCTTGACGGCAAAGAAGCGAATTTTGAATTTGACGCAAAAACAGTCTATTCCCTCACTTTTTCCACAAAGGGATTTTTGGAGTTCTATCACAACAACGATTACTATTTAATCGTTCCAAACGATAAAGACGCGTGTCTGGTTAAATGGACTTTGGCGTCGGAAGAAATACATAATCTTTACGACGAAAAATGGCAGCTTGCCTGCGCGGACGTTTATAATTATGACAAAGGAGACGCAAATGAGTAAATCCACAGAATTAAACGTAAAAGTAAAATTTGGGCTTAAAAGCTTTATCACGGTCGTAGCGATATTAGTGGCTGTTTTGTTCGTCGTTGGTATTTTGACTTACGTAATCCCCGCAGGGCGTTATACCATTTATACCACAGACGTTTCCAAAATCGATCAGCCGTTTTATCAATACACTACCGACGCGGCGTTAGATAAGCAAATCGTAATCGATTCTTTCCGTCAGCTCACGAGCGACGAAAACCTTACAAGGCTGCCTTTCTACCGCTGGTTGACTTCCCCCATTGAAGCTTTGCTCTTTGGCAGCAACAGCGCAAATATGATTATGATTATCGCGCTTTTGTTGGTGCTTGGCGGTACGTTTAAAGTATTAGAAGAAAGCGGCGGGCTCGTTTCTCTCGTAAGAGTGATTATGATGAAGCTCCGTTCCAACCGTTTCGGCGTTATTTGGGCAATCACCGCCGTGATCATGATTTTATCCGCGGTGTTCGGTTTACAGGAACAACTGCTGATTTTATACCCCGTCTTTGCAATGCTTTGTACGGCGCTCAACTGGTCGAGATTTACGGCTATTTCCTTCGTCTTGATTGCTTCGGGCGTCGGCTTCACCACCGCGATCACCAACCCCTTAACGATCGGTACGGCGTCTATCGCCGCAGGCGTAAGCGTTTCCGACGGTCTGTGGTATAGATGTATTATCTTCTGCGTAATGTACGTCGTTACTTCGTTATTCTTAACCTATTCGGCAAAACGCGACGAGGCGCGCGCAACGGAAAAGTTTGACGCGCAAGCCTTTATCGACGTTCCCGAGGAAACGCTTAAGGACGACGCTTATAAGGCGAAAATGATCATCGCTTTGTTCTCCGTAGCGCTTTTGGCGGTTATCATCACCACTTCCATCCCCTCGCTTAGATCTTTGGCTATGGTATTTATGGCGGTTGCGTTTATCGTTGGTACGGTGATTATCGGCAGACTTTTATTAGGTTCTTATAAAAAACTCGGTAAGAGTTTCCTTATCGGCGTTAAAGACGTTCTCCCTTCTATCGTAATCATTATGATTGCTTTCGGTATCACGCATATCGCGCAACAGGGAAATATATTACATACCATTTTCTATTATTTCTATAATTCGGTAACGAATATCTCCCCCTACCTTGCAGTCCTTATCCTGTACGTATTCGTACTCATCATTGAATTTTTCATTCCCAGCGCGTCGGCGAAAGCTGTCTTGATTATCCCCATGCTTACCCTTGCGCCAATTGAAGGAATTAGCAAAACCGTCATCATTTTAACGTATTTGTTTGCGGACGGTTATACCAACGTTTTATACCCTACTTGCGGTACGTTGCTCGTCGGGTTAGGGCTTGCGAACGTAAGCTTTTCCGAATGGTTCAAGAAAACTATTCTCTTCCAGCTTCTCCTGTTCGCTATCTCTCTTGCATTCTTAATGCTCGCGGTGTTCATCGGACTTTAATTTCTCGCATATATATATAACGTTTTCAAATGAGAAAGTTATTTTGGGGAAATTTTTTCTAAAAAATCGCAATGTAAACCAACAGTTGAAGAAATGTAAACTGTTGGTTGTTGCTTTTATTTTTGTGACGTGATATAATTTACTTACAAAACATCATTTGGAGGTATATATTTATGGAATCTAAATTTAATGGCGGGCTTTTAGGCATGATCGGTATAGGTCTTTTGCAAGGCCTTATCATCATTTTGACACTTGGCATCGGCGCGCCTTGGGCTGTTTGCTTGAAAGAGTCTTGGTATGCAAAACACACGACGATTGACGGACGTCAATTGACGTTTGACGGAACGGGCGGTCAACTTTTCGGAAACTATATCAAATGGCTCTTATTGACCATTGTTACGTTTGGGATTTACGCGTTCTGGCTTTCCATTAAAATGAAACAATGGGTTATTAAACATACGCACATGGTATAATTGAATTTCATTAGTAAGCAAAAAAGCTTTGATCTTTCACGATTCAAAGCTTTTTTTATTTGTAAAATTGATTTTTCAGCTTCACTCTTCCAAAGTAAAATTCTCTTTTCCCACTCCGCAAAGCTCGCAGCTGAAATCTTCGGGTAAATCCGCAAAAGCCGTACCCGGTGCAATCCCCATCTCAGGAACGCCTTCCGCTTCGTCATATACCCAACCGCATACGCTACATACGTATCTGCTCATTTTTCACTTTCCTCCTTTTCACAAAGCTCTTTTGCAAGAGCTAAAATTTGCGACTCACTCTCTTTTGATACCGCCGACAAAATCCTCACCGAATTTTTTGCAAAGGTTAATTTTTTACACTTCTCCAGCATTCGACGCATCACTTTTTCCGCCACGGGCGACCAGCTTCCGTTTTCCATGAACGCAACCGTTCGGTTTTGGAAGTTCCGCTCAGTAAGCTCGTGGATAAACTCACGCATATACGGAAAAATCTCGCCGTTGTACGTAGTTGTCGCAAGCACCAGCTTTCCGTAACGAAAGGCGTCCTCTACCGCCTCGCTTAAATCGCACCTGGCAAGGTCGTGTACGATAACCTGCCCACCATCAAACCGTTTTAAAGCCTCCGTTAAAATTTCTACGGCGCGTTTGGTATTGCCGTAAACGGACGTGTAAGCAATCACGACGCCGTCACTTTCTACGCCGTAACTCGACCAAAGCGAATACGCGGATAAATAATACTCTAAATTCTCTTTGAGCAAAGGTCCGTGTAACGGACAAATCCTGCAAAGCTCGTACTTTGATAATTTCTTGAGCAAACTCTGTACCTGTACGCCGAATTTTGCGACAATGCCAACGTAATATCTCCGCGCCTCACAAAGCCAGTCCTCTTGCACGTCGTTTGCGCCAAATTTGCCAAAAGCGTCAGCGGAAAACAGCGTTTTAGAGCACCTATCGTAGCTAACGAACACTTCCGGCCAGTGTACCATAGGCGCGCTTATAAAAACTAATTCGTGCCGTCCAAGCGATAAAGTATCGCCGTCGGCAACGATTATTCTGCGCTCCGTAAATTCCGTTTGAAAAAAGTTTTTCATCATTACGAACGCCTTTTGAGAGGCTACTATCTTTGAGTTCGGGTACGCCCTTGCAAACTCTAAAATATTTGAAGAATGGTCGGGCTCCATGTGTTGAACGATAAGATAATCGGCCTGTCTTTGATTGAGAATTTTTTGAATTTTACAAAGCCATTCTTTTCCAAAACTCTTATCAACGGTATCAAAGACAGCTATCTGATTATCCAAAATCACGTAGGAATTATACGCCATGCCGTTCGGGGCGGAATATTGCCCTTCAAAAAGGTCTATTTCATGGTCGTTCACTCCAACGTATTTGATATCCGATGTTATCTCCATGTCTTTCCCTCCGCCATTTTCTTTCTTATTATGGCAAAAGGCAAGTCAAATTATACTCTCAAGCATAATCGCTTTATAGTAAATCGCGCAAAAAAACGAGAATAGGTGTTTTTCCCATTCTCGTTTTCGTCTATGTTGTTAAAATAATAAGGGCGCTAAGCCTTATAAGACGTTTTCTTGTTCGTAAAGAGTTTGCTTTTCAAATATGCACAATATCGTTGAATAAATAAGCGTCGGGTATATAATGAACAAATGAACGTCTAATAAGCTTGTGAAAAGTAATGCAAGAATCGACATTGCCATATAAAACGAATAAGGCTTACGGACGCTTATAAAAAGCTTGATTGTCTGATATCTATGGTAAGCATATGCAGCAGAGCCGATCGCGCCGCAGGACGCAAGAAGTTGTATAACCGTGCTATGAAAATAATTCGGCGAAACGATTACAAAGCTGGTGTTCAAGCCATGAGAATTGCCAAACCCTACCCCAAGTATGGGACTACTGAAGAATTTGTTCATCCCGTCCCTGTAATATTCAAATCTTCCACTGTCGCTAAATCCTGCGCGAATAATTTGATTAAACGCCGCGTAAATGCGTTCCCTAAGTAAAAAGCACGCAACTACCGCAATGGAAAATAACAAGATTGTACAAAGTATCGCTTGTTTTCTTTGTTTGTGCTTATAAATACATAAGAATAAAACGCAAGCCATTAAAATGGGCGTTGCAAATAGAATAGCCGCCCTGCTAAGTGTAAGCAGCACGAATACGTACGTTAAAAGACCGCCTAAGTAAAACAACAAAGTATGTTTAGTAGTGCCCGCAAAATAGAAATAAATCGGCATAAACATGGCAAAGATCGCGCCTATGTTATTGCTTACCCCCCAACCAAGATCGAGCGCGCCTTTATTAATCGTACCGTTTTGTATAACGTTATTATTTATGTACAGGTATAAAAATTCAGCCATAATCACTATGGACGTCAATATAAGCACGTAAAATAAATAATTTTTTGTGTTTTTATCTATTTCAAGATTAATTGAAAATAAAAAGAACGGAATCGTAAAGGAAATTACGATAAGCAACCCAAATGCAAAGTTGCTAACATTATAATTTTCAAGGCTCGATAAGCCGTTCAGCAGGAACGTTATTGCAAGCAATACGAGCCCCTTAAAGAACGCGGATGACGTGAAGTTTTTTATCTTTATTTCCTTTTTGTAAATTATAAAATGAATCGCCATCGAAGCAAGAATGGCAAAAACTATCACTCCGTAAAAAATTAAATACGGCGTGCTATAAAAAACGTCGTTTCTAAGGCTTTTTCGTGAAAAAATATAATAGAAACATATCAATGGGGATATAAAAAACTTTAAATCCTTACATAAAATAAAACCCGCGCATACGCTTATTGCAATGAACGGTATGCTGTAAATTTCGATGGAACATACGTGCCCAATTAGTACGAAAAAGGCGACGTAGATGGGATACAAGTATCCGTTAAAAAAATCCGTGGCTTTTTGTTTCAAATTTACCATTTTCATCTCCAACACACAAAAAACATCATTGAGAAGAGTATTGAGGTTTACTTGTTTTCATTATATCATAAGATAGAAATTATTGCAACTAGAAATGCTAAGATTTTAAAAAAATGAAAATCATTACCCCCTTCTTCGTTGCGTTTGGTGAACGTAGATAAAAAAACATCAAACGCAAAGTAAAAAACTTAACAGGTTCTTCTGTCAGTGATATGATAAATAATATAGTAAATCAAAAAACGGCAGAGGTTAATATGAAAAAAGAAACGTCTATTATATTTACGGGCGATATAGTCTTTAATCGGTATATGAACCGAAAATGGTAAGATAAAAATCTTCTTTCGACAGAAATTTTGGATTTCTTTCATAGTGCAAAGCACGTTGTAGCAAATGTCGAAGGCGCGCTGACTAACGCGTAAGATGACAATAGCAAAGGGATTTTCTTTCATAATCTATCTTTAATAACTTTTTTATGTTCCTAACTGCTTGGCTGTAAATATATAATAGCCTATAATAAATAAAATTGTTAAATATATGTTATAATATCAACCCAAAAAAATTCTGCGACCTTTTGCCACAATAAAAACGCTTGACAAAACTTATATTTTAAGTATAATAACAACAATAATATCATTAGAAAATTTTCGTCTTTACGTTAAAAGACAATCGAAAGGAGTAAAACTTTATGATCGTTGAATGCCATGAAAAAGCAAACATTGGTCCGTGTGTGGACGTAAAAGAATATGAAGGGCGCCTGTTCGCGATTCAAAATTCAAGCGGCTACCCTGAGGGGCGATTATGCGTATTACTCCCTGATTTTTCGCTCGTGGCTACCTTTGAAGGAATCGGCAATGCGCGTCAAATCGAGATTGTCAACGATACTGCATTCATAACCGCAAGGGAAGACGGCCTTTTCATTTTCGATATATCTGAAGATACGCCCAAATTGCTTTGTTGCTACAAAACGGTAGAGTTTGCGACGGGTATTGCATTGTACGGCAATTTGGCATTCGTAAGCTGTCGTGTTTACGGTGTGCAAATTTTAGACGTTTCTAATCCCTGCGCCCCCGTGCAAATTAGCATCGCTCGAACCGGAGAGGTGCAATCGGTTATGGTAAAGGACGGGATTCTTTATTGCGGTTGTTGGGGAAATATGATGATTAGCGTTATTGACATTCGTAACCCGCAATCCCCTAAACTCTTATCGGAAATTCCTTTGCAAGGACGCGGAGACGGGGTTTTTATCAAGGATAACGTTCTATATGCGGCGACGGGAGGTTGTGCGCGGAGATATAATCCGATGGACGAGTCCACGTCCGATTTACGCGATAGCGGTAACGGCTTGGAACGTTTCGACGTAACCGATCCGCAAAATCCCAAACGAATCAACGGTGTATTTTTTGAAAGAGGCGTACACCATGGTGTCGATTATTGGGAAGTTTCCTTGTACGGCGAAACGTTGCTTGTGAACAACTCTGTCGTTGGGGTTTACGGATTAGGCCTTGATGATTTAGAGCAAAAGTTCCGTGTGCTACCGCCTAAGGACAAGTTAGGAAATAACACGCCGGTAACGGGTATTACGGTTAGCGGTAAAGATATATTTGTAGCCACTCTTGAGGATTTGTTTGCCGTTCGAGAAATGAACGTTGCAGAGCAAGAGCAAAACGACGGCGCATTGAAGATAGCGGTTGAGCCTAGACCATTCACCTTTACGGGACAAGGGGCAAGCTTAAACGTTGTATATAAAGGAGATTTCCCCGTTTTAGGACTTGCGGAAACGGATAACCATATCCTGCTTGCGTGTTACGAGGGCGGTATGCGCGTATTGGATAAAGAAACGCTGTCCTGCTGCGCCGTGATTCAAACTTCGGGGCCCGCGGTGGAAGTAAAGGTAAGCAACGGTAAAATATACGTTGCGGAAGGCGTGAAAGGTTTATCCGTATATAAAATCAACGGCAGTCAAATAAATAAGATCGGAGGATTAACGACGGACAGTGTATATCAAATTGTTTTAAGCAATAGCGGGAAATATTTGATGTCCGCTCGAGATGGCGAAACGTTGAAAATGTACGACGTTGAAGATCCGAAAAATATCCAAGAGCTGTACGTTTGCCCCCCTACGATCGGCTTGCTTTACGGCAATAATTTCGCGTCAAATTGTACGGACGACGGAACAATGCTTGCCTTTTGGCACGCTCGGGGCATGATTTATAGTAACCCTGATAAAGGCGATAGACAATTCTTTCAAATTAATTATACGTCAAAACGCGGTCGTTTTTTTTATGCGAGCGGTGAAGGAGCCGAAACGGACGGTAAAAATATTTTTTACGTTCGAGGCGGGAAATATCATTTATTGTCCACCGAGCATTCATCGGGCGCTTTTACAGAAGAGTTTGCCCAAACTCATATACACTCCGACTTCCACGGCGCAATGGCGATAAAGGATAACTTAGCCATCGTTACCAACCGTAAAAAAGGAGCTTTGTTTGCAGTGGATATTAGTGATATCCATCAACCCAAATTGCTTGCTGATTTAGCAACGGTAGGCGTGTTATGGAAAGCGGTGTTCATAGGAGAACGCATATTCGTACCTGCCGAAAGAGACGGTTTGTTAGAATTAAAATTACAATAACAAAACAAATACCCGTTGTTACACAATCAGCGGTATTAGACGATCTAGCGAAAGCTCCTGATCGTCCAACAGAACGAAAAAAACACACCCCCATGGTGTGTTTTTTGTTATAAAAATGATTTTTGCGGGATTTTTACTACTATACTTATTTTTGCTTTTTAACGACGTTGCCTTGTGCTTTTACTATTTCTGAAATATTCGCACATCTTATCCATTAAATAACGATAAAAGACCTGCGTCGTTTCTCTGATTTCTTTTTCCTTGACTTGCGCAACAAACCATACTTTTTCTGCGAATAGAGAAAACGTAATCACGTTTGCTTGAAACAATCTTCTTTCTTCTTCTACTTCTTTACTTATCCGTTTTTCCAAAATAGTAGATTCTTTCTTTGCGAGTTGTAAAAGTCTTTTTTCAGAAAGAGAACAATCCGTTGTCCAAGTCGTACATTTTACGATTTGCCGTCCGTTTTCATCACGACCTAAAAACGCCTTAAACTTAAAAGAGACGATTTTACCGTCTTTACGATTGAGATAGATACTTGCCATAATAACCTTCCTTTCTCGTAAAATTAGATAAAAAATTGCCTATTTTCGGTAGTTTGTTGACCTTTTTGCCGACCTGATACGACATACTCATGTATCAAGATAAAAGAAAAAAAGCTCTGAAACCCTTTAGTTTCAAAGCTTTTTTCGTGGTTGAGGCGACGGGACTTGAACCCACGACCTTTTGGTCCCTAACCAAACGCGCTACCAAGCTGCGCTACGCCTCAATATGTGTTAGCCGTGAGCTTTTCCGCCCAACAGCTTTAATATAATATCATTTCCTTTTTACAATGTCAAGCATTTTTTATCCATTATTTCTATTTTTTTAATAATTTTATTGTAAAAAATATATTTTTCTAAACACACCATCAAAAAACAAATTTTATCCTGTTAATTCAACGTTAAAAATAACAGGAACGCTGTATTAACCAAAAGATTAAAAAAATCTTTAAATTTCTTTAGAAAAAAGAAAATTTATCCTTGACAAAGGCAAACAATTTGTGTATAATGATAAAGATTGTAAGGACTATAGTGGCTGGTAGCAAGTAGCGTTCGGGAGCTATGGGGCGAGCCCGAAGTGGTGATTTTTTCGAACCTCTGAACATCTTGACAACACTGACAATCCGGGCAGTATCATTTTGTAAAAAACGTTCGAAATAAGTGGCTTGACCACATGTTTGACCACTTACGAAAATAGATAAAAAATTGAAAATCGAGGCGTAGCGCAGCTGGTAGCGCGCAGCGTTCGGGACGCTGAGGTCGTGGGTTCGATCCCCGTCGCCTCGACCAAAACAGCCGTATCACCATTGGTGGTACGGCTGTTTTCGATTCTACGGCTTGCGACGGGGAGCGAGGGTGGGCGCCGTTTTGCGGGAGCAAAACGCTTTGCCTTACGAAGCTTGGATTATGAAAAACTTGACGGCAAAGGACGACATTGATAACGTCGGAGCGGGGCGCGCCGCTAAAGGCGCAAATCCCGTCGCCTCGACCAACAGTATGGGTCTATAAGTATTTTGCTTATAGACCTATATTTTTTGCGACTTGAAAAACTTTCAAGTTGGTTTTGGAGTAAAATAGCTTGCAATCGTTGGAAATTTGCGATAAAATTATATCAAAGAAGCAAGCGTGCAAGGAGGGAATTTATGGAGAATAGTTTTGGTAGCTTTTTAAG
>JAFVRE010000043.1 GCA_017504465.1 Clostridia bacterium | reverse complement strand
TTTAGCGTTGGCAGTAGGTTGTGTTGCAAGCATGGCGGCTTGCGGCGGAAGTGATCTTGCGCTGGGCAAAGAATTGTTGATTAGAGATACGCAGCTCGACGCGCTTATGAGCGTTGATAAAGGCGAAGCTGACGCGGCTGTTATCGACTCGGTTATGGCAGGCTATTACGCAACCAAGGGCGATTTAAAGGGAAAGATTAAGGTAGTGGAAGGTCTTGTTCTTGCGGAAGAAGAATACGGCATCGCAGCGAAGAAAGAAAATCAAGCGTTTATGTCTAAAATCAACGAGGCTTTGATTGCGTTGGCTGGCAACGGCGGCTTGACGAGCGTTGCATCTGAATTCGGTCTTCAAAATGATTTTGCGGTTACGGCGACCACGGAAAATCCTTATGCAAATGCAACTGATTCGAGCTGGGAAACAATTAAGACGGAAGGTACGATCGTTATCGGTTATACGGTCTTTGCTCCGATCGCTTATGAAGAAACGCCGGGCACTTTGACGGGCTTTGATGTTGAGCTTGCAAAAGACGTTGTGGAATATTTGAATTCTACCTACACCCTTTCTCTCGAACTTGAATTCCAAATCATTGATTGGAACTCTAAAGAAACGTTGCTTGAAAACGGTACGATCGACCTCGTTTGGAACGGTATGACGATCAACGCAGACCGTTTGGAAGCTATGTGTATCTCCGTACCTTATCTTAAGAACAAGCAAGTAGCGGTTGTTTCGGCGGAAGACGCTGACAAGTATAAGACGGCAGACGATTTCAAGAAAGCAGTTATTGCTGTAGAAGGCGGTTCTGCAGGCGAATCGGTTGTAAAGCCTTCGGACGAAGAATAATAGAAAAAAATAATAAAAATCCTTTTTTGACGATTGGTGGAATGCGGTAAAACGTATTCCACCCATTCGGGTTTATAGGGATTTGTGATTTGGAGAAGATATGGAACAATTTATGAAGATAATGCAGGAACTTATTGCAGGGTTTGGGAATACGTTGCTGTTATTTTTTGTAACGCTCGTTTTTGCTTTACCCTTGGGCCTGCTGATCGCGCTCGGCTCGATGAGTTCTTTTAAGCCGTTGAGATATTTTTCCCGTGGAGTAGTATGGGTAATTCGCGGCACGCCCTTGATGATGCAGGTGCTTTTGGCGAGTTTCATTCCCATGATGCTCGGATTAAAGACCAAGGAAATCGCGGCGTTTTTCGGGGTTACGGTAGGCGGCGTTTTGTTTATTTTCGTTGCGTTAGCGTTTGCGATTAACTACGCATGCTATTTCTCGGAAATTTACCGCGCGGGCATACAATCAATCCCAGAAGGACAAAGAGAGGCGGGGCAGGTATTAGGTATGACTAAAAAACAGATCTTTTTTAAGGTCGTTTTAATACAGGTAATTAAGAGAATTATCCCGCCTATGAGCAATGAAATTATCACGCTCGTTAAGGATACCGCGCTTGCGCAAATACTCGGCGTCGTCGATTTATTGAACGCGGCGAATCACGCTGTAAATCACTACGTTGTATTGACTCCGCTTTTGTATGCGGCTGTATTCTACTTAATTTTCAACGGCGCGCTGACGTTGCTGTTCTCGGCGCTTGAAAAGAAATTCGACTGGTTTAAAATTTAAGGTAAAGGAGAGATTATGGCGTTTCTTGAAGTTAAAAATTTGATTAAAAAATACGACGATTCTCTCGTTTTAAAAGGAATTGACACAAGCCTTGAGAAAGGGGAAGTGCTTGCAGTAATCGGTACTTCCGGCGGCGGAAAAACTACCTTTTTACGCTGTTTAAACTTGCTTTCCTTCCCTGACGGCGGAAGCATTTCCGTAGAAGGAGAAGAGCTTTTAAATTTTGAAAACGAAAAGGTAAGCGAAGAAGAAATTCGCTTAAAACGGCTCAAATTCGGGCTTGTATTCCAGTCCTTTAATCTCTTTCCTCAATACACCGCTGTCGAGAACGTAGAGCTTGCAAAAAACCTGCTCGACAAGACGACTTTGAAAGAGAAAAAGTCCTATACGAAGGGGGCATGGTTGAGTTTAAAGCAAAAAAACAGAGCGGATGCAATGGAGCTTTTGCGCAAGGTAGGGCTGGAGGATAAAGCGAATTTTTATCCCTATCAGCTTTCGGGCGGACAATGTCAAAGAGTGGCGATTGCAAGAGCGCTCGCGCTTTCCCCTGATATTTTATGTTTCGACGAGCCGACGAGCGCGCTCGATCCCGAGCTCACGAGCGAAGTGTTATAGGTTATCAAGGAACTGCGTGACGAAGGCAGAACGATGATTATCGTTACGCACGAAATGGAATTTGCAAAAAACGTCGCTGATAAAGTATTGTTTATTGCGGACGGCGAAGTGGCGGAAGAAGGTTCTCCTGAAGAAATCTTTAACGCCCCGAAAACTGAAAAACTCAAAGCGTTTTTAAAGAAAGAAATATAGTTCGAGGTTGGAAAAATGACGAAAGAAGGGAAAATAACGGCAGAAATGCGAAAGCTTTTATGCGAAACAATTTTAAATTGCAAAACGGTAGAAGATTTGGAAACGTTATTAGAAGATCTTTGTACCTATAAAGAAGTAGAACAGTTGGCGCAACGAGTTGCTGCGGCAAAAATGCTCAAAGAGAAGAAAACGTACACGGAAATTATCGAAAAGACGGATATTTCTTCCGCGACGCTCAGTAGAGTTTCTCGGTGTGTACAGTACGGGAGCGGCGGATATACCAAGTTCGTCCCCGAAAAATAATTCCGCTTTTTTGAGATTTACGAAAACGAAATTGATGAAAAACAGCCGAGTGCTATACGGCTGTTTTTTCATTCTAAAAGGGAAAATAAGATTGTAAAAATATATTATATTTTTGTAGTTCAAATATTTGCATTTTTTGTTTTTATTTGTTATAATATAAAGGATAAGATAAAGTAGGGGATTTTTTTAAAAAAAGACAAAGAGAAAACGTACGTAGGTGGAGTATGAACTATATGCTCGGTAAGATGAAAGCTGCTGCT
The DNA here is from genome assembly GCA_017504465.1 of Clostridia bacterium. GTDB lineage: Bacteria > Bacillota > Clostridia > Christensenellales > Borkfalkiaceae > Scatosoma. The sequence continues at coordinate 11,705 of JAFVRE010000043.1, read as the reverse complement.
GCGTCTCGCTACAAAGCGAGCGGTTTTTCTTCGCGCAAAAGAAACAACACCCGCTCTTTTTATCTTTTTTTGGATAGGGTTTTAACGCTATAAATAGGTGCAGCTTTTACGCTGTGCCTTTCTTTTTTACAACGGGGAAAGGGATTATGTTTTTTTCAAAATGTCAAAATTGCGGTGCTGAATTGATTGAAAGGGGGAATGAATACGTTTGCGAATATTGCAAGCGTACCTATAAGGACGATTCAATCCAAGCCGCTTATGAGAAAGTGCGTGTTGCTATGCAAGAAAGCTTGCAGGGCGTTTTGAGCGAAGAAATTTTACGCAAAAAGAACGAACAAATTTCAAACCGCCGTCAAAGCCTTTACAAAGCCCGCAAAAGCGAGTTTATTGACAACGAAGAAGTCAAATATTGGTCGGATGAAATTTTAAAATTCCTGCCCAGCGACGCGCAAGCCACCTTCTATTCCCTTGCAAGCACGGAAAAATGGACGGCGCTCAACCGCTTTTTAGCCAAGCTCGACGGCGAGAGTGTACCTTATCTCATTGAAGATTTCGTAGAATTTTTAACGAACGGCAGGCTCGTTTCCAAATGTATGCTGCAAACCCAAGACCTGATCGCAAGAACGTTTGCAGTCGGCTCGGAAGAATATAAGAATTGTCAAAATATGATCTCGGAGGCAGTCGTTCGCGAACGAAGCGGAATTTTCGATCCCTGCTTGCCCCGCGACGTGTTCGTAGCCTATTCCAGCAAAGACAAAGAACTTGTTTACGAGCTCGTGGAATATTTAGAAGACAACGGTTTAACCTGCTTTGTCGCAATGCGTAATTTAGCCAAAGGTGTGGACGCGCAACGCTACTACAATAAGCGTTTAAAGGAAGCGATTGACAACTGTCAGGTTTTCGTATTCGTCTCATCAAAAAATTCAAGAACGAGAAACTGCGATGCGTACGATATCGAAATGATGTACGTCAAGGAACGCGACTTGCTCGGCTCGGATAACCCGAATTATTACAATAACAACTATTCCGCTTATCTCGAAAGCTATCGAGAAAGATGCAAACCGCGCGTGGAATGGCTCGTAGACGAGTACGGGAACTCCGTTTACGAACGGCAAGTAAAGCAATTCTTTTGCGGACTTACTTGGTGTACGGACAAAGAAAGCGTTTTAGACGCGATTGCGGAGCATATCAATAACCGTCCGCTTATCGTTACGGAAAAGGACAAGATTTCCAAAGAAAACGAAGCTTTGCGCGCCGAACTTGAAAGACAAAAAGCGGAGCTTGAAAAAGAACAACAAGAAGAATTATCTCGCCAAAGAGCAGAGCTTGAAGCGCAAAAAGCTGAGCTTGAGAAAAAGCAACAAGAAGAATTAGCCAAACAAATCGCAGAATTTGAAAAACAAAAAGCGGAATTTGAAAAACAAAAAGCCGAACTCGCCCGTAAACAAGCGGAAATAGAAAGCGAAAAGGCAGAAATTGCAAACGCAAAAGCGCAACAAGCAAAAGTTCAACCGTCTCCGCAAGAGAAAAAAACAGAAAGCGTTTCCGCACAGTTGCCTATGACTGAACGGTCGAAAACGGACGACGACAAGATGACGGCAACGGTAAAGGAGTTCGTGGACGTTCTCAGAGAGAGAGCGAAAGAAAAACTTAACGAAGAGGCCCAAACTAAGGCGCAAGTTCAAGCCCAAGCCATTGAACAGTCTAAAGCGCCGAAATTCACGGATAAAGGTCTTGACTATTCGATAAAATCCGCAAAACAATCCGTGGAATCCTTTGAAAAAGAACTTCAAGAAATGCGCGCAAGGCAAGCGCAAGCTCAAACCAACCCTGTTTCTACGGAAAACAAGCAAAGCGCTGCTCCCGCTAAAAAGAGCGTACCTGCCTCGCCCCTTTCCGATTTTGAAATCGTAAACGGCGTACTTAAAAAATATAAAGGCGCGGGCGGAGAAGTGGTTATTCCCGACGGCGTAAAAAGAATAGCGAAAGATGCGTTTTATTGTAATTGGAAAATAGAAACGGTTAAAATTCCTTCCGATGTAACTTTGATTGATTATTTCGCTTTTAATGCTTGCAGTAGCTTAACAAATATAGAAGTATCGGAGAATAATCCAAACTATAAAGATATAGACGGAAATCTATATACGAAAGATGGGAAAGAGCTAAAAACATATACAGCGGGAAAAAGCGCAGCGAAGTTTATAATCCCTAATTCGGTAACTTCAATTGAGAATAGTGCGTTCTGGCAATGCAAAAAATTGAAGAGCGTAGTGATACCAAGTTCAGTAACTTCAATTGGCGATTGTGTGTTCACTGGTTGTGAAAATTTAGCGAGCATAGAAGTTGCGGAAGATAATCAAAACTACAAGGATATAGGCGGAAATTTATATACGAAAGACGGAACAACGCTTATACAATACGCCGCAGGGAAAAGTACGACGGAGTTTGCAATTCCCGATTCAGTAACGAAGATTCAAGATTGGGCGTTCGGTTATTGCAGAAGTTTAACAAGCGTGGTGATACCAAATTCGGTAACTTCGATTGGCGTTGCTGTCTTTAGTCGTTGTAAAAGCTTAACAAACGTAGTAATACCAAGTTCGGTAACTTCGATTGGTTCTTCTGCCTTCGGTGATTGTTATAGCTTAGCAAGCATAGAGATACCAAATTCGGCAACTTCGATTGCTTCTTTTGCATTTTGCGGTTGTGAAAGCTTAACAAGCGCAGTGATACCAAATTCGGTGACTTCGATTGGCAACTGGGCATTCAAGGGTTGCGTAAAATTAACAATTTACGCGGAAGCCAAGAGCAAGCCTAAGGGTTGGTATTCTGTATTAACCGGCGTATTAAAAGGTAGTTGGAATCCTGATAAACGCCCTGTGAAATGGGGATATAAGCCAAGCGCGCAAAAACAAACGCAAGCTCAAACTAAGGCGCAAGCTAAAACTACCCCTGTTTCTACGGAAAACAAGCAAAGCGCTGCTCCCGCTACTGCGAGCAAAGCGCAAAAATCCGCTAAAAAGAGCGTACCTGCCTCGCCCGTTTCCGATTTTGAAATCGTAAACGGTGTACTTCAAAAATACAAAGGTGCGGGAGGAAAAGTCGTTATTCCCGACTGCGTAATTTCTATCGGCACTAATGCGTTCCATATGAAGAACAGTTTGCAAAGCGTGGTAATCCCCGATAGCGTAATTTCTATCGGCTTTGGCGCGTTCAGTGCTTGTTCTAACTTGATGGACGTGGAGATGGGAAAAGGGGTAACTTCTATCGGCACTAATGCGTTCGTTCATTGCAGTAACTTGATGAGTATAACCATACCCGACAGTATAACTTCAATCGGTGCTCGCGCGTTCGGTTGTTGCAGTAAGCTAATGAACATAAAAGTAGCTGAAGGGAATAGAAATTATAAAGACATAGACGGAAATTTATATAGTAAGGATGGGAAAACTTTAATTCAATATGCAATTTACAAGACGAACACTGAATTTACAGTTCCAAATTCAGTAAAGGTAATCGGTGTAAATGCATTCGATTCGGCTAAGAGCTTAAAGAAAGTGTTAATTCCCACTTCAGTAACGTCAATTGAAAATCAAGCATTTTCTATGTGCTACGGATTGACGAAAGTTTTTATCCCTAATAGCGTGACTTCCGTTAAGTCGTTTGCCTTCCATGCTTGCAAGAATTTAACGATATACGCGGAAGCAAGTAGTAAGCCTAAGGGTTGGGTTCACGCAATATTTGATAAATACGAAAAATGGAATCCCGATAAACGACCTGTAAAATGGGGCGCGAAGAAAGCTGATTTTGATAAGGCGTAATCTTAGCCACTTTGTGACAGGACGGCTAATGCCGTATGCGCAACCTATCGGTTGCTTTCATGGGGCTTCCCTTTTGCAAAGGCTCTGCCTCTGCGCACCGCAAGGGAATCATTCCCTTGACCTTTATAAACGGTGTGTAAAATTCAGTGAAAACTTTTAATTTTAAGGAGTAATATATATGGCAAAAGTAGGTATTTTAATGGGCAGTAAGTCCGATTTTGAAGTGGTAAAGCCTGCGGTGAACGTGCTGAAAAAGTTTGGTGTGGAAACGGAAGTCCGTGTTATTTCCGCGCATAGAACACCTGACGAAGCGCACGAATTTGCGGCGAACGCGAAGAAAAACGGAATAGAAGTGGTTATTTGCGCAGCAGGGAAAGCCGCGCACCTTGGCGGTGTTATCGCTGCATTTACGACGTTGCCCGTAATCGGTTTACCCGTAAAAACGGATATGATGGGCGGGCTTGACAGTTTGCTTTCCATCGTACAAATGCCTGCAGGGATTCCCGTAGCGACGGTTGGCGTGAACGGGGGCGAGAACGCAGGGCTTTTGGCTGTGCAAATGCTTTCCATCAAATATGAAGAACTTGCGGAAAAGCTTGCTGAGTACAAACAAGCAATGCGCGATAAAATCAACGCGGACGATCAGGCGTTGCAAACTATGTTAGGAGAATAAACGATGGCAGTTTTTGGTATTTTCGGATTAAAAACGGAAAACGTTGCGTCCAGCGCATATTATGGATTATATGCCCTTCAACATAGAGGCCAAGGTTCTTGCGGTATTGTAGTGAACGACGATGGCGTGTTTAGTTCTTTCCGTGATTCAGGGCTTGTAAACGAAGTTTTTGATAACCGCTTACTCTCGGAATTAGGGCTTGGGCAAATGGCACTTGGAAACGTTCGATACGCAACGAGCCAAACAAAAGAAAGAATTAACGCCGAGCCCATGCTCGTCAATCACGTAAAGGGCAGAATGGCAATTTCAAGCGACGGTAAGCTTGTCAATTATTGGGATCTGCGTCGAGAATTAGAGTTGAAAGGTTCTATTTTCCATTCCTCTAACGATGTTGAGGTCATTTCCAACGTCATCACGTGCGAACGTATTTCGTCCGATTCAATGGAAGAGGCAATCAGTCGGGCAATGGACAAGCTTATAGGCGCCTATTCCATGCTCGTTATGTCGCCCAGAAAATTGATCGCGGTGCGTGATCCAAACGGTATGCACCCCTTGTGCTACGGCGTTCGTGGCGACGGCGAATACGTTATCGCAAGCGAATCTTGCGCGCTCAACGTCGTAGGCGCAAATTTTGTGCGAGAGGTCGAGCCGGGAGAAATTGTGGTATTCACCAAAGATGGAGTGTATTCCCGCCGCGAACATTGCGGGGAAAAACCTCAACGACTTTGTGTTTTCGAGTATATTTATACTTCCCGTCCCGATTCGGTAATCGACAACTGTTCCGTGCATTTAGCGCGTAAGCGCGCGGGCGCTTTCCTTGCAAAAGCGCATCCTGTTGAAGCGGACGTGGTAATCGGCGCGCCCGATTCGGGTATTGATGCCGCGATAGGTTACGCACAGGAGTCAGGTATTCCCTACGGTTTAGGACTTATCAAAAATAAATATATCGGAAGAACGTTTATTGATCCTGGACAAAACGTGCGTGAAGACAAAGTAAAAATCAAGCTTAGTCCCGTTTTGGAAACAATTAAGGACAAGCGCGTTATTTTGGTTGACGACTCAATTGTTCGGGGTACGACGTGTTCGAGAGTAGTAAAACTGCTCCGTGAAGCAGGCGCGAAAGAGATACATATCCGCTCGTCTGCGCCGGCGTTCTTAAACCCTTGTTATTACGGTACGGACATTTCTTCTCGTGATTCGCTTATTGCTTGTAAGCACACGCCTGAAGAAATGGCAAAGATTTTTGGCGCGGATTCGGTGGGTTTCTTGCCCTTGGAAGACGTATTCAAGCTCGGTGCAGGCGGAACTTGCAAGGGCTATTGCGCGGCGTGCTTCGATGGGAATTATCCTACGGAAGCGCCGAGTGAACCGGCTAAAAAATACGACCACAAGATATCCGAAAAGGAAAAAAATTAAAAACGTTAAAAAATAAAATCAAAAGAAAATAATAAACGGAGAGATATAATAATGGCAATTTCTTACAAAGACAGCGGCGTTGACGTAACCAGAGGCTATAAAGCCGTAGATTTGATGAAAAAACACGTAAAATCCACTTACAACGAAAACGTTTTAGGCGATATCGGTTCGTTCGGCGGATTTTTCTCAATCGCAGGCGAGAAGATGGAAGAACCTATTCTCGTAGCGGGTACGGACGGGGTAGGTACGAAGCTTAAGTACGCGTTCCTTCTTGACAAGCACGACACGATCGGTATAGACGCGGTCGCAATGTGCGTAAACGATATCGTTTGTCAAGGCGCAAAGCCCTTGTTCTTCCTTGACTATTATGCTTGCGGAAGATTGTATCCCGAAGCGGAAGCAGAAGTTGTAAAAGGTATCGCGGAAGGTTGCAGACAAGCCGGTTGCGCGCTTATCGGCGGCGAAACGGCGGAAATGCCCGGCTTCTATCCCGACGGCGAGTATGACCTTGCAGGTTTTGCCGTAGGTATCGTAGATAAGAAAAAAGTAATCAACGGTAAGAGCATTAAAGCAGGCGACGTACTCGTGGGCATTAAGTCAAGCGGCGTACATTCCAACGGCTATTCGCTTGTTAGAAAACTTTTCGGCGACGAAAACAAAGCGGAGCTTGAAAAGTATGATGAAAGACTTGGCGCGACGGTTGCCGAAGTGCTTTTAAAACCGACGAAGATTTACGTTAAGAGCATACTTTCCTTGCTTAAAAAGGTAGAAGTGAAGGGTATCGCGCACATTACGGGCGGCGGATTTATTGAAAATATTCCCAGAATTTTACCGGAAGGCGTGAGCGCGGAAATCGTGAAGAATTCTTACGAAGTTCCGCCCGTATTCAAGGTAATGCAAGAAAAAGCTGAAATCACCGACGAGCAAATCTACAACACCTTCAATATGGGTATCGGAATGATCGTTTGCGTTTCCCCCGAAAACGTAGATGCAACGCTCGCAAGCTTGAAAGAAAGCGGCGAAGAGGTTTGCGTTGTGGGTAAGGTGGTCGAAGGAAATAGAACGGTTATCCTGAAATAAAAGGTGCAGAGAATTATTCCCTGTTAGGGCGCGGGGCGACGCCCCGATAAATCGGACCCTTATAAGCAAAACTTTGTTTTGCGCTACACGGCGAAGCCGTTGTGCAAGGCTAAGCCTTGTAAAAAACCTTTTAACTTAGGAGTTAACAATGAAAAAAATAGCGGTATTTGCGTCGGGCGGCGGTACGGATTTCCAGTCCATTATCGACGCCAACGCGAAAGAAAAATTTTGTGAAATTAAATATTTAGTTGCGTCAAAGGCGGGTATCGGCTCGATTGAACGCGCTAAAAAAGCCGGGATTGAAGTGCTTGTTTACGATAAATCGGTGTATGCGAACATAACTGAATTTTATCAAGAAATTACAAGACTATTCAATGAAAACGGCGTGGATTATTTAGTGCTTGCAGGCTGGCTTTTGATTATTCCCCAAAGCTTCATCCAAAATTTTGAAGACAGGATTATCAATATCCACCCCGCGCTTTTGCCTGCGTTTGGCGGAAAGGGGTATTACGGCTTGAAGGTACATAGAGCCGCGCTTGAATACGGTGTAAAACTCAGCGGCGCGACGGTGCATTTTGTCGAAGCGGACGTTGACGGCGGCGCGATTATTATGCAACGCGCAGTCGAAGTGAAAAGCGACGACACGCCTGAAGCACTGCAGGAACGTGTTTTAGAAGTTGAACATCAGATTTTGCCCCTTTGCGTAAAGCTGCTTTGCGAAGGCAAAGTGATTAAATCGGGTAGGCAGGTACGCGTTTTAAACGCTTAACACAATAAGAAGGAGATACAATGAACGTTTTAGTTATCGGCAACGGCGGTAGAGAACACGCTGTAATTCAGGCGCTGAAAAAATCGCCGAGAGTTAATAAAATTTACGCAATGAAAGGCAACGCGGGTATTGCGGATATGGCGGAGCTTGTCAACGTCGATTATTGCGATATTGAGGCGGTGGTTGCTTGGGTGGATAAAAGCGACGTCGATTTCACCGTCGTAACCCCCGACGATCCGCTTGCATTAGGGCTTGTTGACGCGCTTGAAGCGCACGGCCACCGCGCTTTTGGACCGAAAAAATGCGCGGCGATTATCGAGTCGAGTAAAGCCTTTTCCAAGTCCTTGATGAAAAAATACGGAATTCCGACCGCGGCGTATGAAATTTTCGACGATTTCAATAAGGCGCTCGAGTACGTAAAAACGTGCGAGATTCCCGTCGTATTAAAGGCGGACGGACTCGCGCTCGGCAAAGGCGTGCTTATCTGCAAAACGAGAGAAGAAGCGATTGCGGGCTTAAAGGAAATGATGCTCGATAAAAAATTCGGTACGGCAGGGAATACCGTTGTCGTGGAAGAATTTTTAGAAGGCCCTGAAGTTTCGGTGCTTTCGTTTACGGACGGAAAGACGATTGTACCTATGATTACGAGCTGCGATCATAAGCGCGCGCTCGATAACGACGAAGGCTTGAATACGGGCGGTATGGGTACGTTTTCTCCCGCGCCGTTCTACGGCGAAAAGACGGCAAAAGAAGTCTTAGAAAAAATAATGCTCCCTACCATGTACGCGATGAACGCGGAAGGCAGAACGTTCAAAGGAGTTTTATATTTCGGGCTTATGAAGACGAAGAACGGAATGAAGGTTATCGAATATAACTCTCGTTTTGGTGATCCTGAAACACAGGTAGTACTTCCTATGCTCGACACCGATCTTATGGACGTTTTCGAAGCGGTTGTGGATGAACGTCTTGAAAACGTGGATATTCGTTGGAAAGAGGGTGCCTGCGTATGCGTCGTTCTTGCAAGTGGCGGCTATCCCGAGCATTACGAAAAAGGTAAGGAAATTACGATCGGTAAGCTTGACGAAGACGTGGTTTTGTGCCATGCAGGTACGAGTTTAAAGGATGGAAAGCTGGTAACAAGCGGCGGTAGAGTGCTTGGGGTTTGCGCCCGCGCGGAAAATATCGACGAAGCGAGAAAAAAGGCGTACGCGAATGCGGAAAGAATTTCTTTTGACGGTATGTATTATCGCAAAGATATCGGAATTAAGTATCGCGACGTAGAAAAAGAATAAGAAAAAATAAGGAACGAGAGATATGATTTACAGAATTTTCGTAGAAAAGAAAGACAACGTACAGGCAAGAAAAGAGCAGGCTGACGTAAAGACCTTGCTCAAAATCGATACCGAGGAATTTAGGCTGATTTTACGTTACGACGTGGAAGGGATTACGGAGTCGGAATTACAAGCCGCGCTCGGTACGGTATTTTCCGAACCGCCCGTTGATAACGTATATTTAGAAAACGTAGATCTCACGGGCTATAAAGCGTTTGCTGTTAGCTATTTGACGGGGCAATACGATCAACGCGCCGATAGCGCGGCACAATGCGTTCAGTTATTGACAAGAAAAGCGCGTCCCGAAGTCAAGTGCGCACGCATCTATGCAATGAAAGGGGTAACGGACGAACAGCTTGAAGCGATTAAAAACCACGTAATTAACCCCGTTGAAAGCGAAGAAGTGGGCTTTGAAAAACCCGAAACCTTATTCACGGAAAAAGTTCGCGGGGCAAAAGTACAAGAAGTTGCAGGCTTCATTGAAAAATCCGACGAAGAAATCGCAGCTTATCATAGCGCGACGGGCTTTGCGATGAGCGTTGCGGATCTTGTTTTCGTGCGTGACTATTTTAAGAGCGAAAAGCGTAACCCGACGGAAACCGAACTCAAAGTAATCGATACTTACTGGTCTGACCATTGCCGTCACACAACTTTTTCGACGGAGCTTAAAGAAATCAAAATCAGCTCGGAGAATAAATCGGTAGAAAAAGCGTATCATCTTTATGAAGATTTATACGCAGAGCTTAACGGTCACCGTCCCGATAAATATCCTTGCCTTATGGACTTGGCGACGATCGCGGCGAAGAAACTTAAAAAAGACGGAAAGCTTGACAATCTTGATATCTCCGACGAAATCAACGCTTGTTCTATTTGCATTGACGCGGAAATCGACGGCAAAACAGAAAAATATCTCGTAATGTTCAAGAATGAAACGCACAACCACCCGACCGAAATCGAGCCGTTTGGCGGTGCCGCAACTTGTCTTGGGGGCGCAATCCGCGATCCCTTGAGCGGTAGAACGTACGTATATCAAGCTATGCGTGTTACGGGCGCATCCGATCCCAGAGAAAAGCTTGAAGACACGCTTGAAGGAAAACTCCCTCAACGCGTTATCACGCAACGCGCAGCGGCAGGGTTCTCGTCGTACGGCAACCAAATCGGTCTTGCAACGGGTATCGTTGACGAAGTTTATCACGAAGGTTATAAAGCAAAGCGTTTGGAAACGGGCTTTGTCGTAGGCGGCGCAAAACGCGATATGGTTTACCGTGAAGCTCCTGCTGCTGGCGACGTAATTATTTTGCTCGGCGGAGAAACGGGTAGAGACGGTTGTGGCGGCGCGACGGGTTCGTCCAAAGCGCACGACTCGCATTCAGTTGAAACGTGCGGCGCGGAAGTTCAAAAGGGCAACGCGCTCACGGAAAGAAAGTTGCAACGCTTGTTCTTGAACGGCGAGGTAACGAGAAAGATTAAAAAATGTAACGACTTCGGCGCAGGCGGCGTTTCTGTTGCAATCGGCGAACTTGCCGACGGGCTTGAAATCAATCTCAATAACGTACCTAAAAAATACGACGGTTTGAACGGTACGGAGCTTGCCATTTCCGAATCTCAGGAACGTATGGCGGTAGTAGTTGCGGCAAAGGACGTCGAAGCGTTTATTGCTCTCGCGGCGGAAGAAAACTTATCCGCAACCCCCGTTGCAAAAGTTACCGATAACGGCAGAATGAAAATGTATCTCGACGGAGAAACCATCGTTGACATTTCCCGTGAATTCTTGAATACGAACGGCGTGAAGCAAGAAACCAAAGCCGAACTTTGCGACCCCGTTACCAACTGGTTCGAAAAGAAATCGGCAGTGAGTTTCGCCGAAGAAACCCAAAAAGTTTTATCCGACCTCAACGTTTGCGCAAAGAAAGGCTTGTCCGAAACCTTTGACTCGACAATCGGCGCAAGAACGGTATTTATGCCTTGGGGGGGTAAAAAACAACTTACGCCCGCAATCGCGATGGCGGCGAAAATTTGCGGCGGCGAAACGGACGTTTGTACCGTTTCCGCATACGGCTATTCGCCTTATCTTATGGAAACGAGTCCGTTTATCGGCGCGATTTATTCCATTGTCGGTTCGGTATCCAAAGTAGTCGCAAGCGGCGCAAAATATAGCGATATCCGTTTGACTTTGCAAGAATTTTTCCAAAAAATGACCAAGGACGCAAAGGTATGGGGCGTACCTACGTCGGCGTTGCTCGGCGCTGTTTACGCGCAAATGGGTTTAGAACTCGGTGCAATCGGCGGTAAGGACAGTATGAGCGGTACGTTTGAAAGCATCCACGTTCCGCCCACGCTTATCTCTTTCGCGCTCGCTCCTGCAAAGGCAAGCAAACTCATCACCAACGTCTTGAAAGGCGGAGAAAAGCTCTATCATCTCCCCGTGCCTAAAGACGAGCAATTCGTGCCCGATTTCGAAGCGTTGAAGAAACTCTATTTAGCAGTTTACGAAAACGTAGCAAACGGCAATATTACCTTTGCGACGGTTGCGGAAAACGGCGGTATTGGCGCAGCGGTAGTAAAGAGTGCGCTCGGCAACGGTGTCGGCGTTGACTTTACTATAACGGCAAGCGAATTAT
>JAFVRE010000042.1 GCA_017504465.1 Clostridia bacterium | reverse complement strand
ATATGCCTATGACAGATGACGAACAACGTTTATATGATTTTTTGGTGGAAGATGACAAAGAGCAAATAAATAAGCTTTTAAAGGAACAAAAAGAAAAGTTTAAAAGAAAAAATCATAGATATGTGAAATAAAATTTTTAATAAAAGCATTTTAAGTTTTAAAAGGTCGTAGGATTTTACCCTGCGGTCTTTTTTTATAAAAATAAAAAAAACACTTGACAAAGCGTAATATAATCACTATAATATGAATATATATTCATATACAAATATCTTGGAGGAGTTATGAAAAGACAGGATTGTACGCTTGAAAAAGAGCACGAAAAAAGGGTTGCCGACGCGTTTGGCGAGTATGCCGAGCGAAGAGGCGGTCTTGGAAATGTCGGACGTGTTTAGAATGCTTGGCGAGCCGTCACGGCTTAGAATCGTGCTTGCGCTCATGAAAGGAGAGAGTTGCGTCTATCACTTGGTTGAGGCGTGTGGCGGTACGCAAAGCGGGATCAGCCATCAGCTTAGAGTATTAAAGGACAATAAAATCGTTAAAGCGAGAAGGGCAGGGCAAAACGTTTTCTATTCGATTGCAGACGAGCATATTTTTAAAATGGTCGAAGTTGGGATTGAACACGTGGACTGTGAGTGAGGTATAAAATGAAAGAAGTAATTAAAATTCAGGGGCTGGATTGTCCTGTTTGCGCGGGGGAGCTTCGCGAGCTTCTTGAAAAGGTGGACGGCGTGGAAGAAATAGCCGTTTCGCACGTTGATCAAAAGGTTTTTGTGGACTACGACGGAAGAGTGGAAGTGTTGGATAAGATTAAGGAAACGATTAACGGCTTTGAAGAAGTGCGAGTTGTAGAAGAGGAAGAAATCGTTTTGAGGATAGAAAATTTACATTGCGCAGCGTGCGCGCTTGATTTGCAAAAGGATATTGCGAAAATCAAGGGCGTAGAGAGCGTGCAAGTGGATTTTATCACACAGACCATTCGTTTAAAAGCGACGCCTGACGCCGTTACGAAAACGATTAAAAAGGCGAATAAATTTGAACAAGTACGCGTCCTCGACGGGGGCAGATATGAGATGAAAGCAAAAAGGGGGCTGGACGTACGGATTGCGCTTGCGGTGTCGGCTGTTGGTTTTTTGCTTGGACTACTTTGCTCACATCTTTTCAAAGGCGTTATTTTTGAGATTTTATCATACGTATTTTTCTTTGGTGCGTATTTGGTGGTGGGGTATCCCGTTTTGCTTTCTACGGCAAAGAACTGTTTAAAAGGCAAGTTTTTTGACGAAAATTTCTTAATGACGGTAGCGTCGATCGGCGCATTCGCGCTGGGGCAATTCGACGAAGGCGTAGCAGTAATGCTCTTATATCAGCTTGGCGAATGGTTGCAGTCGGTTGCAGTTGGCGCGTCGAGAAATTCCGTTACGGAGTTAATGGCGTTAAAGAGTGAGCGCGCGAAAGTCTTGCGAGATAGCGAGTGGGTTGAAGTCAAACCCGAAGAATTAAAGATAGGGGAAAGAGTGCGGATAAACGCGGGGGATAAAATCCCTGCCGACGGCGTACTCGTTAGTGACGAAGCGGTTTTAGACGTGAAGTCGTTGACGGGCGAGAGCGAGTTTAAAACACTCGTAAAGGGCGAAGAGCTTTTGTCGGGTTGTATCAATCAGGGCAATGCCGTGGAAATGCAAATCACGCGAAAATATGAAGACAGCGCAGTTGGGAAAATTCTCGATCTTGTTGAGAACGCAACGGCAAAAAAAGCAAAGCCTGAGAAATTTATTACGAGATTCGCAAAATATTACACGCCGATAGTTTGCATGTTGGCCTTTGCAATCGCGGTATTCGTGCCCTTGGCGTTGGGCTTGTTGGAGGGGAACGGCTTGTATTTTAAGGATTTTGGGCGTTGGCTCAACACTGCGCTTATCCTGCTTGTTATTTCCTGCCCTTGCGCGCTGATTATTTCCGTACCGCTGACTTATTTTTCAGGGATAGGCACGTGCGCGAAAAAGGGCGTACTTGTAAAAGGCGCAACCTATCTTGACGAGCTTGCGCGTGCAAAGGTGTTCGCTTTTGATAAAACGGGTACGCTGACCAAGGGCGAATTTGCACTCAAAAACGTTCTTAATATGGGGCAGGTGCGAGATGAAGAATTGATTTCAGTAATTTCCGCACTTGAAAAGTATTCTTCGCACCCGATTGCAAAAGCCTTTGAAAAATATTCGAGTGAGTTGATTGTAGAAGACGTCGAGGAATTTGCAGGAAAAGGCTTAAGAGGAAGAATAAGCGGAGAAGAAGTGTTGGTCGGAAACGCGAAATTTTTAAATGAGCGCGGTATTCAAACGCAGGAAAATCCGTCGCCGTACACCGTTATTCACGCGTCAAGAAACGGATCGTATTTAGGTGCAATTGCGCTTGCGGACGAAATCCGCATGGAGAGCAAACAAGTGATTTCTCGGTTGAAAACGCTTGGCGGAGAGAGAACGATTATTTTAACGGGCGATCGCGCGGATAGGGCGAAGGACGTAGCAAACGAGATAGGCATGGACGAGTTTAAGGCGGAATTATTGCCCGATCAAAAGCTTTCTGAGGCGGAAAAACTTAAGGCGCGCGGCGGGCTTGTGTACGTGGGCGACGGTATTAACGACGCGCCAGTAATGAAAGTTGCCGACTGCGCGGTATCTATGGGAAAACTTGGCAGTTCGGTAGCGGTAGAAGCTTCGGACGTGGTGCTGATTGCGGACGATTTAAAGGGCTTAGTCGAAGGGGTTAAGGTTGCGAAGAAGACCAAGAAAATCGTTTGGCAAAATATCATCTTTTCCGTTTTGATGAAGTTTGCGTTTATGGGCTTGGGCGTAGCGGGCGTATTGCCGTTGTCGCTTGCTGTATTTGCCGACGTGGGCGTAATGCTGCTCGCCGTTTTAAATTCTTTGAGAATGAGATTTGGCTTTGAGCGCGGCAATAGTTGATTTTTTACGCGCAACTTGTTATAATAGACTTGAAAAAGAATCAAAAGGAGCAAGAAAATGAGGAAGAAACTTGTGGTTGCGTCGGGGAACGCGCATAAACTTAAAGAGATCGCTCAAATTTTTACCGAGTATGAAATCGTATCGCAAAAGGACGCGGGGTTTGACGTCGAAGTTGAAGAAACTGGCTCAACCTTTACGGAAAACGCGCTCATCAAGGCAAGGGCGGCAAGTAAGGCGTTGGGCGTACTCGCGCTTGCGGATGATAGCGGACTGTGCGTAGAAGCGCTTGGCGGCGCGCCCGGGGTGTATAGCGCGAGATATTGCGGTTGGCATGCCGACGATAAATCCAACCGAGATTTACTGCTTAAAAATTTGAAGGACGAAAAGAACCGTACGGCGTACTTTGAAAGCGCGATGGCGCTTGTGTATCCGGACGGTAAAGAAATTGTCGGACATGGCAGGACGTACGGAAAAATTTTATTTGAAGAAGTGGGTGAAAACGGATTCGGGTACGACTGTTTGTTTTTCAGTGATGATTTGCAAAAAACTTTCGCTGTGGCGAGCGCGGAAGAGAAGAATAGCGTTTCGCACAGATACCGCGCGCTTTGCGATTTAAAAAGCAAGGCGGGCAAAATAGAATGAAACGGCTAATTGCGGTTTCGGACAGCCACGGAAACGCAAAGGCGGTGGAAAAACTCCTGCCTTTGATTAAAGAAAATCACTATTTTGTGCATCTTGGAGACGGGCTTTCCGATCTTCGTGCAGTTTTGGACGAATGCGCGAAGAAAACGTATTTTTGCAGCGGGAATTGTGATTTCTATTCGGGTGTTTCAGACGAGGGAATTTTAGAGATTGAAAAGGTAAAAATTTTTTATTGTCACGGGCACGGGTATGGGGTAAAGGGCGGACTTAGTGCTCTTGCAAAAAAAGCGAAAGAGTGCGGCTGTCAGCTCGCTTTATACGGCCACACCCACCGCGCCGGCGTTTGTGAGATAGACGGCGTGACCTTGGTAAATCCCGGTTCACTTCGCTATCCCTTCGGGGAAGGCGGAAGTTACGCGTACATCGTTATAAACGGAGAAAAAATAACGGCGGTTATCGTCGGGGAAAGCGTCGGCTAACGGCGCGAAGGGAAGAGATATGTTTGATTGTATTATCGTTGGTAGCGGCTTAGCTGCAATTTCCGCCGCTCTGACCTTAAAAGCAAATGCTAAAAGCTTTTTAATGATAGGCGAAAAGAATTTAAGCGACAAAATTTCAAAGGCGGAAGAGATCCATAACTATCCCGCTTTTTTAGGCGTGAGCGGAACGGCGTTTGCCGAGCTTTTGAAAACGCAACTTGAAAACGAAGAAATTGTTGTTACACAAGGTAGAGTCAACGGCGTTTATGCCATGAAAGAAAAGTTCGCCGTAACCACGCAGGATGGGGGTATGTACGAGAGTAAAACGGTTATCCTTGCCTGCGGAGTGGAATCAGGGAAGCGAATCAAAGGGGAGCAGGAGTTTTTGGGACGCGGCGTGAGCTATTGCGCAACTTGCGACGGCGCGCTGTATAAGAACAAAAAAATCGCCGTTGTTTGTCTTGCGAAGAAATTTGAACACGAGGCGAAATATTTATCCGAAATCGCGGAAAAAACCTATTTATTTCCCTTATACAAAGGCTTGGATCTTTCAGGTGAAAAAATAGAGAAAATTATAAAAATGCCGTCTGAAATCGTTGGGGAAAAACGCGTAAAAGGCGTTTTATATGAAGAGAAGGGCGAAGCGAAGCATTTGAACGTTGACGGCGTATTTATTCTAAAAGAAGGATTACCGCCCGATTCGATTGCTTTTGGCGTTGAAACGGACGGCGTGAGCGTGAAAACAGATAGACGAATGCAAACAAATTTAAAGGGTTGTTTTGCTTGCGGCGATATTACGGGCAGGCCTTATCAGTACGCAAAAGCTGTGGGGGAAGGCAACGTCGCTGCACATTCCGTAGTGGAGTATTTAAACGAAAAGTAATCAACACAAGGGGGCAGGTATGCGTTCAAGAGTGATTTTACATTCCGATTTGAATAACTTTTTCGCGTCTGTGGAAACGGTGCTTAACCCCGAATTTAAAGGCAAGCCGTTGATTGTTTGCGGTGATCCCAAGCAAAGAAAAGGGGTTGTGCTCGCGAAAAACGAAGAGGCGAAAAAATATGGCATAAAAACGGCGGAAACGGTGGCGTCGGCACTTGCGAAATGTCCGCACGTGCTTCGTACCGGTACGCATTTTGGCGATTATAAATACTATTCAGGCAAAGTTAGAGAGATTTACGAGCGGTTTACGGACGTTGTGGAAGAGTGCAGTATCGACGAGTGTTCGCTGGATATGACGGCCAGCCAAAGACTGTTTGGGAGCGGTGTTGAAATTGCAGAAAAAATCCGCTTGGCAATTAAGGAAGAGCTTGGCTTAACCGTTTCGATAGGGGTTAGCTTTAATAAGATTTTTGCAAAGCTTGCCTCGGAGATGAAGAAGCCGGACGCCGTGACGGAAATCCCCGAAATAGGCTTTGAGAAAATCGTTTATCCCTTACCTGTTACCGACCTTTTATACGTTGGTAAGTCAACGGCGAGTACGCTTTCAGGTTGCGGAATCCGCACGATAGGCGATTTGGCGGCGTCAGACGAAGGGTTGCTTTGTAAACTGCTTGGCAAGCGCGGCAGGATTTTAAGAAAGTACGCGTGCGGGGAAGACGACGAGCCCGTACGCGCTCATAAAGAGAAAGAGGATTTAAAATCTATCGGAAATTCGTCCACACTTCCCGTATCGCTGACGGATAGAGAAGAGATTAAGCGTTGGTTTTACGTGCTTTCGGAAAGCGTCACGGGTAGGCTTCGAGAAGCGGACGTCGGGCGCGCGAATACCGTACATATCGTCGTTCGGGACGATAATTTAGAGGATAAGACATGGCAAACAAAAATTCCGCCGACAATGCTGTGTGGTGAAGTTGCGGAAACAGCGTATAAGCTTTTTTGCGAAAACTGGCCACGGGCAAAACCCGTCAGAATGTTAGGAGTGACGATTTCGGGCTTTGATTATCATATTGAGCAAATGACGCTTGGAGATTTTTTGTCCGACGGAGAAAAGCGAAAGAAAAAGGAACGCGCCGAAGAAGCGGTGTTTGAGATTCGTAAAAAGTACGGCTTTGGTACGTTACAGCGCGGCGTGATTATAGCGGACGAGAACTTATCGGGCTTAGATTTACGCAAAGAAAACCAACCCCGCTCGGAAAATCCCAAAACAGAAGACTAAAAAATAACGGACAGTCGATTGACTATCCGTTATTTTTGGTTGAGCAAATTGTACCTGTCTTAAACCGCATAAACCCTATTCGCCAATAGCCCATTTATAATTTTTATAGCATTGGCTACACATACCTGTTTTTATAATGCTTTTAGAATTACTTGTACCAGAATTAAACGTGCGAGCGCATACTGAACAGGTGTAGTTTTTACTGGGATTACTGGAAGAGCAACTGCCAACTCCTGAAAAACTTATAATAATCGCCAATAAAATTGCAACAGCTGAAATAATGTACATTTTTTTGTCATGTGTAGATGGTGTAGATACTTCAAGATATATACCTATTCCACAAGCAATGAGTCCCAGCAATGAGAAAAATAGTAAAATTTCATTACTACCCAAAGTGCCTCCGAGATAACATATACCAGCTATAAGCGTTCCTGGAATTATAAAAATTAATCCAATTTTTTGTCTTTTTGTCCAATTTGTTTGATTTTCACTCATAATACGCTCCCTTTTTATTTCAGTTTTATTTTTACATTCACATTACAATTTAAGGCATCATTACATAACTGACGCGCAGCTCCAGTGAATGAAGGCAACCTTTTTCTTGTTTAAAAATAATGATTTTTTTGATAAACTCTTCATCAATTTATTTTGTATGTACATTATATACTAACTAACAGTTAGCTGTCAAGCATTTTTACTAACTATTGGTTATAATATTTGTATGGAAAATTTGATTATCAAAGAAAGATTGAGTGAAGAATTAAAAAATAGCGGTTTAACTACGATAGAAATTGCAAAGCGTATAGGCGTATCCCCCGAAATGATAACCCAATATCGCACGACAAAAAAATTACCTAAGCTCGATACTTTTGCAAAACTTTGTAAAGAACTTGATTTAGATGCTAAATATATTTTGGGATTAACTGAAAATTAAAAACACGGTTGCGTATTTTGCAATCGTGTTTTTTCTATAAAGCTAAATTTTTATAATAGAGGCTCAAGGTCCGTCACAATACGGAAACAGGTAATTTGTCTATAAGCCCTTAAAAAACAAAAAAAGCTGCGCGATCCTTTTTTGTCGTCAACTACCGAAGTGGAAACGGCGCAGGTGACTCCTTCAAAGCTACCTCATGGCACACGCAAAAATCTGCTTAGTGCTGCTACGTTCCCGTCCTGACACGGTTCACAGCATTGCGTTGCATAAGACCTTGTTATCAACGTTCCTTACGTCGCGCAACCTTCCATAGCTCACGCCGAGAAAGGCGTTCAGCTCCGTATAGCGGATTTCGGATACAGGGTGCCGCTACCTCCCCACCTACGCGCAGTAGGTTTATTATACACTATTTTATAAGACTTTGCAACCGTTTTTATAGGCGTTTTTTGTGAGATTTTGGCAAAAGATTGTGAATTTCTATGCGTGAATCAATTGTAAACGTCGGCTTTTGAATGGATTTAGGGATTTTTCTTAAAGGCTCTTGTCATAATCTTTTTGCGCCGCGCATACGCTAAAGGGAAGTTAATAAGCAAAGGGAGAAAAAATATGTCTATCAAACCGCAATATAACACCCATCGCTATACGAGAGAGCTTTGTAAGCTTGAGAGTCAGTCCATTGTCGAATGCCGTTTGCAAAGCGGCGAGATTGCTTCCGTGCTCACCGTTCACGCAAAGGCTGTGCCTGAAGAAATCACTTGCTTTGACGGCGAGGTTAAATACAGCGGAAAACTTATCGTTACCGTTGTTTATCGTGATCTTGACGGAAAAATTTGCCGTGCGGAGCGCGGTGCGGAGTTTTTCCATAAAGCGCAAAACGAAAAAATTACACCTGCCTGTTTTGCTAAAGCCGCTTTCGTTTGCGACGGCATAAAGACGCGCAGGGAAGGCTCGGGATTTTTCCTTTCCGTCGTGGTCGTTGCAAAAATTAGTGTTTATGGCACTCTTGGCGCGGAATATTTGGTTTCCGGCGAAGGTTTAGAGTTAAAAACTACGCAAGCGCAGATTTATAAGACCATTTGCGTATCGGGCGAAACGGAAGAAGAGGACGTTTTTGAAATGGACGGTGTGAAAGACGTTTTACTGCACTCTGAACGCGCGAACGTCGCGCAGGCGTTTGTGTCGGCGGGAAAAATTTCTCTTGTCGGCGAAGTCAATCTTTCACTTTGCCTTTTAAAAGACGAAAGCGTTTGTTCTTATGAACGGCAAATTCCCTTTACCGTCGAATTGCCCATTGACGAATGGACTGAAAAAATGCCTGTCAATGCAAAGACCGAGATTAAATCCGCTCAGCTTACCGTGGATACGGACGAAGAAACGAACAAGAGCAAAGTGTCGCTTTCTTTGGTCCTTTATAGCGAATGTTTAACCTATTTAAAAGAAGAAATTACCGTCTGTGACGATTTGTTCTCTACGGAGAATGAATTGATTGTAAAACGCGAAAACGTAGGGGGCAGGTATTTGACGAACGTACAACGTTTCACCGAACGCATTGGCGGCGGAGCGTCGTTATCGCTGTCTTTTGAAGGGGAAATCGGGCTTCAGTCGGTAGTTAATCCAAGAGTGGAAATTTCGTTCAAACGCACGGGAAGTTCGAGCGGTGATGCGGAAGGCTACGTAGAGGCGGAACTTCTGTTTTGCGGAGAGGACGGCGTAAAAGCCACTTCGCTTACGTTGCCGTTTATTTTCCCCTTGCAAGCGGAAGAAGGCGAAGTGGAAATCGAGGGCAACGTGTACGGCTTGAGCGTGAGAAGAGTGGGGGATAAATTTGAAGCGGAAGGCACGTTAAAAGTTGTCGTCAAGACCTATCGTGAGACGTCTTGCTCCTTCGTTTCCGCTGTGGAAGAAGGAAAAGCTATCCAAAAGAAAGCAAGCGCACTTTCCATTTATTTGCCTACGGTTGGCGACGGGCTTTGGGAAGTTGCTAAAAAGCTCGGCTGTAAATGCGAGGACGTCGTCAAGAGCAATCCCGAGCTTGAATTCCCGATAAAAGGAGGGGAAAGACTGTTTATTTATCGTCAGTACAAAAACGATTAACGTCGAAAAAAAGTAGAAAGGCGGAATCGTAGGGTATTACAATTTTGATTTTTTTCAAAAATCACATAGAAATTTCCGCAAAAATCCTTTAGAAGATTTGTATTTTTCGGAAAAATATGCTAAAATAGAATAGGATCTTTTGCGGTGGGGGATTCCTCACCGCAAATTCGTATAGTACGCTGTCTTGTGCGCAAAATTAGAATTGCCTTTGGTACGTGCCCTTTAGTACGCTCCCGTCGGTCGAATCCTGCGTTTTGCGACAATACGATGCACTCTCCGAATTTACAAGTAGATTTAATGGCGAGATGAGGTCAAAATGTATTCCGCAACGGTTAAAAGCTATGCAAAAATTAATCTCACGCTCGATATCGTTGGAAGAGTGGACGAGTTTCATGCGTTAGATTCTTTTGTGGCTGGTTTGGATATTTTTAATTTAGTCACCGTTAAAAAACGCAAGGACAAGCTTGTTTCCGGACGGCTCAAGGGCATGGGTATGGACGCCGTGCCGTTTGAAAGTACGACCGTTTGTAAGGTTGCGGAAGCGTTTATTGATAGATTTGGCGTTTCAGGCGTGGATATAACCGTGTACGAGAATATTCCCGTTGGCGCGGGGCTGGGCGGTTCGTCCGCAGACGCGGCAGGTGCGCTCAAAGCCATGTGTAAAATTTTCGGCGTTGCGATTGAGGAGTGTTACGAGCTCGCAAACAAATACGGCAGTGATATTCGGTATATGCTCGAAGGCGGCTTTGCGAGAATGACGGGCAAAGGCGAGCGTATAGAAAAGCTGGAAAACAGCAATCTTGAAAGCTTGAATTTTCTTTTGCTGTGTCCGCAAACTCCAACGCTGGCAAAGGACTGTTATCGGGAATACGATCGGATTGAAAAACAAGCTTTGCTTAGAACGGAGCAGGCAATCGCCGCGTATTTAGACGGGGACTTGCAAACGCTCGGCTTAGCTTTAGGAAACGACCTTTTCGAGCCTGCGAAGTTGTTAAACGCGGACGTGGGTAGGGCGTATGAAGAACTTTTGAGTTTTTCTCCGCTTGGCGTGTCCATGACGGGTTCGGGCAGTTGCGTGTTTGCTTTGTTTGAAAACAGGGAGTTTTGCGAGTGGGCAAAAAGCCGATACAAAGGAAAGTTCCGCGCGATTGTGTGTAGGACTTTTGACGAACAGCATTCTAAAATTTTTAAAAATCCTTTTGCTTTATAGGCTTTATAGGCTTATAAAAAAAGCGTGGATAGGAGGGAAATATGGAAGAAAGAATTATCGACGATGAATACGGTAGAGGTATTCGTTTGAGAAAGACGCAGGACGGGTACGTGGACGTAACCGACGAGCTTACGGAAACGGGCGACGAATCGGAAGATTTCAAATATGACGAGATCGCCTTTGAATTCCCTGAGTTAGAGGAAGACGACGAAGACCTTGTCAGCCTTTCTCCCGAGGAAGCGCTTGCTTTAAGAAAACGCAAAGCGGAAGAAGCGGAGAATAAACGCCGTCAATACGCGCATATTTGCGAGGAGGGCGAAAAATTGCTCGATTCGGGCAGTTTCCATGCCGCCGAGCTGAAATTTGAAACGGCGTTGAAGCTTGATCCTTATACCAAGGACGCGATTGTGGGCTATTGGCGCGCGAAAACGGCGAATTTCACAAACCCCGACGCGCTCATGGACGAGTATGCGGAAATAGGGATTGAGAACTTAGAAGGGGATTTGGGCTACGAAGCGGTAGATGCTCTCAAGCGCCGTTATCCCGAAGTTTTTGCGGCGCGCTTGGAAGAACTTGAAAAGCAAAAAGAGCCCATTCAAGCGGAAGTACTTGAAAAGCGTGAAAACCGCCGTAAAGTAATTTCCGAAAAGAAGAAAAAAGCAATTTTGCGATTCGCTGTTTCGACGGCGATTGCGCTTGTATTGTTGATTGCTACCATCGTGTTGGGCACAAAAATTTTCTCGACGCGTGAAGGCGAGTTCATTCTCCCGACCATCGTATCGGGCGCGGTGTTCGTCGTAGCATTGATCGTAGCGCTCGTATTCACAAACAAACTCTTGAACGTTGTGAGAATGTACCGTTTGAACGAACGTGACGATTCTACGGAGCTTGGTAGAAAACTCGTCAACCTTTGTAATTATATTGAACTCTACGAGGAGTTTACGAAGATAACCGTCGCGGAAGAAACCGAGGAAACGGAAGAAACGGACGAAACTCATTTAGCGGAATAAAAAAGTAAAAAGGACTTAAGAAAATGGCAAACGGTGAATTTACCGATAAGGTGCGAATAACCATAAAAGCAGGCGACGGCGGGGACGGTATGAACTCCTTTAAAGCCTTTAAAGGCAAGCCGGCGTGCGGCCCTGACGGCGGTGACGGCGGCAGAGGCGGTGACGTGTATTTTGTAGGGGATAAGGACATGAACGACTTATTCTCTTTCCGTTTCACGTCCAAATTTTATGCGGAAAACGGTGCAATGGGCGGTTCGAATAAATGCTTTGGCAAAAGCGGCGAAAGCGTATATATCAAAGTTCCGCTTGGCACGCTCGTGCGTGATGAAGAGTCGGGTAGGCTGATTTGTGACGTCTTTGAGGACGGTCAGGAAATTTTGGTTGCCCGCGGCGGGAACGGCGGTAAAGGGAACGTTCGATTCACGACTGCGCGCAGACATGCCCCCAACTTCGCTCAAAAAGGCGAACACGTGAAAGCGCATACCGTCATCTTGGAAATGAAGGTAATTGCGGACGTGGGCTTGGTCGGATTCCCCAACGTTGGAAAGAGTACGTTGCTTTCCAAAATTTCGGCGGCTCGTCCGAAGATCGCCAACTATCATTTCACAACCCTTTCTCCTAATTTAGGGGTGGTGAGATATTATGAAAAATCCTTCGTGGCGGCGGATATTCCCGGCCTTATCGAAGGCGCGGCGCAAGGCGCAGGGCTCGGTCACGATTTCCTTCGCCACATCGAAAGAACGCGTATGCTTTGCCACGTAGTCGATATTTCTGGCTGTGAAGGCAGAGATCCTATCGAAGACTTCAAAAAAATCAATGCCGAACTCAAAGAATATAGCGAAGTGTTGGGGGAGCTCCCCCAAGTAATCGTTTGCAACAAATGCGACGTTTACGGCGCGGAAGAGAATTTAAAAGCCTTTAAGAAAAAATACGGTAGAAAATATAAGATTTTCCCCATTACAGCGGTCACGGGCGAAGGCACGAGAGAACTTTTGGAAGGCTTGCTTGCCGTCCTTGATACCCTGCCCCCCGTGGAACCCGTTCGTCCCGACGAAGAATTTGAATATCGCGCGGATGATAATTTAACCTTCGAGATATTCCGCGACGACGACGGCGTGTACGTAGTTGTTGGCGGACTTGTCGATATGCTGTGTCGAAACGTAGTCTTGAATAATCCCGACTCCATGCAATACTTCCAAAAAGTTTTGCGTCTTCGCGGCGTCATCAAAGAACTCACTAAAATGGGTTGCAAAGAAGGGGATACTGTGTCTATCGGCGACGTAGAATTCGACTTTGTTTTATAACGGTTGATATACTTTGCATTTCTTCGTTGTCGTTCGGTCGCGTACTTCTGTACGCTTCCTCACTTCGCCTTGAACTGCTCGTATCTGAACCGTTATATCGGTTATTTAAGACGTGAACGGTTGATATATAACGCATTTCTTCGTTGTCGCTTAGTCAACAGAATAAAAATAATTAAGGAAATAATTATGGTAACAAGAGAAAATATTACAAGCAAACAGCGCGCTGCGCTTAAATCTATGGCAAGCACTATGTCGCCGATTGCGCAAATCGGTAAAGGCGGCATTACGGACAATCTCTTAAAAACGCTTTCCGATGCTTTGGAAGCAAGAGAGCTGATTAAGGTAAACATTCTT
>JAFVRE010000041.1 GCA_017504465.1 Clostridia bacterium | reverse complement strand
GTTCATCCTGAGCCAGAATCAAACTCTTAAGTTTAATTGTTTAAAGTCATTACCTCTTTCAAGATAATAACGGCTCTAACTTTGTTATCTCTTTGCTGACTTGCTTTAAGGTTACTTTTTCAAGTATCTTAAAAAATTAACGGAAATTACCTTTCATTTGCTTGTTTGTCAAATAAAATCTCATTTCTTTCTTATTCCATTTTTAATCTGCATTTCCCGAGCTACAGCTCGGTGCCAACCGCTTCTCGACGGTAGCTTGTCTATTTTACCACAAGCCTTTCCCTTTGTCAAGCATTTTTTCAGAGTTTTTTGAAAAAATTTTATTTATTTTTTTCTTTTCACTCTCTTTTTGCGCTTTCTCGCGGACAGCTTGTATATATTACCACATTAATTCCTTTAAGTCAACTGTTTTTCGACATTTTTTTAAGTTTTTTTGCCTTTTTTTGAATTTATTTTCTTCTTCTTAAAATTACAACGGATTGTCCCTTACGCGCGCGCGTATATTATATATTGTATTAGGCTTGCCTATTTTAGAAAAATAATCCCGAAAAACAAAAGAAAGCTTGATATTTTTAAATAAATCATTGACTTAATTAAAAATAACCATTATAATATTACGTGTACGATAAATCAAAAAAGGCGGAAGATTATGAAAAAACTTTGTAAAATTCTTTTAAGCGCGGCTTTGGCAACTACCCTTTTCTTGCCCGCGTTCAGCGCATTCACTATCCCGACGACGCCTGCCTCAGCGGCAACAACAGCTACAGGTTACGACTCGGCTGACGACGTTGTTTACGTGAAAAACGGTAGTCGTATTTATAATTGGGGCGCAAGAGAAGAGGATTGCACTTTCCTTTCCACTTACGCAGTTGCCTTTAATTCAGGCAATTATTCCTTTGAAACGCTTTCTAAGAACGCAGGCGGAACGAGTGAAAACGACGCTCCTACTAGCGCTTTATATAAAGCGTTACAGTCGTTTATGACAAGCAATCACAGCGTTTTAACGACGTACGACGGCACGAAAGATTTGTACTGTTACACCGATTGCGTAAGCAGCGACACTGAATTTCTTTCTTCTTTCTATCTTGGAGAAAAATACGCAAGCGCTTGGCCTAAAGGCGGAGATCCTTGGAATAGAGAACACGTTTGGCCAAAGAGCAACGGTTTAGTTTCCGGACGCACAAAAGAAGACGGCGCGGATATTATGACGTTGCGCGCCACAAATAACAGTGAAAATTCCAGCCGCGGCAACACAGCTTATGGTGAAAGCAGCGGTTTCTATAATCCTAACAAAAACGGACAAAATATTCAAGGCGATTGCGCCCGCACCCTGCTCTATACTTATACCCGTTGGGGAAATACGAGTAAAATGTGGGTTGCGAACAAGTTTGACGACGGCGTTATGGAAAGCCTTGACGTCCTGCTTAAATGGATGGAAGAAGATCCTGTTGATACTTGGGAAATGGGTAGAAACGACGCCGTTCAGTCGATCACGGGTACGAGAAACGTATTCGTTGATTATCCCGAATATGCATTCTTGCTCTTTGGCAGAAAAGTTCCTACCGATATGACCACCCCTTCAGGACTCGCTAAACAAGGCGTTATTTCGGGCGGAACGACTACCCCCGACACCCCTTCCGTTCCCGAAGTTCCTGAAACCCCGACGGAAAAATACACTTCTATCCAAACCTTACATAAGAGCGCGGTAGGTACGAAAGCAACGGCAAAAGGCGTTGTTACCGCAGTTGCAAAAACGGGCTTTACCTTCAACGACGGCACCGGTTCGATGTATTTCTACACCGGCTCAAGCCTGCCCAACGTTACCACATTCGACGAAGTGGAAGTTTCCGGCTCCCTTTCGGAATTTGGCGGCGCAAAGCAATTTTCCGCTAAAGACGGCGCAACGTATTCCACCAAAGACGTGGACGTGCCTGCTTACACCACACCTACCCCCAACGTCTTAACCGGAGCGGATTTAGACTTATTTACAGCTTCTACGCTTAAGGTCGGTTTTTACGTTGAGATTACCGCTAACCTTTACACGAGCGGAAAATATATCAACGGTACTGTTGACGGCGCAAGCAAAAATCTTCTTGCGTTGATTGATCCGAATGAAGAGGTGCTTGGTTCTATCCGCCTTTCTTCTACACCGCAAGAACTTGTCGTTAAAGGCTACCTTTGCTATTTGAGCGGCGGAAAGTACGTGTACGTTATCGCGACGTCTATTTCTCTTCCTCCCGAAGACGTAGAAGACGTCCCTGTCGTTCCCGAAGTCCCCGAAGTTCCTGAAACACCCGAAGTTCCTGAAACACCCGAAACGCCTGAAACGCCCATTGATCCCCCGTGCGATCCTCCCGTAAAACCCGAAACTCCTATCGTTCCCGAAACGCCTGACGTTCCTGACCTTACCCCCGAACCTGCTATCCCCAACGACGTTCTTAGCGAACTTTTGGCAGGTTGTAACGGCTCAATTACAAGCGGTTTGACCGTACTTTCCTTAAGTATCTGCGCTGCCGCAATTGCTCTTAAAAAGAAAAAAGATTAAAATTGTGATAAACAAAAAATATCGAAACCTTTTTGAGTTTCGATATTTTTTATTTTATATACCTTTCATTACGTCCATTCCCAGCAATACCCCAAACCTAAATCCTTCCGTATAGTATTCATCCGTCTCTTCGTCGTGCAATTTATCGATAGCATCCTGCACCTCTTTATATAGTTTAAAGATTTCAGGGGTTTCCTTTAATTTCTTTTCAAGTTTCTCGGATTTTTCAATCAATACGTCTAATAAGCCTTCTATTTTCTCCCCCTCCACCCTCACGTTCTCTATATTTCCACGCCTACCGTAAAACATATCTAATATCGCCGAATATTTTTTCATAATTTTTTCTCCTTTTTATGCGCTTTCAAGACAAGTACTAATTCTATTACGATTATATCATAAAAAAATAAAAAATAATTCCATTCTTACAATAGTAAGACTTTTTTACAAAAAAATCGCCTTCCGCTGTCTTGCGGAAGGCGATTTTCTTATGCGTTATTCTTTTATTTTCCTAAAATAAGGTGACCTTTAAGCAACATGTAGACGAAGTCGATTGCGCCAAGGAACCAACCCCAACCTACTAAAAGGAAAAGAAGGAATACAAGCAAGTGCTCTGTACTCTTCGTGTGAAGTAAAACGGAAAGTCTTACCAAACATTCACATACCCAGTTTACACCAGGGATGAGAAGAAGAAGAGCTTTAATGAGCACGGATTGCTTATTAAACCACTTATCGAAAGTCATATTTTTGCCTCCTTATATTCGTTTTTGAGTCTTCACTCATTTGTATTTATATTATATAACGAAAATAAGAAAATTGTCAACCGTTTAGAAAAAAAATTTCGATATAAAAGCAAAGGTCTTGTTATTTTTCA
The DNA here is from genome assembly GCA_017504465.1 of Clostridia bacterium. GTDB lineage: Bacteria > Bacillota > Clostridia > Christensenellales > Borkfalkiaceae > Scatosoma. The sequence goes on along the minus strand of JAFVRE010000041.1, from coordinate 24,570 downwards.
TCCCCTTCTTCGTCTATCGAGGTTTCGTTTGGCTCGGTTTTCGTTTGTTTATCCGACGTCAAAGACTCGTGCTTGAGCTTGAACGTAAGCATAACGAGATAGAACATAAACGCAAGCCCCGCAAAAATCAACGAGCCCATTAAGCCTACCGCTACGCCCATCGGGATTACCGCCGCCACGCAAAGCGCGGATAATACCGTAAATAAAATTCTCAAATTTAAATATAATTTCGTCTTATCCGATTGCACTCTTCTTCCCCCGCTTAATCGTTAAATTTTTCTATGATATCAAGGTATTCTTCGATACGGTATAAATCGTCTGCGCTTAAATAATCTATGTAGATTCTGCCCTTTTTATCGTTACCGATCAAAGATACCTTTGCCCTGAATACTCTTCTCATACGCTCGACAAGCTCTTTCAGCTCGGCACTCTTGACCGCCGCCGCTTCCGTGCGTTCTCTGTTCAAGACTTCAGGCGGAGTGAGATAGGTTTTTACCGCACGTTCCATTTCACGAACGGAATACCCGCGCTTAATCCCTTCCATTGCAAACGCATATTGCTTATCTTTGGGTACTTTTACGAGCGTTCTTGCGTGGCCCGCCGAAAGCTGACCGCTTTCAATCAAGCCGATTACTTCGGGTTCTAACGTCAAAAGCCGAAGGGTATTCGCAACGGCAGGGCGAGACTTCCCTACGAGCGAAGCCACGTCTTCTTGCTTGAAGGAAAATTCTTTGCAAAGCCTGTCGTATAAATACGCTTCTTCCATTGTTGGTACGTCAGGTGCTTTTGCCTTGGAAAGAATGGTGAAAATTTCAGCGTCCTTTTCCGTAAAGGAATACACGCGCGCTTTAATTTCATTCACGCCCGAGCCCTTTACCGCGAAAAAATCAAACGCGGAAGCAAGCAGACGGTATCTGCCGTTTTCGCTGTTCACCGCGAACGTGGGTACGCCGTCGATTAAAAAATATGCGGCGCGCTCGGCTAATTTTTCTTTCGGGAAATCCTCGAATTTTTCTTCGGTATCAACGAGCGAAATACGAATTGTTTTCTCTTCGCAAGCGCCGTTAAAAAGCTTTTTTCTTCTCATAATTCGTCCCTTTTATAAGAAAACGGAGCATAGTTACGGCCCCGCTTTCTTTCGTAATCAATTTCTTATTTTTCTTCGCCTTCAACGGTTTCTTCCGCCTTTTCAACTACTTCTTCCGTCTTGGAAGCTTCCGCTACCGTTTCAGTCTCTTCCTTTACCATGGACTTAAAGGGATTGCTACGACGAGAATCGTCTTGCGATTCCATATACGCAATAACTTCGGTATGCGTAGCGCCCTTCATGAGCATATCGACTTCTTCCGTATAAATAGTTTCCTTTTCTACGAGCACGCGCGACATATTATCTAAAATAGCGCGGTTTTCTTTCAAGAGCTTGGTTGCTCTTTCGTGCGCGGTTTCGATGAGCATACGGATTTCTTCGTCGATCGTTGCCGCCGTCTTATCCGAGTAGTTCGAGGCATTGTGTCCGTATTCCATACCCACGAATACGGGTTGGTCGGAATCGTACGCCACGAGCCCGAGTTTATCGCTCATACCCCATTGCGTTACCATTCTTCTTGCGAGCGAGGAAACGTGTTGTAAATCCGCGCTTGCGCCCGTCGTTACGTCTTGAATGACAAGCTCTTCGGCTGCTCTGCCGCCGAGCGACATACAGATATTATCTACGAGCTTGTTATACGAAACGTCGTTATCGTCCGTTTCGGGACGAGTCATGGTATAGCCCGCCGCTCTTCCGCGAGGAATAATGGATACTTCGTGTACGGGATCACAATTCTTGCAAAGACAAGCAAGTACTGCGTGACCGGCTTCGTGATAAGCCGTACAACGCTTATCGGATTCGGTTACTACACGGCTCTTCTTTTGAGGACCCATAAGCACTTTATTGATTCCGTCGTAAAGTTCAAGATTGCCGATAAGCTTCTTGCCTGCTCTTGCGGCAAGGATAGCTGCTTCGTTCAAAAGATTTGCAAGATCTGCACCCGAGAAGCCTGCGGTGATACGCGCAACCGTTCTAAAATTAACGTCGGGAGCCATGGGTTTATTTCTTGCGTGGACCTTCAAGATTTGTTCACGGCCCTTCACGTCGGGAAGGTTGACTTGGATTTGTCTATCAAAACGACCGGGACGAAGAAGCGCGGGATCGAGAATATCCACACGGTTGGTCGCCGCCATTACGATAATACCTTCGTTGGTTTCAAAACCGTCCATTTGAACGAGGATTTGGTTCAAGGTTTGTTCTCTTTCGTCGTGACCGCCGCCAAGACCTGCACCACGTCTTCTGCCCACTGCGTCGATTTCGTCAATGAAAATGATACAAGGTTGATTCTTTTTCGCTACGTCAAACAAATCGCGGACACGGCTCGCACCGACGCCGACATACATTTCCACGAAGTCAGAACCGGAAACGGAGAAGAAGGGTACGCCCGCCTCCCCTGCAACCGCTTTTGCAAACAACGTTTTACCCGTTCCCGGAGGGCCTACAAGGAGTACGCCGCGGGGAATACGCGCGCCAAGATCGGAGAATTTTTTCGGATTTTTCAAGAACTCAACGACTTCTTGGAGTTCTTCCTTTTCTTCCTCTGCGCCCGCAACGTCAGCAAAACGAACTTTTAAGTTGCTCTGTACGTGCGCTCTCGATTTGCCGATATTCATCGCCTTTGAATTTCCGCTCATAGACGAACGCATAATCAAGTAGAAAATAACCGCTACAAGCAGTATGCTGATGAACGGGAAAATGCTCGACCAAATGCTGCCTGCGTTGGGATCTGCAAAGCTGAAATCAATCTTGCCTGCGTTTATGCCAAGGCTGGTAAGCAAGTCCAACATATCCGACATGGAATACACGCTGGGCGCAAACGTCGTGTAAACGTTCGTAACCGTTCCGTTATTCTTTACGTAACCCGTCCATTTATACGCGTCAACGTAAACTTCGCTAATTTGTCCGTTTGCAAGGTTTTCCATAAACTTGGACCACGTAAGCGTTTCAGCCGGGTTCATAATATCGGTGAATAAAATCCCGATGATGATTACGGCAATCACCCCAAGCACAATCCAAAATATTGTTTTAGATCTCTTATTCAATGTTTTTACTCCTTCTAATATCCTTTGACGGATATTTCATTATATAAACTTTTTGTTTATCTTTAATTTGGTAATAAATATGGTTTTGCTTTTCAAGGCAAACTCGACTCAACGAACCCTTTTTAAATACGAACAAGACAAGGAAAGCGAGGAAAACTTAAGGGAGTTTACTTAAGCGTAAATGACCGAAAGTTGCCGCAGCTTGACGAAGTATTGCGAAGTATTTTAAAAAGACTCCTTTAAGATCAACCTAAATTCTTACTTATTTTACCATAATTACAAGCATTTTTCAAGCGGTTTAGACGGCGTTTTTGAAATATTTAACAAACAATCACAAATTTAACATAAACGCCCACGTCGAAATATGCCGAATTATCCTTTGTGCTTTATATTCCTCTTTCCCCTATCTCATATCAACGCTTAAAGCCTTGCTTTAAAGCTGTCACTTATTCTCTTTATACCCCCGCTCGCACCCCTTTAAACAGCCTTCCGAAATCCACGAAAAACTTCCGCGCAAAACGCCTCTCTTTCCTATCATTCAATATGCCGAATTTCGCGCAAAAGCATACCTAAACCCATAATAAATTCGACGCTTTAAACGGTTAAATTTTCGTCAAATTTGCTTTTTTGCGAACAAAATTTCACTTATAGAAAATTTTTATAGCTCAAAAAAATTTTTTTGTGGAAAATGTGGAAAACTTTCATTTTTATCCGCGGTTTTATGTGGAAAAATATCAAATCCAACAAAAATTATGCATTTATACTCTCATTATTGCGGATAACTTTTTTGCGAAATGTGGATAAACCCGAGTTTTCCACACCCATTTTCGCGGAAATGTGGATAATTTTTGGTGGTTTTCCGCAAAATATTAGATTTTTTAGAAAATTTACCCTTTTCATGCAAGAAAAGTGTGGAAAATGTGGATAAGTTTTCCACATCGGTCGTTGTGGATTATCTTCCAACCGGGTTTTTCTGTGGATAACTGCTGTTTTTTTGTCGAAAAATAGCGAAATTTGCTGTAAAATGACGTAAACGTACGTTTGCTTTTCCACTTATCCACCGAAAAAATGTGGATAAACGATTTTTGTGAACGTTTAACCTTTATGCATTTTGTGAATTTTGTGGATAACTTAAATTTTTGAATAGCTGTTTTTTTATTTTTTTACCCTAAAATAGTTGACTTATTTAAGGCTTAAGAAAGGTGCGCAAAATTCCCGTGCAAGCGCGCTTACAAACCGACTTTTGCGAGATTACTTTTCCCTATCGCAACCTTTAATAAAGCAAGAAAAAACCCCGCTCGAAAACGGAGTTTTATTCTTTAATTGCGATGCGGAAAAACAAAAGATTAGATGAATTCCGCTAAAATTTTGGTGATGGGATTATTGACGAAGAACCATTCGTAAACGAACAAGGTATCGGGCATTTGTTCCATCAAACTGCTGAATACGGGTACGGTGCTCAAAAGCATACAGAGCAAGGATACGGTGATCGCACCTTTCACGAACCCTACCGCAGCGCCAAGCAAGGTGTTCAATGCTCCCAAAAGCGTGATGCTCTCTACCAAAGAAGACAAAAGCTTTTCTATGAAGGTAAGAACAATTTTGCAAAGAATGAACAAAACGATACCCACTACGATATTCGTAGCTAAAACGCCTACCGTTTGGCCAAGATGTACGTTGAGCATCGTGCCTGCAGGCAAGCCTGTGTTAATTTGTTCCATAACGAGATCCACAAGGAAGGGCAAGGTCTTGAAGAACTCAATACTCGTGAGTTTTTCCCTAATTCCCTCTTGGCTTACGTCAAACGCCAAGCCCCAGTCCGCGAACGTAGAACTCAATGCATTCGTAATCGCTTCCTGCAAACCGAACGCGCCATCCGTTGCCTCTATTACGATATCTGCGCAAAGGAAGGCAACCGCGATAGACACCAAGGAAATAAGTAAGCCGAAAACGCTCTTTACAAATCCTTTTCTTGTATCCTTAAAAAGCATTGCAAGCATAATCACAATCGCAATAATATCGACTATCCAAATCATTTTAAAACTTTCCATAGCATACTCCTTTAATCATTCTCACGTCTTGATTTTTTTAAACGCTACTATAAGGATATTATATCATATAATTTTTTGTTTTTCAAGGCTTTTTTTTCTTTTTTTTATTATTTTGTATAAAAACTTTACTTTTTGCGCATAACCGATAAAGGCTTTTCCTTTTTTGGAAAAAATATCCGCTTGTTCGACCAAAACCCTCGTGAATCGAACTCGCCTAAAAGCTTATTTTACCTTGAGGTGTTGTATGGAATTCTCTTTCAATTTATATAACGCGCACGCAAGCGACGGAATCGCAATGGCGCTCGATAAACTTTTGTCTGCGCCCGTGCCGAATAAATATAAAACCGCTCCGCCCGTGATTGTTTGTATCGGCAGCGACCTTGCCATCGGCGACTCTCTCGGCCCTGTTTGCGGATCTATGATTAAATATAAAACGCAGGGTTTAAACGTATTCCTATACGGCACGCTGTCCGCGCCCGTAACCGCCAAAGACGTAAAACACTTGCGTGCGTTTTTAAAGGAAACTCACCGTAATTCCCCCATTATCGCAATCGACGCCGCCGTCGGCGACGCTGGGGATATCGGGCTGATAAAAATCGTCGATAAACCGCTTATGCCCGGCTCAGGCGCAAATAAACGGCTCGGCTGCATCGGGGATTTCTCCGTTATGGGCGTCGTGGCGGAAAAATCCGTCAAAAGCTACGCCCTGCTAAATACTACCAGACTGAATTTAGTCTATACCATGTCCGAGATTATCGCAAACGCGCTCTCTTTACTTTTGTGGAACGGAAAAAAATAATTTTTCGCTTTTTTTATTGACTTATTTTCTTTCCTATGCTATAATATGAAAACTGAATAAAGGAAGGTTTTCGGAAAACACTTCCTAAACGGGGATGGCAACATTCTCTCCCCTTTTCAAATACAACAAACGGCGACCTCTGAACCCCAGATTTTTCTATCCTTCAAGTTCGCAAAGGTATAACCGTACGTGACTGCGCGACAACGAAGACTCGCGACGTATATACGCTTTTAGTTGTATCGAAAGGGCAAAAAATAAAAAAACCGAGGTACAACTTATTATGAAAACTTCAACCAAAAGGTTGTGTAGAGCAGGCGTGATTGCGGCGCTGTACACAACGCTCACCTACGCCTTTGCTCCCGTCGCCTTTGGATCTCTCCAAATACGGCCTGCCGAGGCGCTTTGTATTTTACCCCTTTTCTTCCCTGAAGCCATACCTGCCCTGTACGTAGGCTGCTTGCTTGCGAATTTGACCTCCCCCTTTCTTTTGTACGATTTACTGCTTGGCGGCGGCGCAACCCTGCTTGGCGCGCTGGGTACGTATTTGGTCGGGAAATACGTTCAAAATTCTAAATTAAAGGTATTTTTAGGCGGACTTTCCCCTATCTTTTTTAATACTTTAATTATTCCTTTTATAATCGTAGTTTTATGCGGGGGAGTTGCCGCAGGCGAAACGGTTTTCAGCGCGTATTGTTTGACCGCGCTCTCGATTTTCTTAAGCGAAAGCCTGTGCGTTTTCGGTTTAGGCATTCCCTTGTACAAGTTCTTTGAAAAACGGCAAAAATTATAAAAAGCATTTATAAAAAAAGGTGATAACCTCGTACTTGGTTATCACCTTTTTAATTTTGGTTATGTCACAGAAAGCGGTATATAACCGAACAAAACACGTAATATTTCGCAATTATTTTTCCGTCAAAAATCAACCGAGTGACGTGACAAAGCCTTAATTTATTTGTCTTTGCTATTGCCAAGGAAAGTACCGAAGAAATCGTTATTCTTCAAGCTCGTTCCGCTTGCCGCGCCGTTACTTCTTCCGCCTTTGTTGTAAGACTTCTTGCCGTAACCGCCGTTTCTTCCGCCTCTGCCACCGCGATCGTTTCTCCCGCGGTTTCTATCGTTGCCGCCGTGACGGTCGTCACGTCTTGCCGAAATTGCAGGCGCGTCGGGATCTTGTACATTATCGGGAATTACCACGATATAGCGGTTGGGTTCTTTACCTTCGCTCGTCGTCTTTACCCCTTCATATTCGGAAAGCTTTGCATGGATAATGCGTCTTTCGTAAGGGTTCATGGGTTCTAACTTGATTTTTTTGCCTAATCTAATTGATTTTTCCGCTAATTTTTCAGCAAGTCTTTCAAGAGTTGCTTCGCGAGTTTCGCGATAGTTTTCACAGTCCACAACCACTCTCGCATACTTTTCTCTGCCGGTGTTTGCTACCGCGCTTGCGAGCGTTTGAATTGCGTCGATCGTTTCGCCGTGTTTACCGATAATCTTCTTGGTGTCTTGCGCATCTACGTTAATTTCAATTTTATCGGATTCGTTAACGAGCGATACTTCCGCTTCAATTTCCAAAACGTTGAATAAGCCTTTTAAGAACTCCACTGCTCTTTCGCCGTCCGTCGCGCCTGTTTGCGTCGTTTCAAACGTTTCACATTCTTCCGCGCATTCGTTCACGCCGATTTGGACCTTTGCCTTTACCGAGCCAAAAAGCTTCTTTTTTCCTTCTTCAAGGACGGTAATCTCCACTTCTTCTCGGGCAACCTTTAATTCTTGCAAGCCAAGCTCTATCGCTTCTTCAACCGTCTTGCCCGTAAACTCAAAATATTTCATTTAATATCCTCCCACGCGCTTAATTAAGCGTGTTTATTATTTGTTTTTACCTTTCTTATCCTCTTCGCCGTTTTTGTAAACTCTACCGGGAAAACGTTGGTTATAGCGGGCTTGAAGAGCCTCTTCCGCTTTTTTCTCAAGACGCCTATCCACGACTTTATTGATGACGAGCGTGGATAAGAGGGACGTAAGGTTGCTCATAATCATGTAAATTGAGAACGCGCCCGAGTACATAAACGAGAAGAACGCGAACATAACCGTCATAATGATCATGGTCGTCTTTTGCTGTTGTGCACCCTGTCCGTCCACCGTTGAATATTGCGTTTGTTCCTTTTGCGAACGCATGCTTATCCATTGTTGAAGCAAAATCGTGCCTACCGAAAGCAAAATCAAGATAAAGTAACCGTTTGCTTCGTTTTTTTGTTGGTCTAATTTTTTGGTAACAATCTCGTACGCAGCTTCACCGTAAACGTCTGTTTGAAGGTCTGCAAACTCTGCCTTTTTACCGTTTAAATCAAACTTTTGGTTCTTTACTCCAGATTCAAAATCGGTATAATTGGAAATGGGGTGCTTATACGAAGCGTCCGTCATCCAAATATTTTTCATCCAAAGGAACTTGGTACGCTCGGAAATTTTCTCTTCGTAGATGTTTTTTACGCCTTCCTGCGCAAGCGAAATCATATATTCCTTACAAGCCATATCTTCGCTGTAAACAGCGTTGCCGTCCGCGTCTTTTTGTTCGAGAAGGAGCTGGATTTGCGCTTTATGCGAGCTGTTTAAAAGCTTTTGCGTATCGACGTAGTACGTTTTTTGCGCGCCTTGGAGATATTCCTTCGTCGGCTCGCCCTCTTCGGTAAATGCGGGGACTGTGTAATACAAGTAGTCCTCTTCGCCATTGCCCTTCACTATCAATAAGCTGCCGTCTTCGGTGAGCGTGTAGCCGTTTGCAGCCTCAAGGTCGGGGGAATATTCCACGAGTGTTTGGTTATACTCGTTAACCATCATATTATAGTTCGTGATCGCCGCGTATTGCGCGTATGCGTTAAACGCGCCGATTGCAACGATGAAGATAATCATGGAAAGGAGCATAGGCAAACAGGAAGAAAAGACGGAGAAACCGTTTTCCCTGTACATTTCCATGACCTTTTGATTGTATAAATCTTTATTGTTCGCGTATTGCTTTTGCAATCTCGCCATCTTTTCTTGGTTTTCTTTCATTTGCACGTTCTGCTTACGCATGGTAACACGTTGAGAAACGTCAAATGGTAATACGATTACCTTTAATACGAGCGAAAATAAAATTACGCCCATGCCTACGTTACCCACGGACTCAATAAGCCAACGGATAAGTTTACCGATCCAGTTTAAATAGATATCGTAGGTTTGCCCCCAAAGCGTGATGCTTTGGTCGGCTAATAAACTCAAAAATTCCATGTGTCTCTATTTCCAAAAATTTATTTTTTTAACATCCAAGCGTTCTTTGTTTACTTGTCCGCGCGGTTACGCCTGCTTTCGCGCCTTATCATTTCAATTGTTTCAAACCGCAAGATTTAAATACATAGGCTATGTTACAGCGAATGGTTGACTTATGCTAAAAATTATTTTAGCAGATTGACGAGAAAAATATAAGAAGGGCCAGCATTTTGCGAGGGCGCATACCCTCTGCGATCTGTAACCGAGAAAAACGCGTAGCATTTCGCAATTATTTTTCCGTCAAAAACAACCAAGCGATGTGATATAGCCAATTCATAAAAGCCAAATTTTATGGAAAAATCTTTCGGGAGCGGGATCGTATCCGCCCTTGGAAAAAGGGTTACAACGCAAAATCCGCCACGAACCAAGCAATATCCCCACGATCGCACCATGGTTGTTGATACACTCCAACGTGTACTGCGAACAGGTTGGACGGTATAGGCAGGTATGCCGTGAAAGGTGTTTTTGATAAAAAAGAATAGCGCGCATACAAATTCCGCGTAAAAAGGGTTTGAAGACTTTTTTGCGCAGATACCGACCGTTTTCTAATAAGAAATCGGATAATTTTATGTTTATAGCTTCTCTTTTTTTATCATCCATTGCAAATGCTTTACGTACGTTGTTAAAGCGTATTCCTCGCAAACCTTCGGCACGAGCACTATATTATACGTGCCCTGCATCTCGGGCTGAACGGCGCGGAAGGCTTCGCGGAGCAAACGCTTAATGCGGTTTCTCTGTACGCTCTTCCCGTGCTTTTTTCCGATGGAAATCCCCATTATCATTTTGTCTGAAGGCGTGTAAATAACGGTCAAAGAAGAAGAAAACGCGCGTTTTCCCTTCTTGAATAATTTTTGGAAATCCGATTGTTTTTTCAACCTTACGTATTTCATAGCCACCGCTCGCTTTTTACAGCCTTTGCTTTTCCATAGACTTGGCAACGCCTCATTTTTCCGCTAAAAAACGCGGTTGAAGCGAATTTTCGACACTAAACGAAAACCGCCAAAACAGGCGGTCTTTCTCTATTAGTGAGTAAGTCTTTTTCTACCTTTGTTTCTACGTCTTTTTAAAACGTTTCTACCCGCCGTAGTAGCCATTCTCTTACGGAAACCGTGAACTTTACTTCTTTGTCTTTTTTTGGGTTGATAGGTTCTTTTCATTATCTTTCTCTCCTGTTTTTATTCTATCTTTTTTTAAACGGGCGCTTCTTCTCCTGCCCTTTTATAATTTCTCACGCTGAAAAATCTTTATCTATTATACCGCAATGCGATTTTTTCGTCAAGCGATTTTGCTTATTTTCGCTCCTTGTTTTGATTTTTTTCCTACTTTTTTGTAAATTTTTTAGCTTTACGAGTTCGTTCTTACAGGCAAAATCAAATACGTGCCCATTTTCGTTTCCGTATTCTTGGCTACAAACGGCGCTACCGGTGTGTTAAACGAAAGCTTTACTTTTTCGTCGTCGAGTGCCTTTAACGCTTCTAACATGAACTTTCCGTTCATTGCAATTCTAAGCTCCTTGCCTTCCAAATCGATAGCAACCACTTCGTCCACGTTACCCATATCCGAATTCGCGGTCAAGCGAATACCGTCCGCTTTAATATCGAAAATAACGAGATTGTTCTTATCCCCTCTCGTAAGCACGGAAGCGCGTTCCATACTGTCGATAAGCTCTGCTCTTGTAACGGTGAGCTCGGTTGCGAATGCAGGCGGGAAAATGTTGTTTTTGTTTACAAATTCGCCAAGATATAAGCGCGAAGTGAGCGTGGTGTTATCCACTTCTACCGAAAGGGTGTTCTTCGCTACGTAAAGCTTGAGATTTTCGTCCTTTGCTTCTATCATTCTGGAAATTTCCACGAGCGTTCTTGCAGGACACACGATTTTCATATCTACACCGCCGACGCGAGGACATTCACAGGTCGCCATTCTAAATCCGTCAAGCGCGGTCGCTTCCATGGTATCGCCCTTGGTTTCAAGCAAACAGCCCTTTAAGATAGGACGGCTTTCGTCCGTTGCGCAACAGAATACCGTCTTGCTGATGAGATTTTTTAAATCGCTTTCCTTGATTTCAACGTAGTCTTCGCCCTTATCTACGCCAACGAAAGGAAACTCGTCCGCGGGCAACGTCTGCATTTTCGTCGCGTTGTCGCCGTATTTGATTGCAATTCCTCTTTCGTCCGATTGCACGGTCACGTTGAAAACGGAAATTTTACCGATGAAATCCGCGAAGAATTTACCGTTTACGCATACTTCGCCCTCTTCAAATACTTCCGCCTTGATTTTCTTTTCAATGGAAAGTTCTCCGTCATACGCGGTGAGCGTGAGCGTATCGTTGTGCGCGTTGAGCTTAATGCATTCAAGCACGGGCGTGATGGTTTTGGACGCGCAAGCTTTGCTGACCGTAATCGCCGCATCTGATAAAACAACGCCTTCGCAAATAAATTTCATATCTATTTTCTCCTTTTTCCGTCGTTTAATTATTACCTCTCAATTATAACATATCCTTGTTTTTTTAGCAAGGATTTTCCTTTATTTTTCAAGATTTTTTTATCTTTCCTGTTCTTGTTCTCTGCGCGAATTTTTCACAATCGCGCGGTTTAAGATTTTTTATCTGTTTACAGTTCGTTGAAAATTTTGAAAATTCCATATTTACTGGGCGCGTTTGACGATACCCTGATACAACAATCCACGTCTAAAAGTTTCTTGGCTTTTTCCCCGTCGAACGAGAACAGGTGCTTTCCGTTTGTGAAAATCAGCGTTCCGTCTTCCAGCACGCAATAATCGGCAACGCCGGAAAAAATTTCCGTTTCCGCGCCGTCTTGCCCGTTTTCGCCGTTTAAGCGAACGAGTTTCCAGCTGCGCGGAATAAATCCGTAATCGGCGTATTTTTTGTTGCGTTCAAGCTCTTTATCCACTTTGATTAAGTTGTTCATAACCAATAAACGCTGCTCGTCCTTTTTATAGTTTCGAGCAAGCGAGCGTCCGTTGGATTTCTTACCTTCACTCACGAGCGGCTTACCCGAAAAAATGGACGTGAACGCGGATACGAACCCTACAATCCCTTGCGCGATCCGAACGGGAATCATTAATATATCCAAGAACACGTTTGAATTGCTTTTCTCTTCGGTCGGGCGTTTAATACAATAGGTTTTCCCTTCATGCCAAATGGGTTTTACAAATGAAAAGCCTTGTTGCGCGTACATTTCTTCTATGTACATGGTCCGCAGATTCAGCTTGCAAATCTCCGAATCGGAATACCATAAAAAGTTGTTATTCGCGTCCCTGGCTACCCCGTACGAGTTAAAGAGTATATTTCCGTCCTCGTCAACCGAAGGGTTTTCGTCCAAACTGTCTCCCGACGTGACACTCTTATATTCCGAGCTGTCGGTAGAAAAAATCGCGATGTCCGAAGTAATTCCTCCTTTCTTGACGGCTGCAAGCACGTTTTCTTTTGCGGAAAACAACGAGGTAAAATCCACTTGATTAGAGGAAATGAGATGTGCTTCAAGTTCTTTCTCGTCGTTTAAATATTTGAGATAGATCCCCGAGCTGTCGTTCACGCAAAAGGAATAAATGAGCTCGTCTTCTTTAGAAGACGGAGCAACGGAATAAATCCTTGCGAAAACCTCTTCGTTGTCGTAAAAATACCCTTCGTCGAGAAGCATTTCCGTTCTTCCGCGTCTTTTCCATTCCGAATTTTGCGCGCTGATAAGAGCGGCTTCTCGATATTTTTTTATGTAATTGCTTTCATATTCAGTTACTTTACCGTCTTTATAAACGCATATTTTTTCTTTGTCGATAAATAAAAATTGCATATTTTTACCCTTTTTGTAAATAGTTCATCGTTACATTTTAGGAAAATTCCCTAAAAATGTTTTTTCTTTCAACTCGTACCTGCCCCTTGCATTTACGGTGTGGGGAGAATAATCGACGCGCCCGAAGAATCGGTTACGACCGTCGAAGGCAATTCGCCGTCCCACGTTTCAAGATATTCGATATATTTTAAGTACTCGGAAATAAGTTTGATTTCTTCGGCGGTTTTACCCGTGAAATCGATGCTATATTCCGTCGTTTCTTCCGTCTTGGTTTCAATGATCGTAAAGCCCAACATTCTTGCCGTTTCAACCGACTTGTGCGCGATCGCGCGGGCTTGCGCTTGGGCTACGAGTTCTTGAGATTCTGCGTCCGCTTTCGCTTGTTCTACCACCGCTTGCGCTTCGAGTTTTGCTACTTCGAGCGCCTGTTCCGCCGCAATAAGAGCCTTTTCCTTTTCGTATTCGGCAGTCAAAACTTCCTGCTCTGCGATCATTTTATTTTCAACGGTGGATTCAAATGCGTCCGAGAAATCGATATTCGTTACCACACCTGCCACGATAGTTACGTAATACTGTTCGGAAATAGTTTCACGAATAGACTGTTCAACCGCGGGCGAAATTGCCGAACGCGTTTCGATAATTTCCATTGCGGAGAAAGAAGACAAATGCGATTTTGCACGTTCTACGGATACGCTTTCAATACGGCTGGAAAGCGTTTTTAAATCGCCGTATTTCGTCGCGATATCAATCGCTTGTTCGGGATTGATACGGTATTGCACCGTCATCGCTATATCCATCGTTTGCGCGTCCTTGGAATAAGCGCTCGCTACGATATCAAGGTTTTGTACGGTTGAGTCGTAATAAGTGTACGAATCGGTAAGCCAAAAATCAAAATACGTACCCGCCGTGCGAATTTCCTTCGCTTCGCCGAGATGTTTTACAACGGCTACCTGCCCCGCTTCAACCGTCTGAATGCTGGGCGGTACAACAGCGAGGAAGACCGCGCAAACCGCGCCTACGCAAGAAAAGATAACCGAAAAAAGTTTATCCTTTTTAGAAACAGCAGGTTTGCCCTTATAGGTAAATTTTCCCGCTTTCCAAAGCGCCAACGCAAAAGCGCCGACCGTGAGTACTAAAAGTACAAAGCCTAAAAATAATTTAATCATAGTATTTCTCCTTCCCCTCGCGTGTTTGCGAAGGCATTTTTCGTTAAAATAATAAGTTGAGCGAGAATGCTAAATTGCACCCCTTGCGCCCATAAAAACGCGGAGATGCAAGCAGTTCAAGAAACAGCAAGTACGATGCAGGGAGTGTACTAGCCGTACACGAGCAAAACGCACGGAACTGTGACGTAGAAATGCAAAGTATATACGGTTTAATTGAGTACAACGTCTTTAAGAGAATAATATTTCCTCATCGCTTCTTCTTGGATTGTTTCCACGTCGTAACGACCGCAAAGCGCTTCGTCGGAAAGTTTCTTCGCCATGAAAATAACGCTGGTTGGATAACGCAGGTTTTTGATGTCGTTCAGCATTTTTCCCGATTGACGAGTTCCGAAAAAGTCCCCGCCACCACGCATTTCCAAATCTTTTTCAGCAATTTCAAAGCCGTCGGTGCTATTTTTGAGCGTCATTAACCGCTCTATCGCAGTTTCGCTTTCCGATCCCATAAGCAAGAAACAGTAGCTCTTTTCGTCGCCCCGTCCTACTCTGCCTCGAAGCTGATGAAGCTGTGAAAGCCCGAACCGCTCGGAATTATAGATGATCATTATCGTCGCGTTGGGTACGTCCACCCCGACTTCAACGACCGTCGTGGAAACAAGGCAATCATATTCCTTGTTTTTAAAGGCTTGTAAGACGTCGGATTTTTCCTTGTCTTTCATTTTACCGTGTAACAGCCCGAACCGAACGGTTGGCAGTTTTTTCTTTAAACTTTCGTAAAGCTCGTTCACGCTTATTAGCGTGCCTTCTTCGTCGTCTTCGATTTTCGAACAAACGAAATACGCTTGCCTGCCCCGCTCGACTTCCGTCCGTACGTACTCGTACATATTTTCATAACGGTGTTCAGGGATAATTGCCGTTATCACTTCTTTACGTTCTTTGGGTTTATCTTTAATCGTCGTAACGTCAAGGTCGCCGTAGAAAATAAGTGACAAGGTACGCGGTATAGGCGTTGCGCTCATAACGAGAGTGTCCGTACCTGCGCCCTTTTCCGCAAGCGCGTTGCGCTGCGCTACGCCGAAACGGTGCTGTTCGTCACAGACGATAAAGGCAAGATCGGGAATTTCGACGTCTTTTCGTAAAATCGCGTGCGTACCGCAAACGATATCAATCTCCCCATCCTTGATTTGTTTTTTGAGTTCCCGTTTCTCTTTCGCCGTCATACCGCCCGAAAGATACGCCACTTTATACTCTGGGAAATATTTTTGTATAATTGCATAATTTTGGTAAGCAAGTACTTCGGTCGGAGAAAGGTACGCAGCCTTATGTCCACCCTTGACCGCCATAAAAATTCCGCACAGCGCGACAGCCGTTTTACCGCTGCCTACGTCGCCTTGCAAAAGTCTGTTCATACGCGTGGGCGCGTGTAAATTTTCAAAAATTTCATTCACAGCGCGTTTTTGTCCGTTCGTGAACTCAAACCCAAACCGAGCGGTAAATTCACGCACGTCGCTTGCCGTTACGTTATAGCTGTGGACGCGGACGTCTTCCTTTCCGCCCTTAATCAATTTGAATGCTGAAATTAAAACGAAATACTCTTCAAGCGCAAGCCGTTCGGACGCCGCCGCCACGCGTTCCATATCGGTGGGCGCATGGACGTCGAAGTACGCGCGCGCGAGTGAAGACAGGTTATATTTTCTCACAATTTCGTCGGGGATAACGGTGTCTATCCGCACTTTTTTCAGCGCTTCTAAAATAGCTTTTCGCACTACGCCTTGCCCGATTTTCCCCTTTAACGAATATACGGGTATAATGCCTTTTAAACGGTAATTTCTGTCCAACGGCTCAAAAGACGGGTTGGTTAAAGTGGGTAACCCATATTTATTGCTCACTCTGCCATAGAAGAGATATTCGCCCGTTTTAAGCGTTTTCGCAACGTAGGGTTGATTAAACCAAACTACGTTAAACGGATACCCGTCCTGCGTGCAATTCGCCTTTACGACCTTTAACGGACTTCCGTAATTGACAGGAAATACCCTCGTCACTTCGCAGGCAACAAGCACCATATCGTTATTGTAGGCGGTCGATAAGGACGCGCGCTCGGTCAAATCAAGATAATGCCGAGGATAATAGCGTATTAAATCCTCCGCCTGCTCTATGCCAAGCTTATTAAATTCCTTTACGCGTTTTTCACCAACCGCGCGGATTGATAATAAATCCATTTCTATACCTATAAGGGATGATCCCTTAATCTAAATTTTCTATCCTTCGTGACCGAAACAAAGCGCAGTTTAACAATGACCGAAAGTTGTCACAGCTTGACGCCGTATTGCGCCGTATTTCACAACGATAAATAAAAAAGCGGAAAAAAGCTACACCACTTCCTTCCGCCTCTGTGTTTATTTTATTGCATAAATATACATTATTCAAGGGAGATAATGTAATAATATACGGGCTGACCACCGCTGTGGAAATCCACGTCACAATCGGGGTAAGCTGCGGCAATTTTATCGCAAAGAGCTTCCGCGTCTTCTTGCTTAACGTCTTCGCCGTAGTAAAGGGTGATGACTTGGTGGAAGTCCTCTTTCATACGCGCGATCAACTTCATTGTGGTTTCTTCGGGCGTTGCGGACTTCGCCAAAATCTTTTTGTCGTCCAAGCCGATCATATCCCCTTCCTTGATGCTAAATCCGTTCAAGGTGGTGGTACGTACTGCATGCGTAACCTGACCTGCCTTTACGTTATCAAGCGCGTGGATCATGTTCGTCTTATTTTCTTCCGCGTTTGCCTCGGGATTAAATTCAAGGGCAGCCGCAAATCCTTGAGGTACGTTCTTGGTGGGAATAACGTGCAAGGTACGGTTTTGAACGAGTTTTTTCGCCTGTTCTGCCGCGAGAATGATGTTTTTATTGTTGGGGAATACGAAAATGTGTTCCGCGTTGATTTTTTGCGCCGCCGTTGCGATATCGTCTGCAGACGGGTTCATGGTTTGTCCGCCTTCGATTACGCGGTCCACGAACAAGTCCTTGAAAATGTCGGCAAGGCCGGTACCTGCGCAAATTGCAAGCATACCCATCTCTTTCTTTTCCGCTTCCATTTTCGCGCGGATTTGACGGTTTTGCTCGAGCATATTTTCAATTTTCGGACGGTCAAGCTCGCCGAGTTCCAAAGCGTAAGTGAGCGCTTTGCCGGGCGCGTTGGTGTGAACGTGAACTTTTACAAGGTCCAAGTCCCCGATACAAATAACGCTGTCGCCTAAATTCATAAGGCGTTCGCGAAGTCTATCGATATCCGAAAGCGTGGTGCTCTTTTTTAAA
Source organism: Clostridia bacterium (assembly GCA_017504465.1). Classification (GTDB taxonomy): domain Bacteria; phylum Bacillota; class Clostridia; order Christensenellales; family Borkfalkiaceae; genus Scatosoma. The sequence continues at coordinate 7,002 of JAFVRE010000041.1, read as the reverse complement.
TTGATGATGAAAAATTCCGTACAGTATGCGTATTGAATTTCCCCTAAATCCATATTGATAATATCGGAATTATCGCCGAAATCATCAGTAGGTTCGCTAACCGTTTCCATAAGCGAAGCGGTGTTTATTTCTTCGCCCGACAACGCCGCCGCAAAGCCTTTGAAAATGGTCATTAAACCAACGCCGCCGCTATCGACAACGCCTGCCTTTTTAAGCACGGGCAAAAGCTCGGGCGTGAGCGCTAAAGCTCTTTCGCCTTCTTCTAAAACTACGTTGAAGAAATCTTCAAAATTCTTCTTTTTAATACCCGTTTTAGAAGCAAATTCACTCATCATACGAATGACGGTGAGAATGGTACCTTCTTTGGGTACGGAAACTGCGCCGTAAGCAACTTTCGTGCCCGATTCAAGAGCTTTAACGAAAGTTTTTACGTCAACTTCCTTTTGACACTCACGAAGTACGTTACAAATACCTCTTAAGATTTGCGACATGATAACGCCGGAGTTACCTCTTGCGCCTTTGAGCGCGCCTTTGGAAACGCTGTCGCAAATTTCCATGAAAGCATTAGAGGGACAAGCGGTGAGTTCTTTCACTGCGGATTGCATCGTCAAAGACATATTCGTACCGGTGTCTCCGTCGGGTACCGGGAATACGTTCAAAGCGTCAACCTTTGCGCGGTTTTGTTCAAGCAGCTTTGCACCGACGAGAATCATTTTTCTAAACTCGGTACTGTTAATCGTTTTATGCATTACTGTTGCTCCTTAATCATTAATAAGGGGGAGAATGCCGCCTACAAGCGAAAAGCGGATTTATTATAGCGCGTGCGCGCGTATATATTGTAGTACGCTAAAAGCACGGAAAGAGGTTCTTCCCGTAAAAGCGCGTTGGTATTTACAATTTAACCCCAATGACGTTGACGTTGATGCTTTGCACAATCATGCCGGTGAATTTTTCAACCTTATACTTGATTGCTTCCTTCAAAGAATCGGCAACGGCGCTAATGGAAACCCCGTATTTTACGATTACGTAAACGTCGATATAAATTCTATTGCCTGAAGTAGTCACTTTTACGCCTTTACCGCCGCCGCCTTTTTTCAAAAGCTCGGAAAGACTGTCGGTAAATTTACGCGAAACCATACCGACAATACCGTAACATTCCATTGCGGTATGCGATGCGACCTTTGCAATAGAAAGGTCGGATATTGAAATTTTTCCGTAAGCGTTGCTAGTATTAACTGACATAGTGATATCTCCAAGTTCTATCCTATTGTACACCATTTAAATGCTTTTGGCAAGTATTTTTTTTAAAATTCGAAATTTTTTTTAATTTTTTTGTTTTTTTGGGGGCATTTTTAATTGCTTTTTTATGAAATAGATGATATAGTTATTATGCTTGTTTTCGCCCGAAGAAGTTTTCGGGTTTTTATACGAGAGCAAAATTTTAGTAAATAAACTCAAAACGGAGGTGTCAATATGTCCAGAGTATGTAATATTTGCGGTAAAGGTCAAGCTTCGGGAAACAACGTTAGCCACTCCAACCGTAAAACGAGAAGAACGTTCAAGGTAAACGTGCAAAAAGTTTCTTACGTAGAAGGCGGAAAGGAAGTAACCGGTTACGTTTGCGCAAGATGCTTGAAGAAAGCTGACAGAGCGTAAGCTTTACCCCTTATTATCTTTCAACGCGCAGGGCTATCCCTCGCAACTAAGCGACAATTCGGCCGTCCATTATAGGACAGCCGTTTTTTCACGCTTAAAAATAAAGCAATCCCCTTAAAAATTTCACTATAATAAAAGACTAACGATTTTTTCGTTAGTCTTTTTTAAGTGCCATTCAAACTAATTTTATACCACGCCTACAATAAAGTAAAAGGTAATAAATCCGTTGCCGCCGTCGTTGGAAAGATATCTCGAATTTACGTAAATAATCGTACCGTCGGCGAGCGTTGCTTGATAAGAAACGTGTTCTAATCTTTGTTCGTTTTCACCAGAAGTCGTGCTGACGCTTATATTCGTCTGTTTTAAAGCTGTCGTTTTTCGTCCGTCTAAGTATTCCATCAATTGCGCAAGGACGTTTTCGCAGCCTTCGGAAACTTGGCTATGCATCAAACTTTTAGCTTCAGCCATATCCTTTTCCGCAAACGCGTTCATCATTTCCTCAACTTTTGGCGTTGACGTTGCGTCACCTGCTAACCAGCCCGATTTTGTAATGGTACAAGCCGTTAAACAAAACAGCAGTGAGAATAAAAGCAAATAGGCGCAAATTCTTTTTTTCATAAAATATAATACTCCTTTAATAGTTTTGCCTATGTATTAGTAAAGTTATTATATCAAAAAAATAAACGTATTGCAAGTGTTTTTAAGCAACAAAAAACTCGGCTTGTGAAAAGCCGAGTTCTTTGAATATTTTTATCGCTTTTTTTATTCTTTCGCTTGACCGATGTTTAAAATACTCAATTCTTCGCCCGTTTGCGCGTCAACGTAAACAAAATATCTTTGTCCGTCGTAAGAGCAAATAAATTCATAAGCGAGCCGTTCTCCCCTGCGCGTCGAGATCAACGCCGTTCTTCCGTTTTCTACGGACAGCTTTTCGCTGAGGTTTGCGCGGGCTTCGCTCATGGAAATGCTCGCGGCTATGCCCGCTCTGTTTTTATGGCGTTTTAAATACGCCGAGCCGTTATATCCAACCACTATCCCTTTTTGTTCGCAGACTTTAACTTCGACCGAGTCCGGATAATAGATCACGTCGTCTTGCTCGTAAACAAACGTGAAAGATGCCGTTGCGCCCATTTCATTCACTTTGACCGCCGTCATATCTTCTAATCCAAGCTTGTTTAAGAAGTTTTCGGCGATTGTCTTGGCGTTGTCAAGGTCGAAATTGTGTTCTACGCAGTGTTCATAGTAATCAAATGAAATGAGTTCGCCGTTCTTTTCCGAAAGCTGAGCGTGTAACAAAAGACCTTTTTCGTCTTTTAAAAGGAAGTTGTACGCCTGCATTTTCTTGGAAACCGTTTCGCCTTGGAATTCTATTGATTTGATTTTATAGTCGGAAAAATACGCTCTGCATAAATCTTCCGCTTTCGACGAAGTGATTTTCTTCTCTTCGGCGTCTTTGGGCGTTGCGCCTGCTCTCACGTCGGGAATGGCGTTGGGGTTGACGTTGTTTTCGTCCAGCGTCGCGTCCTCTAATTCCCGCAGTGCCAACGTCATATCGTCTTCGCCCTTACCCTTTAAATATTCGAGCCAGTCCCTGTCCTCGTATTTCCCGATAAGCCCGTCGAGAATCCCGCGCGTTTTACGGTTGATTTCATAGGCGCGCTGTATGCTCGCTTGGTCGGTTTCGTCTAAGGGCTGACCTGCGCGCAGCTTGCTTAAAAGCCGCTCGCAAAGCGCCGACGTCCTGTTTAAAAACGCCGTCAAATTTCCGTTTGATTGCGCGTCTATCGGCATCTTTTCAAGTACGCTTTCCGCAAGCCTTGTCTGCAATAAAAGGTCGGTCAAAATTCGGCTTTGTTGCGCAGGGGAATTGGAAACGCGTACTCTATCAAGATCGGAATCCGCATATTCTACAAGCGCGATAAGTTCGTATAAATCCCCTTGATACGCGCTCGCAATACCTTGTCTTGTATCGCGCATTTCTATCGCGCCTACGGTCACTACCGCGCCAAGCCCTAAAGTTGTCGCGCCGAGCACGCTCACTGCGGCAATCCAGCCTCCCGTACCGTTGTCCCTGCGGTTGTTTTTACCGCCGCCACTGCTACCGCCGCCGTGCGATAAATTTCTCGCTTGTTTTCGTTCCTGTTTTCTTTTGGCGGCGGAAATTCTACGCTCGGCAAGCAGGCGTTCCTTTTCCGCTTTTCGTGCTTTTTCTCTGCGCCGTTCATTGAGCATTTTTACCACGTGGCTTTGGTTGACTGCGCCGCGTTTTTTTTCAATAATATCCTTTTCCGTCTTCTGTTGTCCGACGCCGTTTAATTTTTCATTATTAATTACGCCGAACAGCAACGGATCGTTCAAGTTTTGACCAAGCCTATTCTCAACAAATCCGCCCGTCGTTTCCGCGCCGTACAAGCTATGCGCGGTGGCAACTTCCCGTTCGCCTTTTTCAGATATATTCTCTACCTTTTCCGCGCCGGAAGAGAAATTCACTCCCACGTCTTTACGTTTTTCTTTTTTTATCTTCATTTTACTCCCCCTTCTTCGCTATTAAATAGCAAACACGTGCCTACCGATGACGGTAATCGTCTGTCTGTCAAAAATCCAAGAACTTGTCGCTACGGCAGGGTTATAATAATAGAGCGCCCCGCCCGTCGGATCCCAACCGTTCATGGCGTCGCGAGCAGCTTTCATTGCCTTATCGTTGGGCGTGAGATTGATTTGCCCATCCGATACCGCCGTGAACGCGTGACGTTGATATACTACCCCTGAAATCGTATTCGGGAACTGTGGAGAACGCACTCTGTTCATAACGACCGCACCGATTGCGACCTGCCCCGTGTACGGCTCCCCTCTGCCCTCGGCGTAAATTGTGCGGGCAAGTAAATATAAATCCGCGTCCGTATATCCTGCGTTTGAATTAGAACTGTTTTGACCGACGAGTTGATTATACGAACCCGTCATTCCAAGCGCCTTGTACGTGGATGCTCCTACCACGCCGTCCGCCTTTAAACCGTTCTTTTTTTGAAAGGCGATTACCGCCTTTTTCGTGCCTGCGCCAAAAATGCCGTCCACCGAGCCGTTATAATATCCCCAGTTCTTTAAGCGGCGCTGCACTTCTTTCACTTCGCCGCCGTTCGAGCCTTGACGAAGTACCGCCGCTTCACAGACCTCTTCCTCTGCCATAATCTCCGCGCTTATTTTATCAGCCGCCGTCGGTATGCAAAACCCTACGCCGATCGAAAACAGCGCGACTGCTACCGAGAGTAAAACCCCTTTCTTTATCTCTTTTTTCATAATCTTCCTCCTATGTAAAATTCTCTTCATCGCATACCTGCCTGCCGTCTTTTATAATTATTTGAAGAGCTTTTCAAAAATTTCGGCGATCTTACTTTTATACACGATTTCCCCCGCGACCACGCTTTTCCCCGAAAAGCAAAGAGGCGGATACACAACGCACCACCAGTTATCACCCTTGCCTTCGCCAAGCTCGACAATCAACGCTTCGTAACAGCCTGAAGGGAGCGTGAGCGAATTATATACGCGCGTCGGAAACTCCTCGAAACGCAAGGTAGATTTTGCGCCGTAGTTATAGCCGTGGTTTTCAAGGACACTCTTCGCAGTGCCTGTAATAAGGGCAAGATTTGCTCTTAACTTTTCACGCGCTTCCGCTTTCGAGTGACAGTCCTTTAAAATAGGCGTGAGTTGTTGCACTATTTCATCTCGAACGGCGTATTTGACCGCTTGGTCGGATTCCGCGTTAGAATTTGCGCGGACGTGGATACGCAAATATTCGCTCGTTTGAACTGAAGGACTCATACCTGCCCCCGTCGTTTCCCCAAAACTTATAAACGCCGTCATGATTATTATGAATGACAATAAAAAAATTATGCAACGATTTTTCATAAAAAATAACCTCCGTGAACTTTCGTCCGCAAAGGTTATTGACATAATTTATTAAGTTTATACACACCGTTTTTGTTTAAAGTGCGGTTTTTATTTCTCTCCCCACGTATGATGATGAAGCTGACCTTCTTCCAGCAAGCCCTCGTAATTGGTTTGGCGTAAGGCTTCGTATAACGCGATTGCGACGGAATTGCTTAAATTCAAGCTCCGCGCCTCCGCAAACATGGGGATTCTAAGGCAAGTTTCTTCGTTTTCAAGTAACAGTTCCTCGGGCAATCCCTTGGTTTCTTTTCCAAACACTAAAAAGTCTCCGTCGCGGAATTCAACGTCGCTATGACGGTGACGCGCTTTGGTCGTGAAATAGAAAAATCTCGCGTTCGGGTTTTTGGCTTTGAGCTCGGAAAAGCTATCGTAATAGGAAATATTGACGAGGTGCCAGTAATCGAGCCCTGCGCGTTTTAAATATCTGTCGCTGACTTCAAAGCCGAGCGGACGAATGAGATGCAACGCCGTACCCGTTGCCCCGCACGTGCGCGCGATATTGCCTGCATTTTGGGGAATTTCCGGCTCTACTAATACTATATTGAACATTGTTTTTTCTCCTTATGACCGTATCTACTATTGTACGCGTAAAAGCGGTGTTTTGCAAGCGTTTTTAAGGCGGTTAAGGCATTTTATTTCCCCTTTCGCCAAAAAATTCCACGCGTTTATGGGGTATAACCTGAATTTTTGGGCGCATACTGTACATTGAAGGCGACGCCTTTGGGAGAAACAATTATGCAATTTGAAAAAACGAAAACTTATCAAAACTTAGCAAACTCGTTTGCAGGCGAATGTCAGGCAGGTATGCGCTATCAGATGATCGCAAAGCTTGCTATGCAGGAAAAGTATAAAACTTTAGCAGACGCCATCAAAACGATTGCAAAAAACGAAACGCTCCACGCTACGCAATTTTTTAATATGATGATTGAAAAATCGGGAAGCAAGGAAAACGTTAAGTTGGACGCAGGATATCCTTTTCATGCAGGAACGCTCGTTGAAGGGCTTAAATTCGCTGAAGGCGACGAAAGGGATGAATCGGAAGAGATCTATCCGAAATTTGCAAAAATAGCAAGAGAGGAAGGCTTTAACGACGTTGCGACTTTATATGAACTCGTCGCAAAAGTGGAAGAACACCACCGTAAAATTTTCCATTATCTTGCAAATGCCGTAAAGGACGGTACGCTCTATAAGAACGAATCCCCTATTCTTTGGATTTGTAGCGAATGCGGGCACATGCACGTAAGCGAACAAGCTTGGAAGGTTTGTCCTTTGTGTAAAGCAGGACAAGGCTACGTTGAACTGCATTTACCTTTCGAAGGCGTAAAGCTTTAAAATTAGCGTCGCCTTAAATAGACTATGGCATTCAGGCGAAGAGCCATAGCCAAAAATAAGAAAGGAGGT
>JAFVRE010000040.1 GCA_017504465.1 Clostridia bacterium | reverse complement strand
CGGCGTCAACGCTATCCTTTTGAACGTCGCAATTTTCGAATTTAACGAAATAGTTTTCCTCTTTATTCTTGATTACTTTAGAGAGCTCGAAAAGCATCTTGTAATATTTATTTACCCGACGGAATTTGATGCTCATAAAAGAAAAAGCAAAGCAGGTAAATGCCACCGACAGCACCCCAACGATAATCTTTGGAACAGTCGAATCCGCGCCGTAGGGTAAGGAAATATGATAGCAAAGGCACGCAATACAAATTGCTAAATATCCCAATGCCACGCCCCAAAAGACGTACAGCACCTTTTTCCTTTGCTTATAAACTTGATTCAAATCTTCGTCCGTATAGACGTTTACCATTTTTCTTTCTCCGTTTATTTAAGCTCCGCCCCTACCCCGTACAGCATTCGCACGTCGGGCTTCCAAGCGGTTTTATTTATTTTTTGCACAACCTACCGCTGTTTAGATTTTTATTAATGGATATGCAAAATTTTAATCCGCATTATTTTGTAATGAAAAGCACGCCGAGCGTATTTCTTCCACAATGCCCCGTAATAACCGATCCTGCAACCGTCACGACCACTTCGTCGAAATCAAACATTTCCTTAACTTTTTTCACAGCAAGCTCAACGAGAGGTTCATCTGCGTTAGAATGGGTGACAAAGCAGCGCGTTTTATCGTAGTTAGGGTATTCCGCGTACAAATCATCAATATAGTTGGAAATACAGCGTTTCATAGATCCGCGGTATTTTCTCTTTACGCCCAGCGCCCCGTCTTCCATAAAAATCATAGGATGGATTTTTAAAATATTCGCGCCGTACATCTCCATTTTAGAACAACGCCCACCCTTATAAAGATAATCCAAATGGTCGGGAATAAACGAAGTATTTACCTTTAAACGAAGTGCGTTCACATGCTTTTCAATTTCCGCCGCCGATTTGCCCTGCGCCGCAAGCTCGCATCCTTTCATTACGAGCAAGCCTTGCCCAGAAGACAATGCCGCGCTATCGATAACCGTTACCTTTCCGCCAAAGGCTTCCGCCGCCTGTTTTGCCACGTTATGGGAAACCGAACTCTTGGAAGAAATGCTAAAATGTACTATCTCGTCCGCGTCTTTGAGATTTTCGCTGAAGAATTCTTCATAGTCGATTATACTGCGCGCACTCGTTTTAGGTAACATTCCATTTTTTTCAACGAACGCAAAAATATCTTTAGGCGTAATGGAAACGCCGTCTTGATAAGTCTCGGTATCCAAAATTACGTTGAGAGGCATAATGCCTATATTCCATTTCTCAACCAACTCACCTAAATCACAAGTACTGTCTGAAGTAATCTTTACTGCCATGTTAACTCCTTAAAACTTAAATTATTATTCTCTTTTTTATTTTTATCCTTTCTAATTTCATTGCGTATAAACGCAATCAACGTCGGCTAACCGCGCGGTGTTAAAGGCTTGAAAAGAATACAAATTCTAAAATTGATTTGTATTCAATCGCCCAAGCAGGTACGACGCCGTAAATATCCTTTGCCTTATACAATCGGTCGGATAAATGCGAACCGCCGATAAGCCCGTAACGGCTATCCTTACTGTTTAACCTATTATCGCCAAGGAAAAATATTTCGCCTTTGCCGACCACGTATTCCCCAAAATCGTAATCCGCTTTATTTGAGTAATAATACGCGTAATCTTCTTCAAGGTAGGTATATTCCGTTTGACCTGCATAGCAAATATATAAATTGCCGTCCTCACACTTGACCTTATCCCCTTCCGTTGCAATCAACCGCTTGATGAGAAAATCAGTGTCGCCACATTCGGGATATTTGCGTACGTCCACGATGATAACGTCGCCGCGCTTTGCAACTGCGCCTGCGGTTGCGTAACGCATCAAGAGCTTATCGCCAGTGTTTAAGGTCGTATTCATACTCGCCCCATCTACTACGATACCGCCGAAATTTTGTGTCCAGAACGTTCTAAACCCTACGAACAATAAAAGCAAGGCAAGAATTACCGAAAAAAAGCGCGCGTTGCTTTGTTTCTCTTTGGTGTGGAAACAGTTTTCATATAAATCGCCGTTCGCGAGATTTTTACCTAAATCATTAAACTTCGCCACTTATTCTTCCTCTTTTTTCGCTTGGGCAGGCCGTTCGCTTTTTACCCGCTTTTTGAGTTCATCGCGGGTGAGATTGACAAAACGGTTACAGGTATTGCATTGAATTTTTACGTCCGCGCCTACTCGCGTAACCGTCCAAGACCTACCGCCGCAGGGGTGGGGCTTTTTCATTGTTAAAACCTGTCCAAGCTCGTACATACTCCGTCGTTCTTCCTTTCCGCGTTATTTTAAACTTTTATTTTTTAGGCTATGTTGCATTTTTCAATTATCTACCTTCAAGGCTTACGGTCTTTCTCTTGCCGTTAAAGCCAAATAATGTTGGTAACGGAGAACTTATCTTCCTCGTTCTTGCTCTCAAATGATAAAGCTTTGCCTTGCAGGAAGGAAGAAAGATTTGTGCCTTCGCTTTCGTTTTTGAAATCGTCCGGTTTCAGCACGATCCGTTTCCATTTTCCGCCGGCTTTGATTGAAACTTTGCATCTGTATTTTTCAAATTTGCCACTCGTTGCTACGTCAACGGTCACTATCAAACGTACGCCTTGTTCCGAATATACGTCGAACTTCAGCAAAGAGTTTTCTTCGGGAAGATAAGTAGGAGAACTGATTTTATACGTCTTAATTCCGCCAACTGAATACGCGCCGCTGATACCGCCGTACCCCACTTCCTTTTTAGGCAACGCTTCTTGTTCAAGGAAAATTTCCCCGATGGAATATTTCTTATTTTCCGCAACGCAGAAGGTATCCAAGCGTTTTCCGCCGTACAGGAGCTTGTTCTTCGCCGTCTTTTCCGTTCCGGAAAGCTTTTTGCCGATAATTTTCGACGCAATACGGAATCCGTTAAAATACTTAGCGGAAACGTAAACGAACGCGCCTGCTTGCTTACTATCGGGCGTAATGCTAAAGACGTATTTCCCTTCCTTGACCGCTTTCCCATCCACGACTTCCACTCTGCGCCAGTCGCGGAATACCGCTTTCGTGCCAAGTTCGGCTTCAGAATAATACACTCTAAGCTCCGATAAAATGGCTTCCGAGTCGCCTTCCACGAAAATTTCGAGCTTATCACCTGCTTCTTTCATGGAAATATTCAAAGCGGACGGGATATAAATTTCCCTGCCTTTTAAATGCTTGCCAAGGAACAGATCAAGATTTCCCAAAACCTTTGAGCCGATACACGTACCGCCTTCAAGCGAATACGAAATGGCGCTGCCTTCAGTGACGCCGATTCTGCAATAGGTATCGTACGCTCTATCGGGATCGTAACACTCGTCGCGGAGAGCGCAAAGCATAAGCACGGGGCATTTTACAAAGGATGCGTACGATTGCGAGTCCACGCCTGCTATGTAGCGGTGCTTGGAATCGCGCATGTACTTTTCAGCGTTGTCGGAGAATTTGTTTACGCCTTTATAACTTCTCCAACCTACCGCGTTGACGGGTACTCCGCATTTGAGGTCGGGAGAAAGCATCGCTTTCCATGCGATTTCACCGCCCAGTCGAATACCGACTACGCCTATCGACGCAACGTCTGCGCGCTTTTTTAAATATTCAATGGAATACGTGGCTACGTACAACCATTCAAACCAACAGGATTCTTCTATTTTTAAATCGTCCAAATCGTCCAAACCGCGAGCAATATCAAAGTTCGCGAACTCCAAGGATTTTGGATAAATCGTTCTTGGCGTGTTCTCTTCGTCAGATTTCATCTTACCGCTGTAATCGGGCATGAGCACTGCATAACCTCTGCTGATGAAAAATCTCATAAGTTCGGTATCGTAACGTTTTCCGCCGTCGGGCAAAAGCAATATCGTAGGAAATTTATCGCCCTGCGCGGGTTTCCCGAAAACAGCATAAACGCGCACACTACCGTCCGCGGCTTTATGCCCCGAATACGTAACGTGCGTGAATACTGCGTTTTCTTCCGCCCATGCGCCCCACTCGCTCTCGGCAAGCGGATTGCTCATATCAAGTTTTTTCCATAAAGATACGGCACTTACAATCATCTCGTTTTAGCCCTTCCTTTCCACGCGAACGCACGTTACACACGCGCGCACGTGACAAAAATATGCTACTCCAATTATTTATTTACCCAAACAGCCAAATACTTAAACTTGTTTTTTCTATTTTCCTTGTTTATTTTGTAATTTTTTTCAAATGCCCTTTCAAGCATATTCGCTTTTAGATATTAAAAACATTCTAATCGAATTTGCGAACCGTGTAAATCGGACGCGCCTTCAACTAAAATCTTATTTCCGATACGGTGCTTAAGCTCTTCTACGTGAGAAATTAAGCCGATCGTAAAGCTTTTGCTCAGTTTCCCAAGTACGTCCATTACCGTTTCCACCAACTTTCCGTCAAGCGTGCCAAACCCTTCGTCGAGGAAGAAAAATTCTATCGGACGCAAGGATTTTTGACAGATCGCCGCCGAAAGCGACAACGCAAGCGACAAGGAAACCAAAAACGTTTCCCCACCCGAAAGCGTTTTAACCGCGCGAAGTTGCCCGCTGTCTAAATTATCGCCAACGAAAAACTCGCCGTTTTGATAGCGTAAGAAGTAACGATTGTTCGTGAGCTGTAAAAGCGTTTTTCCCGCCGCCGCGCAAACGTCCTGCAAATACTCGGTCGCTACGAAATCCATTAGCGTCTTTTCCGAACGCCTTGGCATTACACAATTGCGCAATTTATCCCAAAGCTCAAACGCGCGTTTCTTTTCGTTGTATTCTTTTTTATATTCTTCGTGTTTTTTGCGAGTTTCAAGCAATTTTTTAAGCTCTTGTTCCGCTTTGCCTATTTCAATCGTAAGCGCCTTGCGCGATTCGTCTAAACTGCGTTTTTGTTCCTTCAACGCATACATGCCCTCGTCGGACACTCCCTCAAAAGAGTTTTTATCCACTCTTTCAAGCTGCGTTTTCCAACTTCCATACCGAGCAAAAAACGTGTCGCAGCGTTCGCGCGCCAAACGTTCGTCGCCAACTTCTTTGAGCAAAGATTCCACTTCACTGATATCTTTGAAGGAGTTTTGCGAAAGCCCCGTTTCAAGCTCGCTTTGCAGGCTTGAAAGCTCTTCTTCGCACTTACGTTCGATTGCACCATACTTTTCAACGTCAGACTTAGCGGACGAAAGCTGTTCTTGAGCCTTGTTGAGCGCCTGTTCGGCATTTGCTTTTTGCCTATTCAAAAGCTCGAATCGTGCAGTGACTTCTTGCAGGCTACCGTATTGTTCCAAAGCGGACGTTTTTCCCTTTAAAATATCGTAGGTAGCGCGAAGGCTCTTGCCACGTTCTTCGACCACTCGTTTTTTGCTTTCATTCTCTTCGTAAAGCTTTTTACGTTTTTCCAAGCCGTCAAGCTCCGCCTTTAAACGTTTCTTCTCCGCTTCAAGCGCCTTAAACTCCGCTTGTGCTTTAGATAAATCAAAACTTGTGCTTTCGCCTTGGGCTTTGGTATATTTCTTGATAAGCGCAGCAACGTCCTCTTGCGTTTGCGGATATTTCTCGGCTAAAAATCTCAAATCATCGCATACCTGCCCATAGCCTTGGGCTAAAATTTCGTCTTTGAGATGATTTTTAACGTAATCGGCTACACTTTCTTCGCCGCCGAGCTTTTCCAAGCAAACGTTAAGCTTTTCTATCTTTTCGTCAAAAGGCTCGTTTTGTACAGCGTTTTTTAACGAAAGGTATTCTTCGCGAGCCGTTTCTAAAGCGCGCTTGCATTCTTCGCATTTTTCAATTTCATCCTTTGCATTTTCAAAACGACCTAAAATGCGGTTTACTTCCGTAATTCTTTCATCAAATTTTCCGTCTGATAAGGCATTTTTTCCCTTTTCAAGCGCAAGCTCTGCGCTTTGAAGCTGCAATTTTGCCACGTCGCTATTCTTTTGCTCTCGCGCAAGCTCAAGTTGTTTTTTTTGCTTTTCCGTCCATTTATCAAAAAGGCCTTTAAGCAAAGCGTAACGTTGTAAAATGGAACGTTTATTCTCGTACATGGGTAGTTCGTTTTCTGCTTTTTTTAACTCGGCTACCGCACGCTCATACTCGTATTTTTCCGCCAAACGCTTTTGCATATCGGCAAGCGTTTTTTCGTGCCCCTCGATTTTTTCTTCGAGTGTTATTAATTGACCGTGAAAATCTTCCACTAGTGTTTTTGCTTGCGCTTGTCTTTCGTCACTACAATCTTCTAAAGCGTTGAGTTTGGTTTCCGCAACGGTAAGCGCAAGCTCAGCCGCGTTGAATTTTTCTTTGAGATAGAATTTTAATTTATCTCCGTATTTAGTAAGATCAAACAGCCTTGCAACCAAAGCAAGCCGTTCAGCAGGTTTTGCCTTTACGAGCCCGGCAAACTCCCCTTGCGGAAGGGCAATACACATCTTGAAATCGGCAAGGCTAAGACCTATAATTTCCGAAAGCTTTTGATTGACGTCGCGAGTGCCTTCTGCGAGCGCTAAAAACTTTTCGTTTTCCGTCTGTTCGTAAAGATAAGCTTTAGAGTTATTCGACGCCTTTCTTGTACGTTCGCGGCGTACACGGTACGTCCGTCTTACTCCGTTGACTTCTAATTCAAAATCGTAGAGAATATAAAATCCGTCCGATTTGCGATTGATACATTCCGTCTCTCCCGAACGGTCAATAGTACCGTATAAGGCAAGCTGAATACAGTCCAGTATGGTACTTTTACCGCTACCCGTATCCCCGAAAATCCCAAAAACTCCGCTCGAAAAGAGCTTTCGAAAATCAACGACTGCTTTTTCCGAAAAACTGTTTACGCCACAAAATTCAAGATAGACGGGCTTCATGCTTACCTCCTTTTAGTTTTGTTCTGGCTTTGTTGTTACTTTTTAACAAAGCCGCAACGCTTGGGTTATGAGTGTTCGATTTCACTCATAACCTGTAAAAATAATTGTTTGAGTTCCGCGTCCGGTTCTACGCCGTACTGAGAACGGTAAAATTCTTCAAAAAGACGTTCGTTGCCAAGATTTTTTCTCGATTCAAACACAAAATCCGTTTGCGTTTGCACGTCCGTCAATAACGAAACGAGATTTTTGCGCTTGGAAAGTTCAGCCGCTTCCAGCGATGTCAACGGCTCGCTTAACCGCAAAGTAAGCTCTACAAGCGAGTTTGGATACTGTTCAAGCAAACTGTGCGCATCCGCAATATTCGTGCATTCAAGCCGCACCAGCTTTCGACCGCTTTGTAAGAGCACGTCCTGTAAATCTTCCACACCTGCCCCCGTCAAATTAAAAATTTTAACTGATTTTTCACTCGTTTCGTCAAAGGAATATTGTAAAAGTGAACCGCTATAATAACAATGCCCCTTACCCATTTTTTGTTTCTTATGCAAGTGACCGAGCGCAATATAATCGGAAGCGGGCAACGCTTCGATAGGCAACGCCCTTGCACCGCCAAGGCTTATTTCGCGCTCACTGTCTGAAGAAACGCCGCCTGCCACGAAAATATGCGCCATAAAAATGGACCGCGTGCTTTCCTTTTTATAATCTTCACTCTCACGTATCCATTTTTTCATTTGCTCGACATACGGAAGATCAGACTTTTCTTCCTTGAATCTTGCCTCGTTTGGATAGGGCAGGGTTGAGATAAACACTCTTTCTCCCTGTTTATTTTCAAACGTAGCATAGCCTTTTCCCGACTCGATCGGGCGAGCCAATCTACCGTTTAAGCCCTTTGAAACAGGCAACGGAGAACGCGAATTACCTACGATATAAATACCCGACTCTACCGCCAAAGGCGCGGCGGCAGAAAGCCTTACGCCGTCGTCGTGGTTACCGCTGATGATAAGAACTGCGCGGTCCGCTCCGGCAATTTTTTTAATTTTTGAATAGAAAAGCTCCTCCGCTTCCGCACTCGGCGTATAGGTGTCGAAAATATCGCCTGCAATCAAAACGAGTTCTATTTGTTCCCGTTCGCAAATACAAACAATTTCGTCAAGCGCTGCCGCTTGCTCGTCCAAACGTTCTCTATCAAATAACCGTTTTCCGATATGCCAATCGGACGTATGCAAGATACGCAAGTCGCTTGCCTCCTTCAGAATTTATTGAAAATTTCAAAAACCACGCGAAGTCTATTCAAAAAACCTTGCTTTTCCCTGAAAAAAAAGCTATAATATAGTTAACTTCAAAGTGGCGAATTTCCACTTATACCTTTTAATTATACTACATTTGTTTAAATAATGCAAGGATTTTAAAAGAAAGAGAAAAAATTTCAGCAAACTTACACAAAGGAGAAGCTTTTATGGCTTTTTGTTCTTTTTCCAAAGAATATGACGAGAACGCTTACACTCTTGTCGAGAATAAATTTATTAGTAAATACCTCCCGAGCGCAGACGGGTTTGCCGTAAAAGTCTATCTTTACGGCTTATACCTTTGTAAAAATTCGAGCGAGGATTACTCTCTTGCTGCGATGGCGGAAGTACTTTCCACATCTGAAGAGGCTGTAAAACAAGCGTTTAAGTTTTGGGAAGATTACGATCTTGTTCAAGTGCTTTGTAACGACCCGTTTGCCGTTAGCTATCTCCCCGTAAGCGCTTCGGTGGGCACGCCTAAGCGTATCCGTTATGAGAAATACACCGATTTTAACAAGGAATTGCAACGTAAGATGCAAAAGGTCGGAAAATTCATTTCCTATAACGCTTCTTTGAAATATATGCAATTCTTGGAAGAGAACGATATCCAACCCCAAGCCTTTTTACTTATTGCTGAATACTGTATTGCAAAACAAGGCGAAAAAGTGTCTGCTTCCTATATCTTTAATAAAGCGAAAAAATATATTAAGCTTGGTTGGACAACCTATCTCCAAGTCGAACGCGAACTCAATAACTGCAATGCAAACGAAAAGGAAGTCCTCGCATTATTTAATGCTCTTAATTTGACGGGAAATCCCGACGAAAACGATTATTCTCTCTATCAAAAATGGTTGGATAGCGGGTTTGATTCCAAAGCTATACTTACAGCGGCAAAACGCATGAAAAAAGGCGGTATTACCGCCCTTGCCCTCTCGATTGAAGAGTTGATAGAAAAAGGTAAATTTAACGCTACGGACGTAGAAAACTACTTAACTGAGCGAGAAGAGCTTACCGCGCTCACCTTCCGTATCGGGAAAAAGCTCGGTGCAAAAATCGGGAATCCTTCCGCTTTTACGGACGAATATACGGAAAAATGGCGCGAGTATGGGTTTGAAGACGAGTCCTTACTCGATATCGCAACCTATTGCTTAAAAACCGAGCGCAGCGATTTCTCGTCTATGAATGAAATTTTATCCCAGCTTTTCTCGCAAGGTATCGTTTCCTTGGACAGCGTAAAAGATTACTTAAAATCCAAAAACGATTGTTTGAAACTCTTTGCAAAGCTTAGAGAAGTTTGCGCTATCACAAGCAAAAATGCGGTTGGAATAACTATGGTCGAAACGTGGCGCGGTTGGAGTTTTACCGACGAAATGATTTTAGAAGCAGGGAAACGCGCTACGGGTACAGCCAACCCTATCCCCTATATGAACAAAATCTTATCCGACTGGAAACGTGAGGGTATAAATCGCATAGAATCCATACCTGCCCCCACCATTTCGGCAAAAACGTCAAATGCTAACGCGGCAATAATCGAGAATATTAACGCGAAAACAGATAGAGAAAGATATTACGCGATCCGTCGTGAAAAGGCGCAATCGGTGGCTGATAAGTTTATAGAAAAGGCTAACTCGAACGCCGAATTTAAGAAGATTTCTCAAAGCCTTTCAAAAATGGAAATCTCGCTTGCAAAAGCGGAAGTCTTTACGCCTGAAAAACTGCCCGCACTACAAGAAGAAAAGGCTGGTTTAATTCGCGCAAGAAAGGCAATTTTAACAGCGCTCGGGATTGAAGAGTGGCAATTGCTTCCGCAATACTCCTGCAAACAATGCTCGGATACGGGCTTTTTACCGAACGGAACGGTATGCAAATGTTACGCTCCGTCGGAAAAGTGAAAAAAAAGAAGATTTTTTTATTTTTTTTCATAAAGCAGAGTAAAAACGCTTGCATTTTTTTAAAAAATACAGTAATATAATAAGGCTTGTAAGAGCCTTATATGCAGAGATGTCCGAGTGGTTTAAGGAGCACGATTGGAAATCGTGTGTAGGCCAAAAACTTACCGGAGGTTCAAATCCTCTTCTCTGCGCCAACAAAAAGAGATAGACATCGTTCTGTCTCTTTTTTGTTTGTATTCTGAATATAGAAGAGGATTTGAGGGGGGAGTTGCGAGCGAGAGCGAGTATTTTGCCCATTTAAGCTACTGCTACAAATCACTTAACGGCAAAACAAACGATTGATAATCGTTTGACGGAGCGCGCTGCTAAAGGCGCAAATCCTATTCTCTGCGCCAACAAAAAAGCCGAGCATTCATTCGCTCGGCTTTTTTCCATTTTCTTCTTTATCAAAGCTCTTCTGAAGAATTTTCTTCGTTGCAACAGTTTTCATTTTCACTGTTTTCTTCTTCCTTGCAGCAATTCTCTTGATCTAAGCTTTCTTCTTTATTGCAACAACATTCTTCTTCGTCGCATACCTGCTCCTCGCAAACGCACTCAACGTCACAAACAACTTCCGAAATCGACGTAGCGATAAATTTTCCGTTTTCGTTGAATTCACCTTCTACGACAACGTCCTTTCCTTCATAAAGATGAAGGGTCGGTTGTTCAAACGGATTATCGCCGCGGAAACCGATTTTTATTTTCTTTCCTTCCTCAACGACAAGGAAAGGAAATTCACCTTGGCTTTTAGAGCCTACGTTCGTCAATTCAAAAACAATTTTTCCTTTCATCATACCTTTTTTCCTCCTTACTTGGAATGATATACTTTTGTCATATTGCCTGCGCCGTCCAAATGTATCTTAATGACAGTCTTAATTGCGCCCTCTTTCTTCGCGTAAACTGCGCGATATTCTTCCTTGCCTACAACTTTGTATATATTCGGTTTAACGTTCTTCATGGTAGCGCATTTTTGGATGACGTAATGGTCGCTCGTTTTGCTTACACGGTCCGCCATCTTTTTGATTTGCGCTTGTTCGACGGGAGAAACGTCTTTCAGCTTAACGATATTTTTGCTGTTTCTACCGCTGTTCGTTTCAGTGCAGGACATCAAAGTGATCGAGCGAGCGCTATCGCGTTTCACCGCGGAACGTTTTACTGCCGCACCACCCTTTCTCTTTTGCTTGGAGTGCGCACCGGGATTATCGACAAGACATACGGACGGATCGCCGTAAAGCGCAAACTCCGCAAGCGTTTTAACTTCCGTGTCGTCCATTTCATGATCGGAGAGCACGCTAAGCGCCGCCAAGAACGCCATACCCGACGTCAACCCACACGCTACGGCATAAGTAAAGACTTGCGCAATAACGTCCGCGCAACAAAGATTTCCATCGTCAAAACCGTATGCAATTCTCGAAGAACCTACGAACGAAATACAACCGTTCATAAGCGAATGCACAACCATACTTTCCGTATGTTGAGGTCTTGCACCGTAACAAGCTTCCGTCATAAGCATGTAACCGTTGTTTTCAGGAAGGACGTTTTTATTAAATGCCTCGGGACAAAATCTTTCCGTTTGGCTGCGCTGACCGTACCATTCGTGCGATTCGTCCGAACCGTGAAGGTTTGTACCTATTAAATTATATTCGCCGCTTAATTTTCCAAGCAAGTTGAGATTGTACGTGCTTGCAGTCGAGGAATTGGTGGTATATTCCGGCGAAGTGATAAGGTTGGGTTTTAAATGCGCGAACTCTACGCGAGAGGTCGGCTCCCAAACAAGAGCAGAGCAAACGAACGACTTCGTGCCGTTATATGGCTTGAAGTTTTTCACGTGCTCGAAATACGCGATTGCCTCTTTAAAACCGTTGGAAGCTTTTGCAGGAATTCTACCCACCTGCGTGATATTCTCAAAGCACCAATTCGCACCGCACCAAGGAGAATCCACAAAAAGCTGCGTATAAACGAGGTCGGAGGGAACGTCGTCGTCATACACGTCGCCGTAGTTATCCCATTTTGCGCAAGGCACAACCGACCAATCGCCAAGAAGCAACAGGTAATGAGGTACGACAACGTCGTAAATTTGATCAAGCAAGCACAATACTATATCGTCAACGTTTGTCGGATCAATCGCCTCAATGGCTTGATTATTCAAGTCGAGCAGATAATAGTCAACGCCGTTTTGCGATTTATATTCCACGTAGCTTTTGAGCGCCGACATAAACACGTCTGCATTCTTTAAATCCTGGGTATTCGTTAAGATGATCCCAAGTTCTCTGTTTTCACGACCCTTTGCTTCCCAAAGCTCTTTCCAGTTCGGATTTGCAAAAATGTTTAAATTTGCATCTTTTCCGCTACCGCTTACAGAAGAGGGGGCAGGAGAAAATCCTGCCGTAGCGGGAGGATATCCCGCCGCTGCTTCCGCCGCCATTCTCGCCGCTTCTGCCGCAATCCTTGCCGCTTCCGCCGCGCTTCTTGCCGCTTCCGCAGCAATCGTGCTGTTGATAACCCATGCGTCCAACGAACCAAGGTCTTGATTTTGCACGTTGCCTTGATTAGAAGCAGCATTGTGATTAACGTTTGCTTCCTTGGACTCGTTTCTGTTCGTAACGG
Organism: Clostridia bacterium; assembly: GCA_017504465.1. Lineage (GTDB taxonomy): Bacteria > Bacillota > Clostridia > Christensenellales > Borkfalkiaceae > Scatosoma. Next base: position 5,011 of record JAFVRE010000040.1, on the reverse strand, counting down.
GCGCGGCAGCACCGCAATACTTACATCTTGCAACGCCCGAATCAATGAAAGCGCCGCAACAAACACATCTATTACTCATAACGTTCTCTCCTTTAACCTTTACAAAGACTTGTTTTAGACGTATAGCTCTTATTTATTGTAACATATATCTATTTTAAAGTCAACGATTTAAAAATATTTTTAATTGTTTACCTTTTCACTTGTACAAGTGTACTTTTTATCACATTCAATCGTTTGCCCAACCGCGACTTCTTTCCACCGCTTTTCGCCATTTCCCGAGCTTTGTTTCACGCTCCAACGCGGACATGGTAGGCTGATACGTCTTTTCCGTTGCCCAAAGTTGTTTAATCTGCGCGCGGTCTTTCCAAAGCCCGACGGTAAGCCCTGCAAGCGTAGCAACGCCCAGCGCCGTCGTTTCATGTATAGACGGTTTGACCACGTCTTTCCCTAAAATATCCGCTTGGAAGGACATCAAAAATCCGTCGCGCGATGCTCCGCCGTCCACTTTTAAATGCTTTAACGGACTACCTACGTCCTTTTCCATCGCTTCTACAAGGTCGTAGGACTGATAGGCGATAGACTCCTGCGCGGCGCGGATAATATGCTCGCGTTTCGTACCGCGAGTGATTCCAACGATCGTGCCACGCGCATACATATCCCAGTAAGGCGCGCCAAGACCGGTAAACGCCGGAACAACGTACACCCCACCCGTGTCCGAGACTTTGCGGGCGTAATACTCCGCATCACGACTTTCAGCGAAAAACCGCATTTCATCGCGAAGCCATTGAATAAGCGCGCCGCCAACGAATACGCTGCCTTCCAGCGCATACTGCGTTTCTTCCTTTTCAAGCGTTGCCGCAATGGTAGTAAGAAGTCCGTTTTTACTGATAGTCGGCGTCTGCCCGATATTCATAAGCAAGAAACAACCCGTACCGTAAGTGTTTTTCGCCTCGCCCTTTTCATAACAGCATTGTCCAAACAGCGCCGCTTGTTGATCGCCTGCGATACCGGCAATCGGAACGTTGACGCCGCCCACGTTTGCCATACCGTATATCTCACCCGAGCTTTTTACTGCAGGGAGCATGCTTTGCGGAACGCCGAAAATTTCAAGCAATTCCTCGTCCCATTCAAGCGTATGAATATTAAACAGCATTGTTCTTGACGCATTAGTTTTATCGGTTGCGTGAACTTTTCCGCCCGTAAGTTTCCAAATCAGCCACGTATCTACCGTACCAAACAGTAATTCGCCGCGCTCCGCTTTCTCTCTCGCGCCGTCCACGTTATCGAGAATCCATTTGATTTTACTTGCGGAAAAATAGGCGTCGGGGATTAACCCTGTCTTTTGACGAATAAGCTCGGTTTTGCCTCGTTTTTGCAAATCCTCGATAATAGGCGCGGTACGCCGACATTGCCAAACGATAGCGTTATACACCGGCTTGCCGGTATTTTTATCCCAAACGATAGTCGTTTCGCGTTGGTTGGTAATGCCGATGGCCGCGATTTGAGCAGGCTCTACGCCGCTTTTTGCAATCGTTTCCATCATTACGCCGTATTGACTCGACCAAATTTCCATTGGATCGTGTTCTACCCAGCCTTCCTTTGGATAAATTTGCGGATATTCACGATTTAAAATGCTCGCTATTTTTTGATTTTCATCAACAAGCACCGCGCGTGAAGACGTAGTGCCTTGATCCAACGCCATTATGTATTTCATGCAATTTCCCTCTTTTTTTGTCGAAATTTTTTTTGGGTTTTTTTGTCAAAATTTTTAAAAGAAAATCTACAATATTTCTATTGCCTTTTTTTAGTAGGGGACTTCTCAAAGCTCCCCTACCAAAACTTTTTCCATTTTTCTGTTCAAATTTTTTTCGACGCAATCCGACACATTTCCCCTTTCAAAAGCGATATATGGGGGTATCCGCATACGCCTGAATCCGCATACGACGGTTTTTTATCAATTTCAACAGTCGAATTTCGTCGTTTGGGGATTTGGGCATACGTTTTTCGTAAAATCCATGCTTTTTCGACTTTATTTTTAAAGCCGAATGCTTCGAAATCCCAACCATTTTATTTTAATTGTTGAAAGGATACAGAAATTTTCCGTACCCTTTTACTTTTAATTTATCTCAAAAGCACGCGTTCTTGCGAGCTTTTTATTCGATTATGCCACATACTGAAAGGAAGCGATCAAATGCTTTCATTCCTTGCTCGTCATTCTTAAATACCGCCGTATTTTCAAGAATACGCTCGCATACCCATTCTACGCGTTCCGTCACGACCTTATGCGCTTTTTCCGCGCTCAATTTGTTGCCGTGCTTTTCAAGAAGCTCGCCGATCATATCGGTATGAATGGTCATATTTTCAGCAATTTCCGTATTTTCGCCCGTAAGAAATTTCTCAACTTCTTTAAGCTGATAATCAAGCCTGCCGGGTAAAATAAACCTACCCATAGCCTCGATTAAACCGATTGCTTCGCTCTTGATATTATGGTATTGTTTGTGCGCGTGGAAAATCCCGTCGGGGTGCTTGTCGTCACAGCGGTTGTTGCGAAGCTGGATATACAGTTTATAGCCGTCTTTCGTCTTTTCCACGATAGGCGCAAGCGCGTTGTGTTGCGCGTCGGTGCGCGAGAATATGCCAACGCTTTCGTCGTCGTATTTTTCCCATTCCGCAAAAATGCGTTTACCCATTTCCGACACCGCGGACTTGTCTTTTCCTTTGAGCAAAATAACGTTGTTATACCAGTCAAGCACACAGGCAGATACGCCTTGAACGGGTGTTTTCAAAGATTTCTTTTCAGGCGCAAAGAACATGGGAAACACCGCTTTACCGCCCTGAAAATGCTCGTGCGCAAGAATACTTCCGCCTACAATGGGCAAGCAAGCGTTCGAGCCGATAAAATATTGAGGAGCATAATCCACGAAATCCAAAAGTTTATCAAACGTCTTATCCGTTAAAGCCATGGGGGTATGTTCGCAGTTTATTGCAATCCCGTGTTGATAAAAATATGCGTACGGTGAAAATTGCCAGAACCAGTCCTCGCCTGCAAGTTTTATAGGCACGGTGCGCATATTCCTGCGCGTTCTGCCCTGACCAACGTACCCGACGTTTTCTCTACAAAGCATACACTTGGGATAGCCTGCTGAAACGGTGCGCATTTTTGCGACCATTTTATTGCTCTTTTCAGGTTTGCTTAAATTGATTGTAATTTGAAGTTTGTTTTTCGTCGCTTCCGCAACCCATTCCTTGTTCTTGCGAATAGCGGAAAGCTTTACGTAATCGTTTTTCACTCCCAAATCGTAAAGCGCGTCAAACGCGCCGTCGGGACTATTTGCGTATTTCTCGTTAAAATCAACAATCGTTTTCGAAGGCAAGGGCGAAAGCATATCTAAAATTTCCGAAGTGAAAAACTCTTCTTCTCCTTCTTCTACAAGCCCTTTTTTAAGCGCGTAGTCAAGGATAGGCGCAACAATAGAATCGGGACAATCCAACGCTTTAATCAGTTCGGTATCAGGTAAAACAGCATCGTAAGAATCGAGTTGCAACTTCTCCGCAAGGCGATTCGCCTCGTACATGGTATCCACGTCTCTTAATCCGAGATGTAATTTCGCGTATTCTAATAAGTTTGATAAATGTTTTTGAATCATTTGAAAAACCGCTCCTTTTTCTTAAAAGCCGTTCTATTGCAATTTCCTTTTAAATGCTTCTTTGAATAACTATCCGCCTTTTAAAGTTTTGTAACGGTAATCCCGTCCTCAATAGAAGTTTCGTAAAAACTTGCGCGATATCCGATCGCATCGAAATACGCCTGACCAACCCTGCGAATAAACCCCTCCACCGCTGATTTTTTAACGATAGAAATGGTGCAACCGCCAAAGCCTCCGCCTATCATGCGCGATCCCAGACATTCTATTTCCTTTCTTGCAAACGAAGTCAATGCGTCAAGTTCTTTGCCCGTGACTTCATAAAGGTCGCGAAGGCTGTAATGACTCTCGTTCAAAAGCTGACCAAGCTCCACGATATCCCCTGCTTTCAACGCCGCAACGGCTTTTTTAACACGAGCGCATTCCATAACCACGTGCTCAGCCCGCTTATAAACAACGCCTGCGAGCAGGTCTTTGACTTCGTTAAACTCCTCTGGCGTAAGCTCCGCAATGCAGGTTATATTTTTAGCCGTTTTGATTATCTTCAAAGCCACTTCCACTTCTTGACGGCGAACGTTGTATTTACTTTCTATAAGACTATGCGGCTTGTTACAATTTGCAACGACGATTGTATAGTCGCCAAGCTCCAAAGGCACGTATTCATACTCCAACGTAGCACAATCGAGAAGTATTGCATGGTTCTTTTTTCCCATAGCCGAAGCGAACTGATCCATGATACCGCAGTTTACGCCCACATATTCATTTTCCGCTTTTTGTGAAAGCAACGCAAGCTTAACCTTGTCGTACTCTACCCCTGCGTATTCGCAAAGTGCAACCGCCGTTGCGACTTCAATTGCGGCTGAAGACGAAAGTCCGCTACCAAAAGGTACGGTGCAGTCGTAGAATAAGTCGCAACCTACAATTTGAACCCCCTCTTCTTGCAAAAAATACGCAACGCCTGCCTGATAGTTCCCGAACTTTAACTCGCGATAACTATCAAGTTTATTGATATCAAGCTCAATAATCCCTTCGATCCCTTTCAATGCAATGCGGATAATCTTTGAACCTGTCTTTCTCCCATAGACGTTACAACGCAAATTAAGCGCGGCGGGAAACACCTTCCCCCCACAGTAATCCACGTGCTCGCCGATAACGTTGATGCGTCCTGCGGCGGTGAATAAGTCCTGCGCGTCTATACCAAAAATCAGTTTAAAGTTTTGCATACCGTCCATTTTTCAGTTACACTCCTCAATAACTTCATTCCCTATACACTCGATAAAAACGGCATATAGCCGTTGCGCCTTTCTCATAACCGTCAATCTTTGATATATTATTATATAATCATTATATAATAAACACTCTATTTT